>NZ_JARVRG010000021.1:0-237254 GCF_030209795.1 Arthrobacter sp. efr-133-R2A-63 | reverse complement strand
CACTTACATCGGGTTTTGGCGGGTCGCTCGCTCACTTACATCGGGTTTTGGCGGGTCGCTCGCTCACTTACATCGGGTTTTGGCGGGACGCTCGCTCACTTGATCTGATGGAGGGTTGTGGGCGGTGGTGAGTTTCCGGACAATTCTCGATTCCTCGATGCGAGAATAGGGGAGGCTCCGCGGTTTTGCTGGCGGGTCCACCACCAGTGCTAATACAGCGGGGCGCCGTGCCAACTCCGGCCGCCTGCGCGAACCACTACGAACGGACAAGCGATGACGTCAGCATCAGAATCCCAGACCCTGAGTAAACCCGCGCCGCGCTTCGCGTCAATAGGCTCCCCATACTTCGGCATCATGCTGGCATGCATGGCCGTCGTGCTGATCCTGTCCAACATCGGCGCTGCTAAGGGGGTCGTCTTCGGCCCGATCATCACTGATGGCGGATTTTTCCTCTTCCCGCTTGCCTACATTCTTGGCGACGTGATGAGTGAGATCTATGGATTCAAGGTTGCCCGCAAAGCAATCATTACCTCGTTTGCACTGTCAGCATTCGCATCGCTCTGCTACTGGATCATCATCGCGCTGCCTGGCTTCAACGACGATTACGGCAACGCCAAGCAGGCTGCCATTGAAGGAGCGCTGGGGCCGGTTCCTCAGATCGTCCTGGCTTCGCTTCTAGCATTCCTGGCCGGCCAGACCATCAACTCCCTGATCCTGGTCAAGATGAAAGCCCGTTCGGGTGAGAGAACTCTCTGGGCTCGGCTCATGGGTTCATCCGGGGTGGGGGAATTCGTGGACACGCTCATCTTCTGCAGCATCGCGGCCTCGGTCATCGGCATTACGGACTTCGGAAGCTTCGTCAATTACGTGCTGGTGGGCTTTGTATACAAGGTCGGTGTCCAATACATCCTTGTTCCCGTGACGTCCTTGGTCATTGGCTGGATCAAGAAGCGCGAGCCCAGCTACTGGGCCTGAGCGGGCGTTGGTCCGGGACGCGATATATGTGAGCGGGCGTTGGTCCGGGACGCGCTATATGTGAGCGGGCGTTGTCGGCTCAGGGGAACCGCAGGGAAATCCGGTAGTTTCAGAGGATGAAGCTGGGAAAAGCCGTGCTGACGGCCGAGAATCTTGTTGCAGGCTATGGAGAGCACGCAGTGTGCGGGCCGCTCGACGTCGAGGTTTTCCCCGGGCAGGTGCTTGGGATGGTGGGCGAAAACGGTGCCGGCAAGTCCACACTGCTCCGCACGATGATCGGCGCACAGGCCGCCATTGAGGGCGAGGCGCACGTGCTTGGCTTGATGCCGGACGACCGTTCGGCCCTTTTTCGCAGCAAGGTTTCGGTGCTGCTGGACGAGGATGCCTACTTTGATTCGCTCACGGTCCGCGAGCACCTCTCCTTGGTGGCCCGCGGCCATGGACTCGCCAACCCGGATGCTGCTGTGGAGGACGAGATCGGCTTCTTCGAGCTTCAAACCGTGGCGGACGCCTTTCCCGATCAACTTTCCTCGGGACAGCGCCGCAAGCTCCTCCTGGCCTCGGCGTTCATCCGGCCCTTCGAACTGCTGGTCCTGGACGAACCGGAGCAGCGGCTCGATACCCGCATGCGCGGCCTGCTTGCGCAGCGGATCGCCAAGACTGCCAAGAAGAGTGCCGCCGTCGTGATGGTCACGCACGATGCGGACGTCGCCCAAGCGGCGTGTACCCGGGCGGTAATAGTCGACGACGGCGGTGCGCGCTTGGTGAGTACCGACGACGCCGTGGCGAGGATTCGCCGGTGAGCATGTCCACTGCTGCCGTAGAGCAGCCGCAGTTCGTCGCCTTCGACCCCGAGAGAGCTACCCGCAAGGTCATTCGTCCGCGCGGCCAGTCGTTGCTTTCCAGGCTCAACGAGCTGTACATCCAATTCCTGACGTTCGGCGTCGGCTTGATCTACGCCATCGGCCTCCTCAACGGGCTCACTGCCGCAGCGGAGCATGGGTTCGGCGGCCACCTGATTTCGACCAGCTACGGCGTGGTTCCTGTCGAATACGGTCTAGTGGCCGGGTTTGGGCTCTTGGGCCTCGCCGCCTATTGGGTGGCGGGCAGGCTCGGGCCACTGGCCATCACGGCGAATCAGCGGCACTGGTGGTACTCGCTGGCCATCAACCGCGAACCCCTCCTGGCCCGGTCCTTGCGCCGGGCAGTCGGGGCTGCCGCCGTCGTCGGGGCCCTGACCACCATTCCTGTCGCGGTCATCAGTGGTTCGGATGCAGTGGTGTTTGCCGGGCGCGTCCTGGCAGGGGCGCTCACCGGCGCGGCTATTCTCGCGCTGGCTGCGTTCGCCCAGACACGTACACGGGCGGTGGCTGGGCAAGGTAGACCGATGAGCTGGCTGTTGGGAGCGGCTTCGGCGGCACTCGGCGCGATGCTGTTCGGGACGCTTCACGGCAGCTGGATCTTTGCCGTCGCCCCTGCTGTCGCCTTGGTCGCCTCGGCGCTCGGCATGCGGAACAAGCTCTCCAGCGTCCGCACGACCTCGCTGCTCAAGGCCGGGTCCGCGAGGGGACATGTCCAGGCTGCGCTGACGCTCATGGACACCGGGGAGCTCAGTGCCTCTCTTTCCAGCGGCGGCAAGCGAAGCCGGGTCAAGCTCCCGGGCACGCCCCGCACCGCAGCGGGCGCGCTCTTCCACGCGGAGGCAACCGTACTCGCCCGTCAGCCCGGCCGGCTGTGGCGCTGGGGCCTGGGTCTCGCAGTCGTTCCCCTGACCGGGCTGGTTCGGACGTTCGATTCGCCCATCATCCTGCTTCCCGTGCTGCTCGCCGCGGCGATCTTCTCGTCCACAGCGGCGGCCGGGCCCCTTTGGCAGTTGCGCATGGCCCCCAGCCTCGACGCACTCCTGCCGATTTCCAGGACAGCCTCGCGCTGGGTCCACGTCGCGCTGCCGGTCATGCTGATGGGGGTGTGGACGACGGCGGCTGCCGGATTCTTCGTGCTGGCCGGCGGCTTCCGGGTGGAGCTCCTTGTCCTGGGCGCGGCGGCAGGCGGCGGTTTGGGAGCGGGGATGCTGCGACGGGCCTTCCGCCAGCAGGAAGACCTGACCAAACTGGTGTACCTGATGCAGCTTGGACGCAGCGGACCGGCCATGCTCGGAACCAGGATCCGAGGCTACGTGTTGTGCCTCTTCGCCCTGGCACCTTTGGCCCTGGGCATGCTCTTCAACGCCCCGGAACTGCTGGTGACGCCGGCCGTCGTGCTCAATGTGGTGCTCCTGGTGATCGGCGTGACGACGGCGGACCGTCCCTGAGGGGGCTCCCCGACGGGAAGCGACGGGGAGGGCTACGAGTAGTACCGCCCCAAGGTCTCGGCCTTGAACTCGAAGAAGTCCCCGGATTCGATGGCGAGGCGGGCGTCGTCCACCATCTTCACCACGAAGCGCTCGTTGTGGATGGAGATGAGCGTGGCCGAGACCATCTCATGGGCCTTGTACAAGTGGTGGATGTATGCGCGCGAATAGTTGGCACAGGTGTAGCAATCGCAACCGTCCTGCAAGGGGCCGAAATCCGATTTGTAGCGTGCTCCGGACAGGTTGTACCGGCCGGTAGGAGTGTAAAAGGCCGAGTTGCGGGCCACCCGGGTGGGGGAGACGCAATCAAAGGTGTCGGCGCCGTTTTCGATGGCCGTGAAGATGTCGTCGGGCTCGGAGATCCCCAGGAGGTGGCGGGGCTTGTTCTCGGGAAGTTCTTCGTTGCACCAACGCACGATGGTGCCGAGGTTCTCCTTCTCCAAGGCGCCGCCGATGCCGAAACCGTCAAACGGCATGCCGCCAAGGTCCCGGCAGGCTTTGCGACGAAGATCCTCGTACTGCGCCCCCTGGATGACGCCGAACAGGGCTTGGTACGGCTTGCCCACCCGTGAAGCTGTCAGCCGCTCATGCTCCACCACGCAGCGCTCGGCCCAGCGTCGCGTGCGCTCCAGGGATTCCTCCTGGTAGCCCCGGGAGTTCTGCAGTGTGGTCAGCTCGTCGAAGGCGAACATGATGTCGGCGCCGATCTGGTGCTGCACCCGCATGGAGATTTCCGGCGAGAATCGGTGCCGGTCCCCGTTCAAGTGCGACTTGAACCAGACGCCGTCCTCGTCCACATGCGCCAGCCGCTCCTTGCCCGGGGCCACGGCGTCGTCAGGACCGGACGCGTCAACGGAGGTCATGTCGATGACCTTCTTGAATCCCGAACCGAGGCTCATCACCTGGAATCCGCCCGAGTCCGTGAACGTGGGTCCGTCCCAGTTCATGAACGCACCGAGCCCTCCGGCCGCGTCCAGGATCTCCGGCCCCGGCTGCAGGTACAGGTGGTAGGCGTTGGCCAGCAAAGCCTGCGCGCCGAGCTCCTTCATGGATTCGGGCAGAACTGCTTTTACCGTGGCTTTGGTCCCGACGGCGATGAACGCCGGCGTCTGGATCTGGCCGTGCGGTGTGGTGATAGTGCCGGTTCTACCCAGGAACTCTCCGCGCTTGCCGCCGTCGGCGTTCACAAGGCCCGACGACGGCGGGCGCGTTTCGCTGAGCCGCGCACCCACCTCGAAGGAAAACGAGGACTGCTGGGCAGCCCTGAGCACGGACGGGTTGGACTCGGAGCTGGACCCGGAATGAGGCATGGAAGAATGGGCTGGCACCGTTACAGTCTGCCAGCCCTGGAGCGAGAATCGTCAGTGCGAGTGCACCTCTGAGGGGTAGTTCTCAGCCTTCCAACCGTCCCAACGGGAACGGATCGACTCCAGGCTGGCCGCGCCGAGGTCGTAGGTCGAAGCGATCACGATAGTGCCGCCGTCGGGCCTCTTCTCCGGAATCACCGGCTGGTCAGCCACAATCAACAGCCCGTCCCCGTGGTCCGCGTAACTGTGCACGGTGAGGCCTACCTGGTGGTTGCTCCGGAACCAGACCCTGCCGGTGAGGGACTCGCCCGTGGGAAGCGTGAGCGAGTATTCCTCGCCAGGTGCCGGTACGTCGGCCAGGCCGAGCTTCTGGATGCCGGAGCCGCTACCGCCGGGCAGGGAAACAAAATGCGTACGCCGGTGCCCATGCGGATGGCGTTCCAGGGCGAATCGGAGCTGGTGGAGGAACGTCAGCCAACCTTGGGTGATGTCCTCGTCCCACGCGGCCCATTCGGAATCGTGATCCAGGGCGGCCCGGGTCACACGGACCTCGGTGCCACCGCTGACCGGGGTGAGTTCGAAGACGTCCCCGCCATTCACGGTGAGGCTTGTGTGGTCGGGACCCTCGACCACGTTGGCGGTGAAGTAGATCTGGTTGATTTCGTCGCCAAGCTCGTCGGCCTCCCAGCCGTGCCACTGAGCTACGAGCGACGGTTCGCGCAGCGAAGTCCAAACTTGCTGCGCGTCGGCATTAACAACAACGCTCAGATTGTTCGTCATGGCCCGAATCTACCGCCGTTGGAGCGAACGCGACAGGTCTTGCGGAATCCTCCGATAGCGCCTAAGCCCGGACCGCCTCGAGTTCATTCGCGATCCGGTGATCGAGTTCGCCCACGCCGATGGTGTTCGAACCACCGTGTGAGCGGAGGAACAGCAGGGTTTCGAGCCTGAGCAACCGCCATTCGCGCTCGGCATCGCGGTTCCCGTTGTCGATGGAGCGGAAGATTTCCTTGTCGTACAGGTTCGGTTCGTTGAGCGCGCGCTGGCGCACTTTGGCGGCGATCCTGGCCTTGAACGGGTCGGTTTCCACCGTGTCCGGAGCTTGAAGGAGCTGGTCGTAGACGTCCGCGCGTTCCGGTTGGCCGAGTTCACGGCATATGAAGCTGGAAAGTGCAAGGGAACGTTCAACGGACATCCAGCGATCGCGGTTTCCGTCGTAGGGGAGCACGTTGAGGATATCGGCCACCGCGAGGGCGTGGTCCGGATCCCGCAGCTCGATGAAGAGATCGTGGGCCAGGTCGCTCAGATCCCGCAAGCAGCTTCCCGACTTCGTGTTGATCCCCTTCACGAGGCGTTCGCTCAACACCGCCACGCCGTTCCTGCCAGGGTGTACTTCCGCAGCGGCGGCCACGACGTCCTCGGGCGAGCCTGTCGGTTCGGGGATCAGCGCGAGCTGCGCAGGATCCGGCCCTGCCGCTCGGCTGACAGTCGGTGCCAGCGCGGGCAAAGGAGGCACGACGACGGCGGGAACCCCCTCATCGGGTGAGTCACCGCCGTCGGAGGTAACGGCGTCGGGCGCGTCACCGGGGTCCGGTTCCTCCAGCGGGGCTGGATCTTCCTCCGCCACGGCGTCGACGTCGTCGGGAACGGCGGCTTCTCCCACCGGGACGCTGGACCCGATCGCGATCCGTACGTTCCCGCCGTCGGCTGTTGTCACCAGGATGAGCGCAGGCACGCCAAAATCGTCGAGTTCGATCTCGATGTGCGTGATTTGCTCCGCGGGACCATCCCCAGGGAGGAACACGTGGTCCCCGATTTGCAGGGCCCCAGCTTGCTTTTCACGATACTGCTGGTCGGCCGGGCTGTGAGTCATCGGAAGTCCTTTGGTTCTCTTGGGGTCCGCCCAACAGTCTATAAAACCCGCCCGACAAATCGGGGAGGTGGCTACTGCCCGCCGCTACTGTCCGCAGCGCTGCTACTGTCCGACGCCGGCGAAAGCCAGAGCCTGGCGCACCAGATTGCCACGGCCGCCACTGAATTCCTGCTGGACGTCGTCGCTCAAGATCTCCTGCGGAGTCATCCAGGTCAGCTCAAGCGCGTCCTGGCGCGGTTCGCACTCGCCCGTGACCGGGATGACGTAGACGAGCGACACGGCGTGTTGGCGGTCGTCCGTGAAACCGGTCTGCGACGGCGCCGGGAAGTATTCGGCCACCGTGAACGGCACCGGACTGACGGGCAGTTGCGGGAATGCCAGCGGGCCTAGGTCCTTTTCCATGTGCCGCAGCAGCGCGGCGCGGATTGTTTCGCGGTACAGCACGCGGCCGGACACGAAGGAACGGACCATGGTGCCGTCGGCGTCGCCCTGGAGCAGGGTACCTACCTCGTTGACGAATCCGAGCGGATCCAGACGCACGGGAACCGCCTCCACGTAAACCATGGGGAGGCGGCCGCGGGCTTCGAAGAGGTCTTCATCGGAAAGCCAGCCGGAGTACGGGTCAGGGGTACGAACACTCATGGTTAAGTTCTACCCCATCCCATGCCGTTCCATGCCGTACGAATCAGACAGCGAGGATTGCGTCGAGCCCAACCCGGGACGCTCGCTCACGTATGTCGTCGAATTGAGCGACGCTCCCTCACGTATGCGGCCAACATGGGATCCCGCGCTTAGATGAGGTGAGCGGGCGTTGGGGGGAGGGCCCGCAGAGGTGAGCGGGCGTTGGGTTAGCGGCCCTGGGTCACACTGATGGTTCCGCCGCGCGGGCCAGCAACCGACAGGACCGAGCCGGCCCGGGCTGCCTTGAGTCCGGCGGCCGCGAGCCGGGCCTCAAGGGCTGCGGGGTCGCCGTCGTACTCGAAAGCGAGGCCTCCCGCGGCTGTCTCCGGAGACTCAAGGACCAACAGGATGCCGCCGTTCTTCGTACTGAAATCCGCGAAGTCCGGAGACGCCCGCCGCGGCCGCGCGCCGATGTTGCCCAATTCCCGCGCGGCCCCGGGCACATCAGGCGTGAGCCAGGTCCCGACGACGGCGAGCCCCGGGTCCGCGTCCGGGCTCGTCGTTCGGCTGCTCGCCTTGTCGGCGAGGAACGTGAAGCCGTCCTCGGCGGTGACGCGGACCGCCTGCCCGTGATCGGCGTCGACAAGTTCGGCGCGCGTTCCGTCGGCCACGGTGCGTCGGGCGAACTCCGCCAGGTCTCCGACCTCGACGCCGAATACTGTAGTTCCGTCGTCGGGCGAGTCAGCGGAGGTACTGTGCAAGGCCACGCGGCCCGAGCCGGCGTCGAACTCCACCCAGTCGCCGTGGTCCCCGACGCACACGAGGCCTAGCGCGCCAAGAAGGTGCTTCCAGCCGGCGACGTCGGACGTGAACTGGATGGGGCGGACGCGCAGCATGGATCCTCCGGCAGCTGAGTGGGCTTTCGCCACAGCCTAGCTGGCACCAGAATGGGCCCATGGCTGTTGAACTCGAAGAACTGATCGTCAAAGATGCTGCCGAGTGGCGGTCCTGGCTCGAAAAGAACGGTGCCGATAGCCCTGGCGTCTGGCTCGTGCTGCACAAGAAGGGCGGCAAGGTGACGGAACTGGATTATGCCGCTGCCTTGGATGAGGCGCTTTGTTTCGGTTGGATCGACGGCCAAGGCAGAAGGCGCGACGACGAAAGCGTCTTCCAACGCATGACCCGCCGCGGCCCCAAAAGCCCCTGGTCCAAACGGAACGTGGGCCACATCGCCCGCCTCGAAGCCGAGGGCAAGATGACCCCGGCCGGATGGGCCGCCGTCGACGGCGCCAAGGCGGACGGGCGTTGGGAAGCTGCCTACGTTGGCCAGGCGGACGCGGAAGTCCCCGAGGATCTCGCGGCCGCGATCGCCGCCGTTCCCGAGGCCCAGGCGATGTTCGATGCGTTGACGGCGGTCAACCGCTTTGCCCTGATCTACCGCACCAACTCGGTGAAGAGGGCGGAAACCCGGGCTAGGAAGATCGCCGGTTTTGTCGAGATGTTGGCACGGCAGGAGACGCCGTATCCGCAGAAGAAAAAGCCCGTGGTAGCAGAATAGCCGGGGACTTACTCGGGCTTCCCGGCCGACAGCGCAACGATCCAGCCTGGCGTGTCTTCCCCGAGCCGCTTGTCGAGGGTGACCCTGGCCTTGGCAGCGGCGATCTGCACCTTGCGATCCTCGGCGCCCACCGAGGCCGGACGCTGGGAGGAGACGACGGCGCGGGTTTCGGATGCCGTTGCGGCTGCCAGGAGCGCATCCTCAGTGCCGACTTTGAGGAGCGCGAGTTCCTCCCGCGACGCGAGCTCGCTGTGGCCCAGAATCTCGATGGCCTTCTGGCCCATTTCGGCCTCGGAGCGGCTGCGGGACAGGGACGCGTCGAGGGCCCATTGAGCGCGGCGCCACCATTCGGACCGGTTGTCCGCCCGGGCCTTCTGCCGCAGGGACAGGAGGCCGACGATCGCCGCAACGATTGCCGCGACGAGGACGGCGAGCGGGCTGAGCGCGCCAAGGATCTGCCACCATTCCGGCGGCGCACCGACCACGGTGACAGGTATCGGGCTCGGGATCGGGTTCACAGCTCCAGACTAGGCCCCGGCACCGACAATTATTGGACGCGCGCGGCGGCTTCCAGCACCATCCACGCCTGCAGCTGGGTGGAAAGTTCGACGGCGGTGCCCGGCGCGTAGGTCTCGGCCGCGGGGCGCTGTGGTTCCGTCGAGAAGACGAGCCAGCCGTCGTCGTCGTCGTCGTCGTCGTTTCCGGATATCCGGTTGGCAGCGTCGGTGCGCATCGTCCGTCCCGCCCACAGAGCCTCCGCGGTATCGAGCACGAGCTGGCTCGCGGTCGCCTGTGCAACGCGGGGCAACCGCGCGTCGGCGGCGGCGAGCGCGAGGTAACGGACGAGGATTCCGGTGAAGAGGCCGCCGTCGCCGGTGCCTTCGCCGCGAAGAACCAGTTTCCCTGGGCCGTCCAGTCCGGAGACGGTCAGATGCTCGGCCACCGAGCCCACCAATGCGGCTGCGCGGGCCAGGTTCGCATCTCCACCCAACTCCAACAAGGCGCCGAGCACAGGGCCCTGGTTATAGGTGTAGACCTCCTGCGCGAGGGCGAGCTTGCCCTCCTTGATCCAAGCGCCGTCGAGGTACAGGCCTCGGCTGGGTTCGAAGAGCGTGGTGTTGAGCCAGTCCAGGAGCCCTTGGGCCCGCTTCCGCTTGCCTGTCCGGGCGAAGTGCAAGGCCACGGGCGCCGTGGCCGGGGTGTTCTTGAAATCGCGTTTGGTGCTCCAGAAAGTGCCGCCGCCCATGTCGTCTGTGGAGGCCGACTCGAACTGCGTAGAGAGGCTTTTCTGCAACCGGGCGTTGCGTCGTCGGCCCCGCTTGTGCACCCGCTCGGCCAAGGCGTCCAGACGCAGCGTGGCGAGGGCTAGCCAGGCCATGTCGTCGTAATAGCTGTTCACGTAGCGAAGGAAATTGCGCAAGCGGATGGTGGTGACCAGGCGTGAAGCCAACCGGCCAGCGCTCGGGCGATCACCGCCGTCGAACCTTGCTCCCGAGGCCAGTTCGCGCAACCCGGTGTCCACGAGGCAATCGACGTAGTGCGCCTGCCACCAGTAGTTCCACGGTTGACCCGGAAACCGGCTGGAGGGCCGGATCGGCGCCGCGAGGTGGGTTCCGGGAAGGAAGAGGAGGCGCCGCCCGAAATACCGGGTCACCGAGCGTGCGGCGTGGTCGGCTCGCGCGGCCCAATCCGTTGTTCCGGGGGTGCGCTGCTGCGCGTCGGGGGCGGACATGGTGACAGCCTAACGCCGTGTGCTTGGCCGCAAGCCCCTCCCCAGTGCACAATCAAAGTGATTCAGTTAACATTCATTAACGGATTTTGGTTCTGCATCGAGGAGGATGAATGGACATCAAGGGCGCAGTTGCGTTGATAACCGGCGGGGCTTCGGGTTTGGGGGCCGCAACCGCAAGGCGATTGCTCGACGCCGGAGCATCGGTGGTGCTTCTTGACCTCCATTCTTCTCCGGGCGAGTCCCTCGCTGCCGAACTCAATGCCTCGGGGGCCGAGGGCAGGGCCGTGTTCGTCCCCGCCGACGTCACCAATGAAGAACAAGTGCAGGCCGCCGTCGACACTGCCGTCGCGCTGGGCCCGCTCCGGATCCTCGTCAACTGCGCCGGCGTCGCAACCCCGGGCAAAGTCCTCGGCAAAGACGGCGTGCTGCCGCTCGAGAACTTCAACAGGGTCATCCAGATCAACCTCGTGGGCACCTTCAACGTGATCCGCCTGGCTGCCGCCGCGATGGCCCGGAACGAGCCCGCGTCTACCGAACTCGGCGGCGAGGAACGCGGCGTCATCATCAACACGGCCTCCGTGGCAGCCTTCGACGGCCAGATCGGGCAGCCTGCGTATGCGGCGTCCAAGGGAGCCGTGGCGGCGATGACGTTGCCGTTGGCCCGTGAATTTGCGCGCTCGCTTGTACGTGTCGTGGCCATTGCACCGGGCATCTTCGAAACACCCATGCTGGCCGGCCTGCCCCAGGACGCACAGCTCTCCCTAGGCCAGCAGGTACCGCACCCCGCCCGGCTTGGCCGCCCGGCCGAGTACGCCAACCTCGTGGCGCACATCGTGGAAAACGCCATGCTCAACGGCGAAACCATCCGCCTCGACGGCGCTATCCGGATGGCACCGAAGTGAGCCAGACGCACAAGCTGGCGGCGGCCGTCGAACACGCGGCCGGTTCCAAGGGTTCCAATGGTTCCCCTCCCGAGCTGCCCGGGGCGGATTTTTTCGATTTCGAATCGCTCCTCAGCGTGCAGGAACAGCGCAAGCTCAATGAGCTCCGGGAATTCCTGGCCACGGAAATCGCGCCCTATGCCAAGGACTGGTGGGACAAGGCCGAGTTCCCGGCCCACATCCTCCCCAAACTCGCGGCCCTTCGCCTGAGCACCCCCACGCACCGCGGCTACAGCAACCTGTTCGCAGGTCTCGTGATCGCGGAAATGACCCGCGTGGATACGTCCATTGCCACGTTCTTCATGGTCCACCATGACCTCTTCATCGAGGCGCTGTACGAGTTCGGCTCCAAGGACCAGCAGGACCGCTACCTCGACGACGCCTCCAATCTGCGGACCACCGGAGCGTTTGCGCTCACGGAACCGGACCACGGTTCCGACGTGGCCGGCGGCCTGCAGACAGTGGCCCGCCGGGTCGCCGGGGGAGCCGACGACGACGGCGACTACTGGGTGCTGAACGGCGCCAAACGATGGATCGGCAACGGGACGTTCTGCGACCACATGCTGGTCTGGGCCCGGGACGAAGCCGACGGCGCTATTCGCGGTTTCATCGTGGACGGCACGCTCCCCGGCGTGACCCGCACCAAGATCGAGAACAAGATCGCCCTGCGCACGGTGCAAAACGCTGACATCGTCCTCAAAGACGTCCGGGTTGCCGAGGCGGACCGTTTTTCCGGAATCAACAGCTTCACGGACACCAACCACCTGCTGCGCGGATCACGGCTCATGGTGGCCTGGCAGGCCGTGGGACAGCAGTTGGCGGCATTCGACGTCGCCCGCCAGTATGCGCTTGACCGCCAGCAGTTCGGCCGCCCGCTGGCGAAGTTCCAGCTCATCCAGCAGCAATTGGTGGACATGCTCGGAAATGCCGTGGCCAGCATGGGGATGATGGTGCGGATCGCCCAGCTGCAGGAGGATATCTACACGGACAGCAAGGGAGTGCGGCACGGCGGAGCCCAAATGGCCCAAGTGGCCCTGGCCAAGGCGTACTGCAGTGCCCGCATGCGCGAAACCGTGGCGATGGGCCGGTCCATCCTGGGCGGGAACGGCATCGTGACCGATTACCGGATGGCCAAGATCTTTGCCGATGCCGAGGCGATCTACACCTATGAAGGATCGTTCGAGATCAACTCGCTCATCGTGGGCCGGGCCGTGACGGGGGTTTCCGCGATCGTTTGACGGCTTTCGCCTTACCCCCCGGACAATTGGTCCTCCAGATTGAATATTTCCATGAGTTGGACGAAGCCTTGGTCCGGCGACCGTGCGTCGTCTTCGAAGAAGAGCGCCATTTCCGCCTGCCAACGGGCATTCACCTCGGTTAAGGCCATTCGGGCACGTGCAGCGTCGAAATTGTCGCACTCCACGTATCCCACCAGCAGCCCGTCGTCGGCCAGGAACAACGAATAATTGTTCCAGCCGGCCGCCTTGAGTTCACGGAGCATCTCCGGCCACACGGCCGCGTGCCGGCGTCGATATTCGGGAATCTGGCTGGGTTTGACCGAGGAACGGAAGCAGGCGCGCATGTGGATTCTCTCCTCTTCTGTGAATCGTTTCATTCAAGGGCGGCGATTCGCCGCAAATCGCTTGGGTTACCGGGCGCCACTCCGGAGCTGGCGGTACTCCTCGCGTGCAACCGGCGTCGCGTTCGCCGTGCCCAGCTGATTGAGCGGGATGCGGTAGGTTTCACGGGCCGACCAGGCGGCTACGGCGCCGATGATACAGATTCCGAAGCAGATGGACCCGATAACGAGGGGAACATTCGAGGAACCGGGCGGGGCGATTGCCGCGAAGATGCTCGGCAGGAACGCTGTGATGACGAGGCCGATGTTCTGCGAGATGGCGAAGCCCGTGACGCGGGTGCGGGCGGGGAAGAGCTCCTGGAAGAAGCTGGCGAAGGTTGCATTCCAGACCTGGTACAGCGTGCCCCACATGATGATCGAGAGGACGATCGTGAGCACGACGTTGTTCTGGCTCACTGCGTACAGGTAGGCGTAGGCCAGCACGCCCGAGCTCAACGAGCCGAAGATCATCAACGGCCGGCGGCCGAACCGATCCGACAGATCTCCGAACAAAGGGATCAGGGCGAGTGCGACGACGTTGGCCAGGACCGGGATCCAGAGGTATACAGTTGTGCTCATTGCGACGCCGTAACCCGGCTGCGTGGCATACGCTGCACCGAAGACTGCGACGGTGACGCCGACCACGTTGACCAAGGTCATGCAGACTGCCCGGACCACGTCCAGGCCGCTTTCCCGCAGAACGCGGACGATCGGCATCTTCGGGATCTCCTGGTGCGCCTTTTCCTCAGTAAAGATGGGCGTTTCTTCGACCCGGCGGCGGATCATGTACCCGGCGAACACCACAAGGGCGCTGAGGAGGAAGGGAATGCGCCAGCCCCAGGATTTGAACGCTTCATTGGAGAGCGCGGCGGAGAGCGGTAGGAAGACAGCCGCGGCAATGATCTGTCCGGCCTGGGTTCCTTGGAGCGCGAAGCTTGCGTAGAAGCCCCGACGGCCGAAGGGCGCGTGCTCCACGATCATGGCGCTGGCGCCGCTCAGCTCGCCGGCCACCGCGAAGCCCTGGATGAGCCGGACGGCAACCAGGAGGACAGGTGCCAGAAGCCCGACCTGGCCATAAGTCGGCAACAAAGCGACGGCGAAGGTCGACGCGCCCATCATCAGCATGGCGAGGACCAGGACGTTCTTCCGGCCGTGCTTGTCGCCCCATTGTCCGAGGACGAAGGCGCCAATCGGGCGAGCCACATAGCCCACGGCGTATGTGCCGAGCGAAGCGATCAGTGCAACGGTCGGGTTTCCCGAGGGGAAGAAGACGCCAGGGAAGACGAGCGCAGCAGCCTGCGCGTAGATGAACCAGTCGTAGTACTCAAGGGCGCTGCCGATCCAGCCGCTGGCTGCCGCTTTCCTTGTGGGGCTGGACGGTCGCGGTCCGGTTGAACTCCGCTGCCTGCTCGCGTCGATCTTCATATTGTCCTCCTTTGGACAAGTCGTTTTGGGCCACTGGAAGGGCCTTCCCGTCTTTGGGCCTGGTTTCCAGTAGGAGGGCGGCGCCTCGCAAGAATCGGACTGAGTTTCCGCTTGGTATGCGCTTTCCCAACTGGTAAGCGCTTTCCATGAGACACCCGCCCGCCCCCGCTGTCAAGGCTGATTTGTTGCGCCGGTCACAAGGGCGGACTCTCGGCCCGGCGTGATCGGGTCGTCGATGGAGCTGCCCCGAACCCAGGGAGCTAGGGCGAACCCGTGCTCCTGCGGAGGGTGACGCTCCCGACGACGGCGGCCGCACCGCCGTCGTCGTTGGAAAGGGTCGCCATAGTTGCAAGCCGCCCGATTTCTTCCAGTGGCAGGCTCACGGTGGAGAGCGCTGGCCGGAAGTCCCGGAGCCATTCGATGTCGTCGAACCCTGCGAGACTTGCGTCGTGGGGGACCCTGAGGCCCTGGTCCCTCAATGCGGCGGCCACACCGATAGCCATGACATCGTTCGTGCCGAAAATGCACAAGCGTTGATCCGGCGCCGATCGGTCGGACGCCTTGATCCGCCAGGCCAGTTCAATGCCGGCGTCGAAACCGCCGTTCCGGTTGAACGCAACGTGCACAATATCCGCGGCGGGCTGGCCGGCGTCGGACAAGCCTCGTTGGAATCCCATGACGCGCTCATCAGAAGTGGTCAGCCCCTCCGGCCCGGCCACAATGACGAACGGCCCCTTGTGGGTACGCGCCAGATCCCGCGCCAGATCCCGCGCAAGTTGCTCGTTGGGGACAGTGATGGTGCGGTAGCTGTCCGTTTCGGCCACGCCCAGAATCGCCTGCCCGACGACGCCCACGCGCCCGCCGTTGCGGCAGTAGCGGTCCAATTCGGCGGCTAGGTCGGTGTTCGCGCGGGCGTCCTCGGAACGTGTTGAGCGAGATCCTGCGATGACGATCGACTCGGCCCGCCGTGCAGCGAAGGCGGCGACAGCCTCCTTCTCCTCGGCGGGTGTGCCGTTGGTTGTGGCGAGGAGCACCATCCGGCGCTCTTGCCGCGCCGCGGCCTGGACGCCTTGCGCTATGGCGGAAAAATAGGGGTCGGCGATGTCGTGCACGATCAGGCCAATGAGTCCCGTGCTCGATTTCGCCAGGGCCTGGGCCTGGGCATTCGCGATGTAGCCGAGGGTGTCGGCCGCCTGCCGGACGCGCTCGGCGATCTCCGGCGCCGGCGTCCTGGCAGAGCCGTTGAGCACCCGGGAGGCCGTGGCGGGGGAGACGCCGGCCAGTTTGGCTACTTCGGACAGCGTGCTTGCAGTCACGGACAACTCCTCTTCAAAAGCCTCGGTCTCGGGCACTTTCGGCAACATTCGATTATTGCAGTCCTGACCAGCTCCGGGAAAGCGATTGCCAGACCCGGAGCCGCGTGTCATCATGAATGCATTGGGAATGCGCTTTCCCACTTCATTTACTTTCCACCGAAGAAGGACTCATGGGCACCGAATCTGTTACCGCAACAAAGTCCATAAGAATCGCCATGAACGGCATCACCGGCCGGATGGGCTACCGCCAGCACCTGCTGCGTTCCATCCTCCCCATCCGGGACGCAGGGGGCTTCACCTTGGCCGACGGCACCCGCGTCCAGGTTGAACCGATCCTCGTGGGCCGCAACGAAGCGAAAATCCGCGAACTCGCCGAACTCCACAAAGTCTCCGAGTGGTCCACCGACCTCGACGCAGTCATCAACGACCCCACGGTGGACGTCGTTTTCGATGCGTCGATGACCAGCCTCCGCGCGGCGACGCTGAAGAAGGCAATGCGCGCCGGGAAACACATTTTCACTGAAAAGCCGACGGCGGAGACGCTGGAAGAAGCGATCGAACTGGCCCGCATCGGCAAGGAATCCGGCGTGACGGCGGGCGTTGTGCACGACAAGCTCTACCTGCCGGGCCTGGTCAAGTTGCGCCGCTTGGTGGACGAAGGCTTCTTCGGCCGCATCCTCTCCATCCGCGGCGAGTTCGGCTACTGGGTGTTCGAAGGCGACGTCCAGGCAGCGCAGCGCCCGTCCTGGAACTACCGCAAGGAAGACGGCGGCGGCATGACAACGGACATGTTCTGCCACTGGAACTACGTCCTGGAAGGCATCATCGGCAAGGTCAAAAGCGTCAACGCCAAGACCGCCACCCACATCCCGGCCCGCTGGGACGAACAAGGAACGGAATACAAGGCCACGGCCGACGACGCCTCCTACGGCATCTTCGAACTCGAGACCCCGGACGGAGACGAAGTCATCGGCCAGATCAATTCCTCCTGGGCCGTCCGAGTCTACCGCGACGAACTCGTGGAGTTCCAGATCGACGGAACGCACGGTTCCGCCGTCGCCGGCTTGAACAAGTGCGTCGCGCAGCAGCGCGCCCACACGCCCAAGCCCGTGTGGAACCCGGACCTGCCCGTCACGGAGTCCTTCCGCAGCCAGTGGCAGGAAGTCCCCGCCAACGCCGATCTGGACAACGGCTTCAAGCTCCAGTGGGAAGAATTCCTGCGCGACGTCGTCGCCGGCCGCGAGCACCGCTTCGGCCTGCTTTCCGCTGCCCGCGGCGTGCAGCTCGCCGAGCTCGGCCTGCAGTCCAACGACGAGCGCCGCACCATCGATATCCCGGAGATTGTGCTCTGATGACTTCCCTCCTTCTTCCAAACCACGACGGCGGGACCCGCCTCTACAAGTTGCAGCCGGCCACGTCGTGGGCCAGGCCGACGGCGCCGCTGACGTCCAGGCGCGCCTATGCCGCCGCGCACGTGATTCCGGAAGCGACAGCCGACAATACCCCGGGCGCCCCGGCGCACCTGGACTGGGACGCCACGATGGCGTACCGGCACGAGCTGTGGTCATACGGCCTGGGTGTTGCCGATGCCATGGATACCGCCCAGCGCGGCATGGGCCTGGACTGGGCCGCGACGCAACAACTCATCAAGCGAACCGGCGTCGAAGCGGCCTCCGTGGTGGCGTCCGGCAACGCCGCCACCGCCGGCAAGACCGTCCAGGACCTCGTGTCCTGCGGCGCCGGAACCGACCAGCTGGACCTCGACTCTGTTCCCGAGGGTCCCGCCGGCATCAAGGCCGTGCTGGACGCGTACCGCGAGCAGATCGCCGTCGTGAGTGAAGCCGGGCCGAAGGTCATCATCATGGCGTCCCGGGCGCTGGCCAAAGTGGCTGCAAGCCCCGAGGACTACCTGCACGTCTACTCCACGCTTCTGAGCGAAGTGGACCAGCCCGTCATCCTGCACTGGCTCGGGACCATGTTCGACCCCGCACTGGCCGGCTATTGGGGCTCGAACGACGTTGCCGAAGCAACCGAAACCTTCCTTGGCCTCATCCGCGATCACGCGTCCAAAGTGGACGGGGTGAAGGTCTCGCTGCTCGACGCTTCCCATGAAGTTGCCCTGCGCGCAGTTCTTCCCGACGGCGTCCGCCTCTACACCGGTGACGACTTCAACTACCCGGAGCTGATCGACGGCGACGGCGGCCATCACTCGGACGCGCTGCTGGGAATTTTCGCCGCGATCTACCCGGCCGCTTCGGTCGCCCTGCAGAAGTACGACGCCGGCGACGCTGCGGACGGGCGCGCCATCCTGGACTCCACCCGCGAACTGGGCAAGCACATCTTCAGCGCGCCGACGTTCTACTACAAGACCGGGATCGCGTTCATGTCGTGGCTCAACGGCAAGCAGGCCGGATTCCAGATGGTCGGAGGGCTGCATTCCGGCCGCTCCGTGGTCCATCTGGCACGCACCTTCGAACTCGCCGACCAAGCCGGGCTCCTGCGCGATCCCGCGCTGGCCGCCTTCCGGATGTCCGACTACCTTCGCATCAACGGAGTGGGCGCATGAGCGACTTTTCGCGGTTGTCACTAAACACTGCCACCACCAAGAAATGGACCCTTGCCGAGGCGGTGGACGGCTGCGTCCGGGCCGGGATCCCGGCGATCGGACCGTGGCGGGACATCGTCGCCGACACCGGCCTGGACAAGGCCGCCAAGCTGATCAAGGATGCCGGACTTCGCGTCTCGTCCCTCTGCCGGGGCGGCTTCCTCACAGCGGCCGACGCCGAAGGCCAGGCGGTCGCGCTGGCGGACAACCGGGCGGCCATCCTGGAAGCCGTGGCCCTGGATACACCGGAGCTGTTCCTGGTGGTCGGCGGGCTCGCGCCGGGCGAGAAGGACGTCGTCGCAGCCCGCCGGCGCGTCGCCGATCGCCTCGAGGACCTGGTGCCCTTCGCCGTCGAGCACGGCGTCCGTCTGGTCCTTGAGCCGTTGCACCCGATGTACGCCGCGGACCGGGCGCTGATTTCCACGCTTGGCCAGGCACTTGACCTCGCCGCACCGTACGACCCGAAGGCGGTCGGCGTCGCCGTCGACACCTTCCACGTCTGGTGGGATCCGGAACTGAAACAGCAGATCCAGCGGGCCGGCCGGGAAAACCGGATCGCCGCCTACCAGGTGTGCGATTTCAACCTTCCGATCGCCGCCGACGCCCTGCTGTCCCGCGGCATGATGGGCGACGGCGTGATCGACTTCGCGACGATCGGCAGCTGGGTGCGCGACGCCGGATACACGGGCGACATCGAAGTGGAAATCTTCAACCAGGACATCTGGGACGCCGACGGCGACTCAGTCCTGGAAACCATGAAGCAGCGCTACGCGGAACTCGTGCTGCCGTACGCCTAGACATCCAACTCAAGAAAGGCGGGGCTCAGTGCGGGCCCCGCCTTTCCGCGTGCCTATCGGGTGGCGGAGACGCGGCCGGCCACCAGTTCGGCAACTTCGGCCGGAGACAGCTTGTCGTCGACGATCCACACGGCGAAGGTGCGGACCAAGGAGTCGCCTGCTGTAAGGTCCACCGGCCGCTCCCAGACGAGGGCCGAACCCACTGCCGGGTAGTCCGCCATCCGGACGAACCAAGGATCCTGCGCCTCAGCCGGGGCGGCGAACACCAGGGTGGCGGGGCCTTCGGGGAAGTCCGCTGTCCAGGCCACCCACGGCGACACCGAGCCATGGACTGCGGGCTCCCCGCGCCCTTCGGCGGTGAAGACTTCTGCCCCGGTGCACGCAGGCAAGCGCCAAAAAAAGCCGCCGTAGCCGCTTCCGAGGGCGCCGTTTGAGCCGGGGCCGCCCAGCGAGGAGTCGACGACGGCGGTCAGTTCCGTTCGTAGCTCGAGTTGCCACGTGCGGCGGTCAACCAGCAGGGAGTGGGTGGTGCGGCGTTCGCGGAGCAGCTCAGTACCGTCCGGTGCCTGCCAGCTCAGGTCCTGCTCCAGCAGGCCCGCCCCGGACAGTGCGGACTGCTCGATGATGCGGCCGTGGTCTTGCCGCTCTTCGTAACGGCCCGCAGCGCGCGTGTACGTCTTGCCGCCCCAGAAGTTGCTGCCGTTCACGTCCTGCAACGCGAATCCCGCGCCGAGGTGCCAGGGGTGGTCGGCCGGGAGGTGGTCGGTGACCTTGACTCCGGCGAGTGTTCGGACCGGGTGCAGATAGGGCCTCGGGGAGAGCCGCGCGGCAAGGCCTGCGCCGCTTTGCAGCGTTGCCACTACAGCAGCGCCGCCCGGCAGGCCGCCGTCGCGCAGGCTCAAAACCGGCCTTCCGGCGTCGACGGCCGGCCGCGCCCAAGGCAAGCCGAGTTCGCGGAAGGTGGCGTGCGCCGCCGTCGCGCGTTCCAGGGCGTCTTCGATTCCGTCGATCACCGCGCGGGCAGCGTCACCGTCGCCCTCCCACGTGACGTACTGCTCCGGGATCAGTGCGGGGGATTCCGCGGTGCGGATGGCCTCCAGGACCTCCATGAAGGCGCCGCTGTCCGTGAGGGGACTGAGCAGCTGCGCCACGGGGCCCTTCCCGGAGCGCAGCTGGTGACGATGCTCCAGCAAGTCCTCCGTGAGGTCCACCCGGCTGTACACGGTTTCGCTCTTCCCGGCGGCAGAGCTGACGGTGAGGCGGTCTTCGGTGTAGTGGAACACTGCCGTGCCCTCGCTCCCCTGCAAGGTGATGTACGGTTCCACGGATTCGGCGGCGCACAGGGTGAGCGCACATGTGATGGGCAGGCCCGCGGCGGTGCGGATCCGGATCACGGAGGTGTCGTCGGATTCGATGTCATTGGCGCGGTACAGGTCTGTTTCCACAGTGGCAAGATCGTCCGCCGTCCGCGCCCCCGCGATCCTCAGGGCGGTGGCGATGGCGTGTGCCAGCGGGTTGGTGGCAACGCCGTCTACGACGTCGATGCCGTCCAGGCTGCGTTTGCCCGCCCAGCGGGAGCGTTTGTAGTAGGCACGGTCGCGCACCCAACGCCCGGTGGCCGAGATACCCAGAAGCGTGCCGATTTCTCCCGCCGCGAGCAGCTCTTCAATGGCTTGGAGTCCCCGGGATCCGAGGCTCTGGAAGCCGACCTGGACGCTCCTGCCGGCCGCAGTGGCGGCTTCCTGCAAACGATTGAAGTCGGCGAGGGAAGCGACCGGAGGCTTCTCGAGGTAAAGGTCTGCGTGGGGGAGTGTTGCGAGGGCGAGCTGCGCGTGCGTCTGGATGGGTGTGGCCACGATAACCAGGTCCAGTGCGGGGGTTCCAGCCAGGAGTTCGTCCAGGTTGCTGAATACAGCAGTTCCGGGCGGGAGGGCGCCGGGGGTAGGCGGATTCGGATCCGCTACGGCAACGAGGCGTACGACGCCGTTGGCCTGGAGCCTTTCGAGGTTCTGCAAGTGGTGCGCGCCGAAGCCGTGGACCCCCACCAGGGCCACCCGGCTTGCTTCATGGCTGGGCTGTTTGCGTTCTGCCGGGACGGGCGTGGACAGGGTGCCCATGGCTCTCCTCATCTATCCCCGTGGCGGGGTTGCTGACGTCGGTGTCGTTCCAGGAGCGCTTGGTAAGCGCTTTCCAAGAAGAGTGTAGCGTGCCTTATGGGAGATGTAACGCCTTTTGGTTTTAGACGATCCGGCCTGCCGGCAGCTTTTCCCCGGCCTCGACCGCCGCATCGATCGAATTTCCCGCCACGGGCATGGGGCACGTGCCATACGGGGTGAAGGCACTGGGGTAGTTGATGGCGCGGTTGAAGTCGAGCACTACCGAACTGTCAGGCCGGGGGCGCGAGACGGACAGCTTGCGCCATTCGTCCGTGGTGTTGCCGTTCGTTTCGTCGTGGAAAGTGACAGTGAGTGCTCCGAGTTTCTCGGCCTCGGCGTGCAGGCGGATTTCGTGGGGCAGGCCCGGCGCCCGGAAAACCACCTCGCCTACGGATCGGTGCACCCCGTCCACCAAGGGGTTGGCTGTCCCGATCGGAACATCCACCGGTTCGGGGTAGGCCTCGAAGCTGCCTTCAAGCACCCAGTCCGGGTCGTATTCATAGGTGGGCACGGCGTCGAACTCCGTCAGTACCGGCGAGGAGTTGTCCCGGGTGCGGATGGCATACTTGTCCGCGCGCATGGCCAGCTCGACCACCACCTCTGTGCCATCCGCGCCGCCGAACTGCACCCACATGAGCGATTCCTCGTCCTGCAGGGTGGCCGAAATCGTGCCGTCCACAGGAGTTCCCGTCTCCACGAGCGTGAGTCCGTCCGCCGCGCTCGCGGTGAGTGTCGCTGTCGTGCCGTCCGTCGACCAGAGCCCCGGGACGAGGTCGACGGCGGCAGGTTCGGATTCGAGCCACTGGAAGGAGGTGAGTGTGAGCCAGCCGTGGTCCTCTGCGAGGGCGGCGTTGCGGCCGTTGCGGAAACGCTGCCAACGTTCCAGCTGGGCGTTGCTTGCGGGGGCTGTTGCGCTCATGGTTCCTCCGACGGCTAGGGCGGTGTTCGTTGGCTTAACCATGCACCCGTCGCCGCCATTCCCGGAACCCAACTGACTCGCAGTAGATGTCGTTCTGAAGGCTCATAACGACAACAACTGCGAGTCAGTTGGGCGGCACGGCAGCCGGAGCAGGCGCCGCGACAACATTTGAGACGGATTGCCGGCCGTGTATGGGCTGCGGGTAGGATTCCTTTGGAAATATCAGTAATCCGGCTCACAGTATCCAGCGCAGTGTACGGGCCACACCCAACGCCAGAAGGTATTTTTCATGGTTGACACTGCACATCTCAGCACCGACCTTGCCGCGGAATTGCGGGCCGATGTCCGCCGCGTCTCTACGCTTCTCGGAGAGTCGCTGGTCCGCCAGCACGGGCCCGAGTTGCTTCAGCTCGTCGAGCAGGTGCGCCTGCTCACCAAGGAATCCAAGGAAGCCGCCCGCGGCGGCGCCGACGCTACAGGTCCGTGGAGCGCGCACGACGTCGTCGCCCAGGTCCGGGAGCTGCTCGCCTCGTTGCCCCTTGAGGAAGCCACTGAGCTGGTCCGCGCCTTCGCCTTCTATTTCCACCTCGCCAACGCCGCCGAGCAAGTGCACCGCGTCCGCGGACTGCGCACCCGCCAGGAAAAGGACGGCTGGTTGGCCAAAGCCGTGGCCGAGATCGCCGACGAAGCCGGAACCAAAGCCCTGCAGGATGTCGTCAACGAGCTGGACGTTCGTCCCATTTTTACCGCGCACCCCACCGAAGCCTCCCGCCGTTCGGTGTTGGACAAGATCCGCAAGCTCTCCGACGTCCTGGCAGAATCCACCCTTGAGGGCACGGCCGCCCGCCGTCGACAGGACCGTCAGCTCGCCGAGATCATCGACCAGATGTGGCAGACCGACGAACTGCGCCAAGTCCGCCCCACTCCCGTGGACGAGGCCCGCAACGCCATCTATTACCTGAGCAGCATCCTGACCGATGCCATGCCGGAGATGCTCACGGACCTTTCCGAACTGCTGGGCGAGCACGGCGTCGTGCTGCCCGCGCATAACGCTCCCATCCGCTTCGGTTCCTGGATCGGCGGAGACCGGGACGGCAACCCCAACGTGACCGCCTCCGTCACGCGGGAGGTCCTGCAGCTGCAGAACCAGCATGCCGTGCGGATCAGCATCTCAATGATCGACGAACTGATTTCCATCCTCTCCAACTCCACAGCCCTGGTGGACGCGGAAGAGGACCTCCTGGTCTCGATCGCCGTCGACCTCAAGAACCTGCCCGGCCTCGACAAGCGCATCCTGGAGCTGAACGCGCAGGAGCCCTACCGCCTCAAACTGACCTGCATCAAGGCCAAGCTCATCAACACGGGCCGCCGCGTGTCCGCATCCACCCATCACGAGCCCGGCCGTGACTACGCCTCCACCTCGGAACTTCTCGCCGAGCTGGAACTGCTGGAAGCCTCGCTGCGCAAGCACTCGGCCGTTCTCGTGGCCGACGGCGCGCTGGCCCGGGTCCGCCGCGCGATCGCTTCCTTCGGGTTGCACTTGGCGACCCTCGACATCCGTGAACATGCCGACTACCACCACGACGCCGTCGGGCAATTGATGGACCGGATCGGCGTCGGGACCCCCTATGGCGAGTTGAGCCGCGCCGAACGCTTCGAGCGGCTGAGCGCGGAGCTGGCTTCGCGCCGCCCGCTCTCCGGCCACCCCATCAAGCTCGACGGCGACGGCGACCGCACCTACGACGTCTTCCGCAGCATCCGCCACGCGCTCCAGACGTACGGGCCCGACGTCGTCGAAACCTACATCATCTCCATGACCCGCGGCGCGGACGACGTCCTGGCCGCCGCGGTGCTGGCCCGGGAAGCCGGACTGATCGACCTGTTCGGCGCGGCTCCGTATGCAAAGATCGGCTTCGCTCCGCTCCTGGAGACCGTCGAGGAACTGCGTGCTTCGGCCGAAATCGTGGACCTGCTCCTCTCCGACCAGTCGTACCGTTCCCTGGTAAGGCTGCGCGGGGATGTCCAGGAGATCATGCTGGGCTACTCGGACTCCAACAAGGAATCCGGCGTCATGACCAGCCAATGGGAGATCCACAAGACCCAGCGCAAGCTGCGCGACGTAGCCGCCAAGCACGGCGTTAACGTCAGGTTGTTCCATGGCCGCGGCGGCTCCGTGGGCCGTGGCGGCGGGCCAACCTACGACGCCATCATGGCCCAGCCGAACGGCGTGCTCGAAGGCGCCATCAAGTTCACCGAGCAAGGCGAAGTCATCTCGGACAAGTACTCCCTGCCGGAGCTTGCCCGCGAGAACCTGGAGCTCTCCCTGGCCGCCGTGATGCAGGGCTCCGCGCTGCACCGCGACCCGCGTACCTCCGACGACGAGCGCGAACGCTATGGCCAGGTCATGGAGATCATTTCCGACGCCGCGTTTGCCCAATACCGCTCGTTGATCGACGATCCGGACCTGCCGGCGTACTTCCTTGCCTCGACACCGGTGGAGCAGCTCGGATCCCTGAACATCGGCTCGCGTCCCTCCAAGCGGCCCGATTCCGGTGCCGGACTCGGCGGGTTGCGTGCCATCCCGTGGGTCTTCGGTTGGACCCAGTCGCGGCAGATCGTCCCGGGTTGGTTCGGCGTGGGCTCAGGCTTGAAGGCCGCCCGCGAGGCAGGCAACACCGCCGAGTTGGCCGAGATGATGAAGCGCTGGCACTTCTTCCAGTCCGTGATTTCCAACGTGGAGATGACGCTGGCAAAAACGGACATGGACATCGCCGGGCACTATGTGTCTTCGCTGGTTCCGGAAGAGCTGCACCACCTGTTCAAGGCCATCCGCACTGAGTACGATCTCACGGTTGCCGAAGTGGAGCTCCTGAGCGGGGAAACCGAGCTCCTGGAAGCCCAGCCGACCCTCAAGCGTTCCCTCGAAATCCGCGACCAATACCTCGACCCCATCAGCTACCTGCAGGTGGAGTTGTTGCGCCGCGTCCGCGAAGCCTCCATTTCCGGCGCCGAGATCGACGAACGCCTCCAGCGGGCCATGCTGATCACCGTCAACGGCGTGGCCGCAGGCCTCCGCAACACGGGATAGCGGGTTCCTTCCCTTCCGACGCTCGCTCACTTATGTGGGTGCTTTTGGAAACCCTCGCTCACTCATGTGAGCGGGCGTCGGGCCGGGAGGGCTTGTTTGTGAGCGAGCGTTTAGGGTTGAGGGATGCCGTCGTTCCAGACCAAGTTGAAGATCACCGGGCTCAAGCCGGGCAATCCGCCGGAATCGGTCATGGCCGCTGCGCTCGAGGCCTTGGAAACCCGGCACCACGTGGAATCCAAGCATCTGGACATTGTTGGCGGCGTCGCCCAGATCAGCCTCCGCTTCCTGGTGGAGCCGCGCGACTACTTAGGTGAGAACAGCGAGGCCCGCGCGTCGGCAGCCATGATGCGTGACGCCGTCGAGCGCGTAGCACTCACAGGGAACCTTTACGTGCTGCGCCGCCAGCGGGGGAAATGGTCGCCGGTTTGAGCCCGACGGCGGGACGCGCCTAAAGGTGCGGCGGCTCGCCCGGCTCGTCCACTGGCGAGCGGTCGCCTCGGCGACGGGTGACGAGCACGCCAACCACGATGCCGATCAGCAGCCCCACGCCGACGCCGATCAGTGAGCTCGCCCAGAAGGGAAGCTTCGTCGTCGAACCGGCCAAATAGCCCAGTTCTATCTGCCACGCGGCCCACAACAGCCCGCCCAAGCCAGCGCAGAGACTGAACCCGCGCGAGGAAACGTCGGCAATTCCCGCAGCCGCCGATGCCGCAAGCCGGCCTCCCAAAATGAACCGGCCGCCGATAATCCCGCCATAAGTGGAGGAGCGGCCGGCCTTGGCGATGGCCTGATGGATGCCCCGGTGGACTTTGCGGCCCCAAGACCAGCGGTCCAGGACATGTCCCAGACGGCGCTTGAAGAGCTGGAAAACGAGGATGTCGCCCAGCCACGACGCGCCGGCGGCCAACAAACCCAAGAGCCACGGGTTGACGCGGCCCTCCGCGGCCAGAGCCCCACCGGTGATCACCAGCATCCCGGACGGTATGGGCGGCAAGATCGCGTTGCCCACCACCATGGGGATGATCCAGACATAGATCGCTGCCCCCCATCCTTCAGCGGTGGTGATGTCCATGGCCACAAATTACCCCACTTTGGTGCGTCCGCCGGAGCGCCGTGCAAGACTAGCGCCATGCGGCTCGAAATCCTGCAAGGTGACATCACCACGCGCGACGTCGACGCGATCGTCAACGCCGCCAACTCGTCGTTGATGGGCGGCGGCGGAGTGGACGGTGCCATCCATCGCGCGGCTGGCAGACAGCTCCTGACAGCGTGCATGGAGGTGCGGGAGGGGTATCCGCACGGACTGCCAGTGGGCCAGGCTGTGGCCACCCCCGGGTTCAAATTGCCTGCACGGTGGGTGATCCACACCGTTGGCCCCAACCGGCACGCGGGCCAGAACGATCCGGAACTGCTCGCTTCTTGTTTCCGCGAAAGCCTGAAAGTGGCGGCCTCCCTCGGGGCGGGTTCCGTCGCGTTTCCCGCAATCAGCGCAGGGGTCTACGGCTGGGACCCGCGCGAAGTCGCCACTGTAGCGTTCGACGCCGTCAGCCGGTTCGACGCCGTAAGCTCCAGCGAGCTGGAACTCGTCGAATTTGTGTTGTTCGGTGCAGAGACGACGGAGGTATTCCGGAGCGTGTTCGGGGCTTCGGGAGAGTAAGGGAAGCGCGCGGGCTTTCGCGCGCGGGCTTTCGCG
This sequence comes from Arthrobacter sp. efr-133-R2A-63, assembly GCF_030209795.1. Lineage (NCBI taxonomy): Bacteria > Bacillati > Actinomycetota > Actinomycetes > Micrococcales > Micrococcaceae > Arthrobacter > Arthrobacter sp. efr-133-R2A-63. The sequence goes on along the minus strand of NZ_JARVRG010000021.1, from coordinate 210,280 downwards.
GGAGGGCTTTCGCGGGTGGCGTCAGGCGGACTGCGCCTCAAGCACGGACTTCAGCTGCGCGAGCTGGCCGACTTCCGACTCCATGGTCTTGGTGATCATCGAACCCATGAGCTTCATGAAGCCCTTGGGCTGGAGGTCCAAGGCAAAGCGTACGGTCGTGCCGCCGTCGTTCTCGTTCAGGGTGAAGGACCCCGTTGGGCGGGCCGGGCCGGCAATGACCTGGAAATCGAGTCGTTTGCCCGGCTGGGCCGCGATGACCTCATAGTCGCCGGCGATCGTGCGGCCACCGGGGCCTGCCATCGTCTGGGAGTAAACAGCACCCTTGTTGCCTGCTTCTCCGCTTGCGAGGGCGACAGTCTTCACACCCGGACGCCACAGCTTGTTGTTCAGCCCGTCCGCCAGGAAGGCGTAGACGTCGTTTGCGGGGCGGTTGATCGAGACTTCGTTTTCAGCGTGGGCCATGTGGTTCCTTTTCGCGAGACCGAACACCGCCCGCGGTCTTTGGGCCGGCAAAACCGAGCATATACGCCCGGTCCCGTCGGCATTGTTGAACGCGCCATTGTTTCGCCGCCGCGGCCCCGGGCGCCCGACGCCCGCTCACGTATGTGGATGTTTGGCCGCAGCCTCGCTCAGGTATGTGGCTGTTTGGCCGCACCCTCGCTCACGTAACCACAAGGTGGACATGTTCCTCAGCTTGGGTGAGCGAGGGTTTGGGGAAAAGGCGCCATATGTGAGCGAGGGTTTGGGGAAAGGGCGCCATAAGTGAGCGGGCGTTAGGCGGGGAGGGCTTCGCTCAACTGAAGGCGGCTGCGGTACTCCACAGGTTGCTTGCTGATGGGATCAACGAAGCGGATGCCGCGGGCCAACAACTGCAGGGGCTTGGAGTAGTCGTCCGGGGCCTTGTCCAGGAGTTCGGGGTAGAACGCGTCGTTCACGATCCCGAGCCCGAGCGAGGCCATGTGCACGCGAAGCTGGTGGGTCTTGCCGGTGTGGGGCTCAAGGCGGTACAGCGCCCGGCGAGTGGTGCCGCCGTCGTGCGTGCCGCCGTCGAACGTTTTCAGCAGCTCAATGCGGGTCTCCGCGTTGGGTTCGCCGTCGGTCACTTCGGCGAGGAGGTAGCTCCGGGATTTGGTCATGCGGTTGCGCACGACGGCGGGGAGCTCGACGGCGGGAAAACCTGCGGCAGGTGCCGCGGCGGAGACGCACTCGTACTCCTTTTGCACCTGCCGTTTTTCGAAGAGCACCTGGTACTTGCCGCGGGTCTCCGGGTTGGTGGAGAGCAGCAACACTCCGGCGGTCATACGGTCGAGCCGGTGCATCGGGATGAGGTCCGGCAGGTCGAGCTGGTTCCGGAGCCGGACGAGCGCGGACTCCTGGATGTACGTGCCGCCCGGGGTGGTGGGCAGGAAATGCGGCTTGTCGACGACAAGGAGATGCTCGTCTTGGTGCAGGATGCTGATCTCCACTGGCATCCGCGTCTCCGGCGGGAGGGTGCGGTAGTACCAAATGAAGGTGTGCTCTTCGAGGGGAGTGCAGCGGTCAAGGGGCGCGCCGCCCTCGCCGACGATTTCGCCGGCGTCGAACCTGTCTTCGATGCCCTGGGGGTCGATATGTCCCCAGCGGTGCATCATGTAGTCCATCGCGGTGTCCCAAGGCCCCTCGTCCGGGAGGCGCAGGCGGGTGGCGTTGACGCCGTCGCGCACTGGAAGGGGGGATTGCATCACCGGTCTATTCTACCGGGGCCGCACCAAGGGCGGCCCCGGGGCCCCGGCGGCCCCGGGGCCCAAACACCTAATACGTTGTGCCGCCGGGCAAGGTGACGGGTTTGAGGGGTTGCTGGTCGAAGTTGAAGTCGTTCACCAAATTGCCGAGCTGGGGGTTGTCCTCACGGACGCCGGGCCGCGGATCGGGGCGTCCGTCGGTGGCCGGGTCGAGGCGTTGGCCGTGGAGGAAATCGTCTTCGATGAACTTGGCGTAGGCGTCGTGGCTGAGGACTTGGTGGTCGATGTTGCCCTGTTTGGCGTAGGGGCTGATGACGATTCCCGGGACCCGGAGGCCGTAGCCGTTTTGGTCCACGGTGGGCGGGGTGACGTGGTCGTAGAAGCCGCCCCAGTCATCCCACGAGAGGAAAATGGCGGTGCTGTTCCAATCCGGGCCCGACATGACTGCATTGATGAGGCCCGTAACGTAGGCCTGACCGGTGCTGATAAGCGCCGGCGGGTGTTCGCTGACGGCTCCGGTGGGGTCGATCCAGCTCACAGCGGGCAAGGTGCCTTTTTTGGCTGCGGTGTAGAAGTTGCTGAGGGACTGGATGTTGCCGAGCTGGCCGTCCTGCTTCACGGTGTCGAAGTAGGGTAGCGGATTCCAGATGCCCGGTGTCTTCGCGTTCTGCGCCACGGGAGCGCAGGTCATGGCTGCGTCGTCTTGGCAGTCCGGCTCGGTGCCGTTGAAGACGTAGTAGGCCCAGGGCACGTTCTGTTTGTGCAGCAGGTAGGTCAGGTCGGTCCAGGCGTAGTCAGGTGGAGCAAGCAGTTTCGCGGCGGCGAGCAGCTTTTGCTTAAGCGCGTCGGGGAGTGTTGCTTTGTCGATCGCGGCCTGGCAACTCGTATAGGAGTCCGAGCCGGCGCAGTTTTTCGTGATGAGGGTGTGCAGTTGGGTGGCAATGTCCGGGGTGATCCCGGCCGCGGCGAGCGCGTCCTTGCAGGCCGTGTTTTGCAGGCCGGCCCGGCATTTGCCGATGATGGTGGACTGGATCGCGGAGGTGAAGTCCGGCGGGCTGCCCGGATTCTGGAGGGCGTTCACGCAGGATTGCGGATCGCCCGCCCGGCTGCACTTGGCCGACCATTCCGAGACCATGTACAGGTGCGCGGGAAGGCTCCAGGATGCGTTGGGTTCGAACATGTGGTCCTGCAACGTGAAGTCTTTGGCATACGCCCAGTAGTTGGGGATGTCGCGGGCATCGTGGTAGCCCATGACATCGCTTTGCGTTCCGCCCGCGCAGCCTGGGGCATTGGGTGCGCAATTGCTTGCGGCTTTCTCGGCTTGGGCGATGAAGCCGTCCATTTTCCCGCCGTCGATGTCCGCCGTCGCGTTGTTCTGGCTGTGCGGGCCGCCGGAGTTCCGGTCAGAGGGGTCGTAGTAAGGTTTCACGCACGCGCCGTGGGCCGGATCCGGGACGCACACCGCCGGGGATCCGTTCTGCATCGGAATCCCGTCCGCTCCGGGGAACGTGCCGAAGTAGCTGTCGAACGAGCGGTTCTCCTGCATGATGACGATGACATGCTGGATCTTCGAGATGCCGGTATCCGCCGAGGCGCCTGCCGCGGCTCCGGCTGCCGCGGGTGTGCTGACCGCCACCCATGACGCGGACCAGAATGCGCCGAAAAAGACGGCGGCGCCAACAATCGCGATGACCCCGACGATGGACAAGGCAGCGAGGCCCGGACGCCGTGAGGCCCAGGCCCGGATCCGCCGCCTGCGACGCCTGACTGGCTGGTCGGCTCCGGACTCAGCGGGCGGACTATTGAACCTCATCTTGCACCTCACGAACGGTGATACCCGCAGGGTACTCCTTCGCTGACCGCAGCGGTACAGGCTCGCATGACGCCCAATGACCGAGCCGCGCCATCCTCCGACGATAAAATAGTTCTTGACAATAAAAGTTGTCGGTGGCCAGAATGGAAGCATGTTGGACATCGAAGTGATCGAGGATCCCGCCGCGGCGGAAGCGTCGTTGGACCCGATCCGCACCCGTATTCTGCAGGAGCTTGTCGAGCCCGGTTCCGCCACGCAGCTGGCGGTCAAAGTGGGCCTCCCCCGGCAGAAGGTCAACTACCACCTCAAGGCCCTCGAGCGGCATGGGCTCGTCGAGCTTGTGGAGGAGCGGAAAAAGGGCAACGTCACCGAACGCGTTTTGCGCGCGACGGCGGCGTCGTACCTGATCTCGCCGGTGGCGCTTGCATCCGTGGCGCCGGATCCCCGACGCTTCTCGGACCGCTTTTCCGCTTTCTGGCTCCTGGCCCTCGCGGCGCGGACCGTCCAGGAGATGGGCAAGCTGATAGCAGGCGCCGCAGCGGCCAAGAAGACGCTTGCGAGCTTCGCGATCGACGGCGAGATCACCTTCCGCTCGGCGTCGGACCGCGCCGCTTTTGCCGAGGAGCTCGGCGTCGCGGTGACCCGGCTCGTGGATAAGTACCACGACGGCGGAGCTGCCGCGGTGGCGAGCGGCGCGCGCAAGCACCGGCTCGTCGTCGTACTTCATCCCGCGCTCAAGACAAACACGCAGCACTCTCCAGAAAAGGAACAGGACAATGACTGACAACCGTGAATTCGAAATCGTGGCCGACACCGAACTGCCCGGCACTCCTGAACGGGTCTGGCAGGCTGTCACCCAGGACACCTCGGCCTGGATGTTCCCCACCGATCAGTGGCCGGCCGTGAAAACCGTCGACGAATACCCCACCCACCTCGTGACCCGGATGGAGGGGTCGGACGGCTGGTTCAACCAGCTCGAGCACGTACTCGAACCGCTCGACGGCGGCCGGGCCAAGCTGCACTATGTCCACAGTGGCATCTTCGCGGACAACTGGGAGGGGCAGTACGACGGCGCCAGCAAGCACACCGAGTTCTACCTGCACACCCTGGGCCAGTACCTTCAGTACTTCGACGGCAAGCCTGTGGTCTTCACCGACATCCAGGGTCCGGCGGCCTCGCAGACGCCCGACGGTTTCGTGAAGCTGAAGAAAGCGCTCGGCGTGGACGGTATTGCGCAGGCTTCAACGGTTCAGGTGGACGTCGACGGCGTGGGGCGGCTGAGCGGAGAGCTCGACTTCTCCAACCAGCACTTCCTGGGCCTGCGGACCGCCGACACGCTGTACCGCTTCTTCGGCCGCAACTCCTTCGGAGCACCCGTGGGCATGACGGTGCACGATTTCAGCGGCAGCGGCGATTCCGAACTGACCGCCAAGGCCTGGGGCGGGTTCCTGGAGACGGTGTACGCCTAAGTCCTCCGACGCGTAGAACGCGCCGACGCGCAAATGGCCTGGCGACCCCGGAATTCCGTGGTCGCCAGGCCATTTGCGCGTCGCAGGGCAATTCGGGCGTCATTGCCAGCCGCGCGCCACCGCATCCAACGCCGCGGCGTAGATCCCTTCCCAATCGGTTCCGGAGTCATTCATGTTCGCCAATTCCAGGCTCACCAGTCCGTGGACCTGCCCCCAGATGGACATGGCGATCGTTGCGGCATCATCGCGGCGAATAGTCCCCGCTTCCTGTGCGGCATTCACGGCTTCCACCAGCGGAAGCATGGCTTCCGAGGCGACTGCCGGCGTCGGACTGCAGTCCACATAGCCGGCGAGGGTGCCGCCAAACATGAGCCGATACAAGGCCGGGTGTTCCAGTGCCCAGGAGCGGTAGGCGAGGCCCAGGCCTCGGAGGCCGCCGCTTTCGGCGAGCCGCTGCGAGTCGCCGAACGAGCGGAATCCGTCGTCGACGGCGGCCGTCAGCAACTGGGCCTTGCCGCCGAAAAGCGAGTAGATCGCCGTCGTTGAGGTCTGGGCTGCCGCGGCAACGTCCCGGAGCGTGACTCGCGCGGGGCCATCCCGGTCCACGAGCTCGGCGGTTACCTGAAGGAGCCGCTGCCGGACGAGCTGGTCATGAACGATGGGTCTTGCCATGCCTCCAAGTGTTTCATAACATTGTTTCGTAACGACGTTATGAAACTCGACCAGCGGAACTTGAGCTACCGTTCCCAGACCGAAGGATTCAGATGGCACAGGAAATCTTCCCCGGACGCTTCACGGCGGACACCGGGCGCGAGTCGGTGACCGTATTCCTTATCGGAATGCGGGCCAACCGTTGGTGGAAGATCGGCAAGGTGGCTCGCGTGGCCTCGGCGATGCCCACCATGCTCCGCCATCTCGCCGAGCATACGGAGTCCGGGATGCTCGGCTGCGAACAGTGGCTCGGGCGCACCACCATGTTGCTCAGCTATTGGGAGAGCCCAGAGCATCTCAGGCGCTTCGCCGCGGACAGGGATGCGCCGCACTTGGGGCCGTGGCGACGCTTCATGAAGGAAGTCTCGGGAAGCGGAGACATCGGCGTGTGGCACGAAACCTATCAGGTGCCGGCGTCGGGAATCGAGGTGGTGTACAACGGCATGCCGCAGTTTGGCCTGGCCAAAGCCACCTCGCATGTCCCGGTCGGTCCCGGCAGCAACACCGCCAAGCAGCGCATGGGTTCCGGGCGACCCAACTGACTCGCAATAAATGTCGTTCTGAGCCTTCAAAACGACAACTAATGCGAGCTAGTTGGGGGAGCCGCGGGATTTAGGCGACCGCGGCGGGTTCCTTGGGCGCCTTCAGGGTGGTCCGGAGCTGCGGTGAGGCGTCGATCCGCGCTTGGGCATCGCGCAGTGCCAGCACCGCCGTCTCGAGTTGGGCCGGGGCCAGCGTGTACGGGACACGCATGAAATGTTCGAAAGCCCCTCCGACGCCGAAGCGCGGCCCGGCTGCCAGCCGGACGCCGAAGTCCGGGGCGACGACGGTGAGCGCCGTGCTCGACGGCGTGGGCAGCCTGCACCATGCTGTCAGCCCGCCGCGCGGACGTTCCACGTGCCAATCGGGCAGGTGCTCGGCCAGTAGTCCGAGGAGCGCTTCCCGGTTCTGCCGCAGCTCCGCTAGCCGGGCGTCCAATGGTTCGGCGAAGGCCCTGAGCAACCGGGCCGCAGCCAACTGCTCGACGACGGGCCCACCAAGATCCATCGTGGTCCGGGTCTGCACGAAGCGACTGATCGAGTCCTCATCTGCGCGGATCCACCCCGTCCGGAGCCCGGCCCAATGTGATTTGCTGAGCGAACCGATGGTCACCACGGCGGGACTGAATGCCGAGAGCGGCGAGGTATTGACGGCGTCGAGGTTTAGCTCCCGGAGCGTCTCGTCCACTACGAGGACGGTGCCCGTCCCCGCCGCCTCACGCACCAGGCGGCGCCGCTGAAGATTGGACATGATCCGCCCGGTGGGGTTGTGGAAGTCCGGAACGAGGTAGGCCATGGCCGGGCGTTGGTGGCGCATTGCCGCCACCATCCCGTCGATATCCCAGCCGCCCGACGCCGGCTCGACGCCACCGCCCGATGCCGGCTCCGCGACAGGCGGCATGGGCACCGGTACCGTGCGGGACCCCGAAGCGCGGATCGCGTCGAGCGCGTTGGGGTAGCTGGGATGCTCCACGAGGACCTTCTGCTGCCGCCCGGCGAGGGTCCTCAAGATGATGTTCAGTGCGTGCTGGGCTCCCGAGGTCACCAGTATCTGTGCGGCCGTTGTGGGGATGCCGGCTGCCGTGTAGCGGTCCGCGATGGCCTCCCGGAGCGGCGGGAGGCCCACTGCGTCGTAGCCAAAACCGGGCAACAGTGCCGGGAGGTCGATCAACGCGTCGGCGAATGCCCGGTGCACCACCTCGCCCGTGGCCGGCAGTGAAGCGTAGGCGAGGTCAAGAATCCCCTCCGGGATGGCCAGTCCCGGTCCACTGACCGGAATCGTCCGGTGCGGAATGCCCGTCCGGCCCCGACTGCCCTGGCCGCCACGGAGGAATCCTTGCTCGCGCAGGCTGGCGTAGGCGGCGGTGACTGTGGTCCGGCTGACGCCCAGGGTGACGGCAAGCGCCCGTTCGCTGGGCAGCGCGACATCGAGCGGGATGCGCCCGTCCATCACCAAAAGGCGTACGACGTCGGCAAGCTCGCGATAGGCGGGAGCGGCGCCGGTGTTCCACGCCCCGAGGAGACGCAGCATGGCTGTGGGGTTCAGGGATCCGGGCATAAGACCAGTATTGCAAACTGGCTATGGAAAGCAATGCCAGTTTTCGGGAGCATGGTTCCATGATGACACGCAGAATCACCCAGCTCCTGATCGGCCTCGCGATGTACGGGATCTCCCTGGCCATGTTCATCCGGGCCGGCCTTGGCCTGGATCCCTGGGACGTGTTCCACCAGGGCGTTGCGGGGAAGATCGGGTGGAGCATCGGCACCGTCGTGGTGGTTGTCAGCTTCCTGGTGCTGCTCCTCTGGATACCGCTGCGGCAGATGCCCGGCTTCGGAACCCTGGCCAACGCCGTACTGGTGGGCGTGTTCGCGGACATCGGACTGGCCCTGATCCCTGCGTTCTCGCACCTGGGCGGCCAGATCGGCATGCTCGCAGGCGCCGTGGTCCTCAATGGGATCGCCTCCGCTTGCTACATCGGCGCACGCCTTGGCCCGGGCGCCCGCGACGGACTCATGACGGGACTCGCCCGCCGCACCGGATGGTCGGTGCGTTTGTCCCGGACCTTGATCGAGGTTGCTGTGCTGGGCGTGGGTTGGCTGCTGGGTGGCTCCGTCGGCGTCGGAACCGTTGTGTACGCCTTGGCCATCGGCCCGCTGGTGCAGTTGTTGTTGCCCCTGTTCACAGTTCCGCTGAAGGCTCCCTTGGCTGTTCCCGAGACGGTGCCGGCCGCTCCGTGACACGGATTCTTCCTGGCGATGCGCGAATTTCCCTACGCGCCCGAATTCCGGTGTCGCTGGGGATTTCCCGCGTCGCCAGGCGGATTGGGCAGAGTTAAAGAGCCGGCTGGCACTCGGGGCAGAAGTAGATGGTCCGGTCCTCCATCCCCGACGCCGGTCCCAGCATCCCGCGGCGAATCGGCGTACGGCAACGAAGGCACGGTTGGTGCTCGCGGCCGTACACCCAGTAGCCGGAGCGGGGAATCCCTCGGACTCCGGGGAACGCAGTGCCGCGCGTGATCCTTCGCCCCGGTCCTAAGTTGGCCTCGAGCAGGACCTTGGCTTCCACGAGCATCCCTGCGAGGTCGGGTACGGCCGATACCGGCGTGGCCGGATGCACCCCGGCCAGGAAACACGTTTCGCAACGGTAGATATTGCCGATACCGGCGAGGTTCCGCTGGTCCAACAGTGCGACGCCGATCGGTGCGTCCGGTGCGGCCCGGAGCCGACGAACAGCCTCTTCCGCGTCCCAGTCGGGCCCGAGCAGATCCGGGCCCAGATGCCCCACCGCGCGGGACTCGTCCGGGGTCGGGATCACTTCCAGGACTCCCAAGGAGAAGCCGACGACGTCGGCCGTCGCCGTGCGGAGGACGCACCTGGCCGTGTGGCCGGGTTTCCTCCAACGGCCGCCGGGGGCATAGACCTGCCAGCTTCCCTCCATTTTCAAGTGCGAATGGATGGTCAGGGTGCGGCGGGGTGGTCCGGCCGCCGCCGAACCCGCCTCCACCGGTCCGGGCCCAACGTCCGCCGGTTCCACCAAGCGCATGAGCAGGTGCTTTCCCCTCGGCACCACCTCGGACACGGTCCATCCGGCCAGGTTGAGCGTGGCAAACCTGGGTACCCGGAAATCGGAAGAGACCAGTGTTTGCCCGGCGAGGGCTTTATGCAGCTCCGCGGCAGCCCGCCAGACCGAGTCGCCTTCAGGCACGGATCCTCAATCCCTTCGGCGTGGAGTACGCCCCGGCAGCCGCAAGCGCTAATGCCACGGGGGTGTCCAAGAGGTCATGACCGTTGACCTTTTCCATGATCAGTTTGTCTACCGCTCCTCGCCGCACAACTCCGACGAGCGCGGCAGCGGCAGCCGCCAGGACGTCGTCGTCATGGCTGAAAGTGAGCAGGGTCTTCCCGCCGCGTTCGACGTACAAAACCAAGGCGCCGTCGACCATCACCACCAGGGCACCTGCTTTCCGCCCCGGACGGTGACCCGATCCTGCGTCGACGGCTAACGCGGGCCAGGGGAGGGCTGCGCCGTAGGGGTTGGCGGGATCCGTGGAGGCAAGGGCCAAAGCGACAGGCTCGGCCTTGGCGAGTTGGGCATCCTCCGTGAAGGAACGTAAGCGGTCCACCGTTGCCGGAACGGCAAACTGGGCTGCTCCGAGGTGCTCGATGAAGTAGCCGCGGCGGCACCGCCCGGCTTCTTCGAGGCGTGCGAGGACCTTGTACATCAACCCGAATCCGCCAACGATGTTCTCCACCATGACGGAGCCGCGCGTCACGATGCCGTACCTGTCGAGGAGGAGTTCGGCGGTGCCGCGCGCATGGATGGTGGGGTCGAGCTCAGGTGCCGGCAACGCCGACCAGCGGCCGACGGCGAGCGGAGGAGTGGGAGCCGTACCGGAGACCGAGCCGTAGCGTCCGCCCGTGAGCCCAGGCGACCCCATCAACCCCGTGCCATGCGAACGGCCGAGCCTGCTCATCCGCAGCGACCGGGCACGCGGCGGCCGGGCCGGCTGCTTGTGCGCCGTGCGGCCGCCCGCAATCATCGCGCGGACGGGGGCGAAGGTGTCTCCCGTGATGCGGCCGGCCCAGACGAGATCCCACAGGGCGGCGACCACAGCGTCGTCGCTGAGGACCGCATCCATGCCGCCGGCAACCTCGGTGAGTTGTCGGAAGAAATAGGCGCCGCCACCGCCTTGCAGGTATTCAAGAAGGCGGAGCTGGGCATCGCCTGGCTCGAAATCAGGATCCGGGTTGAGCGTCAGTTCCGCGGCTTCGGCCACGTGGAGGCTGATCCAGCCATCGTTCCCGGGCAGCGAGCCGGCTCCGGACCACAAGACTTCGCCTGCGGCCATGAGCTCATCCAACATGGCCGGCTGATAGTCGGAGATCCGGCTGGCCAGCACCAACGGTTCCCAGGCCGACGCCGGAACGGGCACGCCGGAGAGTTGATCGATGGCCGTCATGATGCCGTCGAGCCCGCGCAGTGCCGAGGCGCCCCTGCCTCCAGGAGAACCAGGGCGCCCGGGAGAGGGCACGGACACGTTTTGCCAGGCGGGAAGGAAGCGCCCGTAAGCAGCCGCGTCCACCGGTTCCACTTCGGCCCGCAACGCCGCCAGCGAACGACGCCGGAGCTTGCGCAGGACCTCGGAATCGCACCACTCGCTACTCATTGGGATCCCGCGGAGCGGAATGGCCGGGAGTTCCGGCACCTCAGACAGCTCCGGTCCCTCATCGGCCACCGTGTCCGGCGCACTCGGGTGCGGACGGAACTCGCCCTCCACCACACGGCCGTCGGCCGCCAAGCGTTTCAGTGCTGTGCCCACGACGGCGACACCCAGTCCCAGCCTCGCGGCGGCTTCCTCAGCCGTGAACGGTCCGTGGGTTCGTGCGTAACGGGAGACCAGATCCCCGAGTGGATCATGGACGGGTTCAATGAACGCCAAAGGCACACCCATGGGCAGCGGAACGCCGATGGCGTCCCGGAGCCGGGCCGCGTCCTCGATGGCGGCGAATCGTTCGACGCCGCCGAGCGTCACCGTCAGGGCGCGGTTGGCCTTGCGTAGCGCTGCCAGATGCAACGCAGCCAGCTCAGCTTCGGCGGCCGATTTCACCGCAGCCGGTTCCGCGGAAGACTCCACTCCTTCGGGCTGCAAACGGGCGGCCACTTCTTCAACGCTCAAGGGGCCGAGCAGTCGCAGCAAGTCCGCCACGCCTTCCATGCCTCGGACTTGCCGGTCCGGTGCCAGCCGCTGGAGTTCGAGCTCGGTGGCCTCAATGACCTTGGCATCCAGGAGCTCGCGCAGTTCCACCCTGCCCAGGAGCTCGTTCAGGAGTGTGGAGTCGAGGGCCAAAGCCGCGGCCCTGCGTTCGGCGAGCGGGGAATCGCCCTCATACAAGTACTGGGCCACGTAGCCAAAGAGCAGCGACTTGGCGAACGGGGACGGCTGCTGGGTGATGGTCTGTACCAAGCGCAGTTCCCGGCGCTCGATCGAAGCGGCAATGTCTTTCAACGCGGGGAGGTCGTAGACGTCCTGCAGGCATTCGCGCACTGTTTCGAGCACGATGGGGAAGGACGGATATTTTTTGGCGACATCCAGCAATTGCGCGGAGCGTTGCCGTTGCTGCCAAAGCGGTTGCCTTTTCGCCGGATTTTGCCGCGGCAACAACAGCGCACGCGCGGCGCACTCGCGGAAGCGGGAGGCGAACAAGGCGCTGCCGCCAACCTCCGCCGTCACGATCTGCTCAAGTTCCTCCGGGTCAAAGAGGAACAGCTCAGCCCCGGGAGGCTCGTCCTCCATCATGGGCACCCGCAGCACGATGCCGTCGTCGGCGGCCATGGCTGAACCGTCCAGACCGTAGCGCTGCTGGAGCCGCTGCCCGACGGCGAGGGCCCACGGCGCGTGGACCGGCATGCCGAAGGGGCTGTGCAGCACCACGCGCCAATCGCCGAGTTCGTCATGGAACCGTTCGACCACCAGCGTCCGGTCATTGGGGACGACCTCCGTGGCCTGCTTCTGTTCGCCTAGATACTGGAGCAGGTTGCCGGCGGCGAAGTCGTCCAGCCCGCTGGCCTTGCATCGTTCCAGCGCGGGACCTTGATCCGATGCGGAGAGCTCGCGCACGAATGCTCCGAGCGCCCGGCCGAGATCCACCGGCCGGCCCAGGGAATCGCCTTTCCAGAAGGGGAGCTTTCCAGGCTGGCCGAAGGCGGGGGAGACAAGGACACGGTCGTGCGTGATGTCCTCGATTTTCCAGCTCGTGGCACCGAGGGCGAAGACGTCACCTACCCGGGATTCGTAGACCATTTCCTCGTCGAGCTCACCGACGCGTCGGCCGCCTTTGGCAGCGCGCGACGCCGGACTCGGCTCCTGCGCGGACGCCGCACCGTCCCGGCCGGAGCCGGACTCGGAGGCCGAACGGGACCCGGACCCTTCGCTTTCCGTGCCGATGATGTACACGCCGAAAAGGCCGCGGTCCGGGATGGTGCCGCCCGAGGTCACGGCAAGGCGCTGTGCCCCGGGCCGGCCTTCGATGGTGCCGGCGTTCCGGTCCCAGATGATGCGCGGCCGGAGCTCGGCGAATTCGTCCGAGGGATACCTGCCAGCCAGGAGATCCAAAGTGGCTTCGAAAGCTGAGCGTGGCAGGGTGGCGAACGGAGCGGAGCGGCGCACGGTGGCGAACCATTCCTCGACGTCGATGCTCCCCAGCGCGGTGGCGGCGACCGTTTGTTGGGCCAGGATGTCCAAGGGGTTGGCCGGAACATGGAGGCGTTCGATCTTCCCGCCCAGCATCCGTTCCACCGTGATGGCGGTGTGGACGAGGTCTGCCCGGTGTTTGGGGAAGAGCACCCCTTCGGAAATTTCGCCCACCTGGTGGCCCGCGCGGCCAACCCGTTGCAGTCCGCTGGCCACCGACGGCGGCGATTCGACCTGGACTACAAGGTCCACGGCGCCCATGTCGATGCCGAGTTCCAGCGACGACGTCGCTACAACACATCGCAGACGGCCGGACTTGAGGTCGTCCTCGATGAGTGCGCGTTGGTCCTTGGACACGGAGCCGTGGTGCGCGCGGGCCAGGACCGGATCGGCGCCGCTGGTGCTTCCGGCCTGCGCCATCATGCGGGCGGGTGTCGCCGTCGAGGACGGCGGCCCCGAGTCCAGCACCGAATCCGCCGGGGCCGCAAACACATCCACCGCCATGAGCTGGCGTTCTGCGTAGATCTCGTTCAGCCGGGCCGTGAGCCGCTCCGCGAGGCGCCGGGAGTTGGCAAACACAATGGTGGACTGCTTCGACAGCACAAGGTCAACGATCTTTTCCTCAACATGCGGCCAAATGGAGGCTTGTGGTTGCAGTCCGGAGGCCGGCCCGGAGTCGAAGGCGCCGGCAGCTCCCGCAAGGTCGGACATGTCCTCCACAGGGACGCTGACGCTGAGGTTCCAGTTCTTGTGCGACGGCGGTGCGACGATTTCCACGGGTGCCGAACCGGCGAGGAACTGCGCGACGAGCTCCCGCGGCTCCACGGTGGCCGAGAGGCCGATCCGCTGGGCGGGCTTCGGCAGCAGAGCATCGAGCCGTTCCAAGGACACCGCGAGGTGCGCGCCGCGTTTGGTACCCGCAACTGCGTGGACCTCGTCGACGATCACAGTGTCCACTTCGCTCAGCGTCTCCCGGGCCTTGGACGTCAGCATGAGGAACAAGGACTCGGGCGTGGTGATGAGGATGTCCGGTGGGTGGCTGAGCAGCGCGCGGCGGTCCGCCGTCGTCGTATCTCCGGAACGGACGCCGACGCTCACCAGCGGGGCCGGCAGTCCGAGCCGTTTGGCGGTCTGCGTGATGCCGATCAGCGGCGAGCGGAGGTTCCGTTCGACGTCGACGCCGAGTGCCTTCAGCGGTGAGATGTACAGGACGCGGGTCTTGCGCTTGGGGGCTTTGGCGCGGGCGCGGCTGCCAGCTTCCTCAAGCCCCGGGAGGGCGTCCGCCGACGCGGCCGGGGAAACCGACAGGAGCCGGTCCAGCGCCCACAGGAAGGCCGCGAGCGTCTTGCCGGAACCGGTGGGTGCGACCACCAAGGCGTGCGATCCCGAAGAAATGGCCTTCCATGCACCGTCCTGGGCAGGGGTGGGCGCGGAGAAAGCTCCGAGGAACCACTCGCGCGTGGCACGGCTGAAGCGGTCCATGGCCGTGTCGCCAGAACCGCCCGGTAGCTCCTGCTCCTGCATTCCTCCATCATGCCTCACGGCACTGACACAACCTCACGGCACTGACACAACAAGGAACAGCGCAGGAATAGGAGCAGCGCTACCCCGCCTGGAACGCCTGGACGCTCAAAAGGTTGATATTGGTGTTGCTGCAGGCCGTACGCTGCTGCGGGATGAAAAGCGAAGCGGTGTCCTCGGGCGGGTAGACCCGGAACCCCGCGGCCTGGGCCTGGGTGCACTCGGGGTAGTTGCCCGCCTGGGTGTAGCGGAGTTGGGCGAAACCGGCCTTCCCTGGAGCGAGAACCACTTGTGTCACAGGCTGGGAGTCGTCGCGCGCGGCGGCAGCGCCGATCGGATCGCCTGTAGCTCCGGACGTGAGTGAGACACCCGGGAAACCATTCAGGACGCAGGGTTCCGTGCCGGTGTTGGTCAGGATGAGTTTCATGTAGACGCTGCCTGCCGCTCCGCCGCCGGTGGAGTCGACAGAAGCCGTCAGCGAGCCCGCTTTGCAGAGAGCAACGCCGGATGCCGTCGTTGTCCCGGAGCTCGATGGGCTGGCGCTGACGCTGGAGCTCGGAGTACTTGAGGCCGAGGTTGACGTCGAGGCCGAAGCCGTGTCGCTTGGCGCGGCTGTGCCCGAGGGCTGGGCTTGGCTTTGGGCACAGCTGGAGAGCAGGAATACCGAGGCTGCTGCCATCGTGAGCAGGAGACCGTTCTTGACTCGCATATTCGTCATGCGCACAGCATTTCGTCGACATTTGCCGGAGTCAACTGCGGCGCGGCAGCGGCGCCGGATTGGCGTCCGGATCGTAATGTTCCGGACGCCCACCCACCGGACTCGTTACTTGGGCACTGAAGCCTTGGCAGAACGGCTGCGGAAGAAGGCCGCGCCACCCAGCCCAAGCCCAGCTACTCCGGCGATCAGCCCGGCCCAGCTGCGCGCCTGTGAGCCGTCGTCGGTCACCGAGGCAGCTTGCTCTGTGGAGATCGACGCAGCCACGTGACCATCGCCCGCGGCCGCATCCGCGGCTGTGACGGCCACTGACGGCGCTGGAGCCTTGAGCGAGTGCGGGTCCTGGCCGTCCTTCGGGATTTCAGCCCAGTTTGTCTGCCCCTGCTCGCAGTTCTGGAGCGTGGGGAAGTAGAGCGTCTTACCGGCGGCGTCGGGCAGCTTCACGGACAGGACCAGCGCGTCGCGCAAGTGCGGGTCCAGTGGAGCCTTGGCCGTGTAGACAATCTGGCTGGTGCGCTTGGTGATTGATGTGCCGTCGGCCAGCTTCTTGGGCGCGGGCAGCGTCTGCGTCACTTTCTCGACCGTCCAGTTGGGGTTCACCGTGGGCGTGGCGTCCGTCAGTTCCTCGGGCAGGTTGATGGTCAGCTTGGTGGTGCCCGAAGTGTCGCAGCCATGCGGGACACCGAAGGTCAACAGAGCATACGAGTTGGCCGTGGTCTTGTCCGGGGTGACAGAAACGTGGGCAGATGCGCCCGCGAGCCCGGCCATCATCAGCGCGGCGGTCCCGCCGGCGGTTGCTGTGGCAGTAAGGGCACGGCGGAGTGGGGACTTGTTCATGGTTGTTGCCTTTCAAAGGGCGCGCGAAAGCGCGCCAAAGTGCGGGGATATGCCCGTCACCAGTTAAAGGCGGTGCCGGGCGGAGTCAGGAGGGTACGACGACGGCGGGCGGGCCGCGTCTGCTGTCTTGCCTGAGGTTCCGCCACGGGCGGGGGATGAATACGGCAGGTGCGCTGAACGCAACAGCTGCGCTGCCGGCGTCGGGCCTGAAGACCAGACGGATGAGCCGGAGGAGGGGACGGAGCCAAGCCTCGAGCTGCCACAGCGCCTGCTCGCCCTTGGCCAGCAGCAAGGCCGAAGCGGCTGTCGCGAGGGCATGCCCCGTCAACATCAACCAGCTGAGGGGAGTGTCGGCCTCGTGAAAATGTACAGTTTCGGCTCCCAGCGGCGGCGAAACGTGCTCGGCCGCGAGGTGATGTGCCGGCGATTCCGGAGCCGGGCCCATGAACGGACCGAATGCCATAAATGCTTCGTGCAGGACCAGCTGGCCGGCTCCCAGAAGGAAGGCAATAACCGGGAAGCCGAGCTTGAACCGGGTAGCAAGCGTGGTGACGAGCCCGGTCAATGCGAGGACGGCCAGCAGGACCGGTGTGACGGGAAGCGCGCCGCCGGAGAGGACGTGGGCCCCTGCTGCGAGGGCAACAATGGCCACCGCCAGAGCGGCCGAACGCAACGCATGGAAGGGGGTCCGGGCAGGCGATGAGCGCACGGGTTCCTCCCTCGGTAGCGTTCCAGCAGGTGATGGACCGCCCAGTTCCGGCTGGTCAACCCCGACATTCTATCGGTGGTTCGTGGCTGGACTGCCGTCGGATGGGTCGTGTGACGGGGTTGCTAGCCAGGGTGGACCGGGCCCGGTTCGAAATTGTCTTCCATGGCAAGAACCAGGGCGAGCGCCGGGATCACACACTGGATGACCGGCGGCGGAACGGTGTAGTGGGTGTCCACGTCGACGAGGCCAAGATCGGCGAGGGTGGCGAGCTCGCGGAGCGCCCGGATCGCCTCGAACGTGGGCAATGCGCTGCCCACCGATTCGTTCGCTGCCGCACTCTTGAGTTCGTCCACGCTGACGGGCTCTCCAGTGGCTCCTCTCAGGAGTACCCTGGCCAGGGTTGCATTATCCCGGGGACCTTCCTCCCACATGTCGCCGGAATCCATCACTGCACTGGCAAGGAATACCGTGAGGAACTCACGCCGGATCTGAAGCCTCGAATCGAGGTCTGGGGAGTCCCACGATTCGGCGGCCGCTCCGGGTGCGGCACGTGTTGACCCGATCGACAGGCCATCGATGTCCACCAGCGCGGCCCAGATTTCACGCAGCACGGGAACTTCGTGCATGGAGCCGACTTCAAATGACTCCGGATCGGCTTCGGCCGCGCCTTCGCCCTCCGGGAGAGGCCTTTTCCCGGTCTTTTTCCCTCTGGCTTTCACTCCTACCGCTCCGGCAGCACCTTCAATGTCTTTCAGCCGGAGCACGCCAGTGCTGGTGACGTCCTTTCCGGCTCCGAGCCACTCCAGCAAACGTCCGGTCAACTGGAGAACGGGCAGTTCCTGGAACGCCCGGTCCTGCTCTTCGTCGGAAAGTTCCGGAATGTCGTCAGGAAGGCCCAATTCCCCGGAAGCTTCTTCGGTGAGGAGCATGTGGAGGACGAAGTAGTCCTCCTCGGTCCCGGACCAGCGGCCAGTTTCAAAGAGGAATTCAGTGTAGAGGTGCAAGTAATCGAAGATCGCTACGAGCGCCTCATCGCTATCAGCCTCGTCAAGCGTGCTCGCAAGGGCAAGGGCTGCGTCGTCCAAGCTGTCGGGGTCGAACCAGGTTGCGGAGCTTTCTTCGCTGATCGCGTGGCTTGCCGAGATGAAGAGTTTGACTATGTGCAAGCACTGCAGGGCGTCTTCGGCGTCACTGAATCTTTCGTACCAGCGAACGAAATCCGGGGTGAAGGAGTCGACTACGCGATGGTTGAGGACCAACTGCAAGGGCATTCTGGGGGCCGAAGGCACTGCCTTGAGATGCCCGCCACGGGTCTTTGGCTTTTTCGTCTTCCGGCTCATGGCAACTCCTTCATTTCCCTGGCGCACAGCTACTGCATCGACGTTACCCGACGCAGTACGCGGGAATCACGCAGTGATCGCCGGACCACCTTCCGACGGCTTGCCTGCCGGGCCTTTGCTTGCCGGGCCACCGCGTTTTGGCCCCTCGCCTGCCGAACCCGGTGCGGCCTGCGAGAAGCTGCGTGCCGCCCTCGAGCCCGCGATGGTGCATGCCCCGATGCTGATGAGGGCACCGAGGATCATCGCCGCGGCTTCTCCCGGTTCCAGCAAGTGCAATTGGGAGCCGATGGTGGCGGCGGCAACCGGCACTCCCAATTGGGATGCCGCCAGCACCGCGAGCGGCAGTGGCTGGCCGAGGGCCCGGATGCTTCCGTGCACCAGCAGTGTTCCAAAGCCAAGGCAGATCCCGAGGAGGATCATCCGCGGGCTGCCCGCGAGGGTCCGCAAGTCCAGCGACGCACCCAGCCAGACGAAGAAGACCGGCCCCAGGAAACCGTCGCTCACGGCGAAGAGCTGGTGCGCCAGGCGGCGGGGTTCGCCCACCGCTGAGACCACCAGGCCGAAGGAGAACCCGGCCAGCATGATGGAGACGTGGCCGAGGACCGCGAGCCCGGAAAGCGCGAAGAGCAGGGCCAGCTGGATCCGCAGTTCCAGGGCGAACTTCCGGTCTTCGGACATTTCATGCAACCGTCCGCGGTTGCCGCTGTTCTCCAGCCAGCGAAGCACGAAGAACAAGGCCAGCGCGCAAACCGCGACGACGGCTGCCCCCACCGCTGCCCGGCCGGCGTTAGGCGGGTCGACGGCCAACGGAAGCGCCACAATGCAGGCGATGTCAGCGATCGCCACTTGCGCCGTCGTCGTCAGGACCTTCGGTCCTGCCAGCCGAAGGGAGTCGACGATCGGCAACACCAGTGCGGCCGAGGAGGAAGCGAGCAGCACGATATAGAGGGGAGCATGTCCGGTCCCGAAGGCAAAAGCGATGACGATCCCGACGACGGCGGCCAGCGCCGCGGCGACGCCGGCGCGCAGGGCGCCGCTGCCCAGGGCGGGACGGATGGCTTTGTCCCGCACGGGGACGTGCGTCCCGGCGACGAACATGATGAGGGCGAATCCGACGTCGGCCACGAAAGTGAAGGTGGGATCCGAGGAATCAACCAGGCCCAGGCCTGTGCGTCCGATGACGATGCCCGCCAGCAACTGTCCCAGGACAACGGGAAGGTGCCATTTCCGGGGCAGCGCGAGCAACGGTCCGAGGAGCGCGACCGTGGCGATCAGCGAAAGCTGAAAGAACGACACGCGTTCCTCCTTCTACCGGCGTTGCGGTTGGTTAGCGGTGGTTACCGGGGCGCATTAGCCAGTTTGAGAGGAATGTCGGTGTTTTCGTTCGTGTAGTAGCTCGCGCACACCCGATGGTAGCCATCGGCCACCTGCGCGGGAATGCCGCGGGCCAGGTCGCCTTTGACGATGAGGATGGGCGAGAGCTTCTTGCCTTCCTTGATCTTCTTCAGGTCCGAGGCCACGTGGGCGTTGTCCTCGGGCAACAACGCTAGACGCGCGGCCCGGAGAATGTCCTTGGCCTTGCGGTGTTGGATGGGCGCGTCCTTGAGCGCCGCGATCACGGAGGCGACGACGTCGTCGGATTCCAACAGAGACAAATAGTCGGCCGCGCTCGGATAGTCCTGGTCCTCGGGCTGCGCCAACCAGCGGACTTCGTCTTTGTTGTCATCAGGCATGCGTTGTACTCCTTGGCCAACGGTAGCGGCTTGCAAACGTAGGCGGCGCGGGGCGGGGGACCTTGGAGAGGTCCGTGCCGGGACGTCGTCGTCGTAATTCAAGGGCGAGACTCTCCTGGCCGCGGGCCATCGCCCAATGGTGATTCGCGGCAAAAGCGGGCTTGAGCAGCCATCTTAGCCGCCGGAGCAGCGGTTTTGATGTGCTGACCCGCCAGTCATAGGTGATCACCGTTTCCGGACCGT
Source organism: Arthrobacter sp. efr-133-R2A-63 (assembly GCF_030209795.1). Lineage (NCBI taxonomy): Bacteria > Bacillati > Actinomycetota > Actinomycetes > Micrococcales > Micrococcaceae > Arthrobacter > Arthrobacter sp. efr-133-R2A-63. The sequence goes on along the minus strand of NZ_JARVRG010000021.1, from coordinate 190,237 downwards.
CCTGTTCGAAAGTCCAGCGCCCGGTACCATGCAGGTCGCCGTTCGCCGCGATCGCGAAACCGCGCTCCGTGATGGGTTCGGTGACCGTGAACCTCCAGCGCAGCGTGTACGGCAGCCAACCCTTGGAGTGCAGGGAGAAGGCCTTTCCTGTACCGTCCGCATTTCCCGGATCGAGCGGAACAACCCTCAGGTACACCGAGGGCCACCAGCGGGGCAGTGTTCCGGCGTCGCCCAAGATGTCCATGACCTCACGCGGGGTGCCCGCGACCCGCCAGACGGTGAGGAATTCGTAGTCGGCGGTGTTCTTGGACGTGGCGCCCATTGCCCGGCCCGTTTACTCCCGGACCGTTACGGTCAGCCGTTGGATGTCGTTGTTTCCCATGCCTTGGTAGTTCCACTCCGGGGTATCGGGCTGGGTCTGCCCGGTGGAATCCGTCGCCCGGCATGCCAACTCGTGGGAACCGGGCGTTGCGATCCACGTGAACGTCCATCCGCGCCACGCATGACGTCCGGCCGGAGCGTGAAGTTGGGCTTTCTCCCAGACCCCGTCCACGCAGATTTCGACGCTGTCCACGGTTCCCTTCCCGGACCAGGCCCGGCCGGTCAGCAGCACCGGTCCTGCGTCGAGCGTGCGCTGCCTCGTGAGGAAGTCGGGAATTCCAGGGGGAACCATGAGGGAGCGGACTTTGATCCGCTGAACGGGTTCGCCCGGATCGTCTGCGTCCTGGGTGTAGCGGTAGGAGCCGAGCTGTTGGTAGCCGTCGAAACTGTGGTCTATTGCCTCGATGGATTGCAGCCATTTGACGCTCGTCATCCCGTACCAGCCAGGGACGAGCAACCGGACAGGGTAGCCGTGCTGCGGCGGAAGGGCTTGGCCGTTGACCTCGTAGGCGAGCAGGACGTCGTCGGACATCGCTTCCGCGAGGGTCAGGCTGCGCGCGTACTGATGCTCCTTACCGCCCTGGATCCCTCGGTCCGCGCCCGTAAAGACGAGCTCGACGGCGTCCGGTGACACGCCGGCGTCGAGCAGCAACGGAGCGAGCGGGGTGCCGGTCCACTCGGCGGTCCCCACCCCACCTTGGTCCCATGGCTGGCTCACAGGCCGCGGTTCCAGCCGCGAGCGGCCGTTGCCGGCGCACTCCATGGTGACGGCTTGGGTGCGGCGCTCGCGGTGCTGGAGGTCGGACAGGGTGTACTCGTGCGGATGGTCCACGAGCCCGCCGATATTCAGCCGCCACGAGACGGGATCTATCCGGGGGACGTCGAAATGGACCAGGAGGTAGTGCATGCCCAGCGGGGTGACGGGCCATCGGAGCATTTCCAACGGCATGGCATGGTTGCGCGAAGCGAGTTGCAGTTCTTCACGGGTGATGGGACCGGTGGTTGGGGTGGCCGGTGCGGTTGGTTCTGTCGGAGCGGCGGGGGCGGTGGGGACCGGGGTGGCAGCAGCGGCGCCTTCCGCTGTGCGGCGGGTGTTGACGCTCATGCTCCCAGTATGGGCGCCCGTGGCGGTGGTGTCACTGGGATTTGACCTGGGCAACGGGGCGGACGTGTCTCGCGGCGGTCCGGGTCCGACGTCGGGCTGTTGGGAAGTATTCTTGGTCTTTGGCGCTTGCGCTCCTGGATGAAGACAGATGACAAGAAGGAGAGCCTCCGTGAAGATCCGAGCCCCACGACTCGACGTGAGTGGTGTTCTCCTTGTTTGGGCCCTGATATTCGGACTTTGGCAACCTATTATTTGGTGGCGGGGGATTGTCGCTGCCGTATGTTTGATCGTCGCGCTGTGGGGCTTTGTTGCTTGGTACCGGCGTCGTCCTGCGCGGGGGCGTTAAGGTTTTAGGAATTCCTTTCATCCTCATCAGTGACCAATTTCGCGGGGAAATTTGTTAGTGACGCATCACGGCTGACTGGACGGACCGAATTCCCCTTGTTCGTGTTCCGGACTCGCGCGATGAATGGCCGATGATCCAACCGTTTAGCGGCGTCGATGGCTTGCCGCTGGGTTTGATATGTCATTCCGGTGACGCTTGCGCCGGGGGCACCCCGGAACCGGACACCTCCAACGTGAACTACGTGCAAGGCCAGACGGTCCCGAAACTCCGCGATCGTGCCCGTCGGGGCGGACGGAACGGTCTCGTTCACGAACAACTCCACCGGCACCGTCCAGCTCATCGCCGACACCTCCGGGTACTACCTCGCGCCGGCCACCGGCCAACCCGGCCCGCACCGGCTCCAATCCATGACCAGCACCCCCGCCACCGGGACACCCACCACCAACACCTTCACCTGGGACGCGGCAGGGCGGATGACCGGCCGCGCCGGGGAAACCCTTTCCTACGCCCCAGACGGGAAACTCGCCACCACCACCGGCACGGCCACCCTGCCCGTGAACCCGAATCCCTCCGCCACCGCCGGCACACCGCCGGCCCCCGTCACAGGGACAGCGGGAAGCACCGGAACGAGGTTTTTCGACGCCGGAGGGAACCTTGTCGGGATCACCGACGGCACCGGCACCACCGTCACCCTGGGCTCCATCACCGCCCACTCCACACCCGGCGGGGTCAAAACCGCGACCAAGAGCTACACCTTCGCCGGCAAAACCGTCGCCCAGCGCACCGCCTCCGGCGGGAAGCTCAAGCTCGCCTTCATCATCAGCGACGGGGTCGACACCGCCCAGACCATCGTCCAGGCCAGCAGCGGAACCACCCCGGTCACCGCCCAAACCCGCTACACCGACCCGATCGGCCTGGCCCGCGGACCCACCCAGGCCGCACCCGGAACCGGCGCGTACGCCACCGCCACGGGTTCCACCACCGGTGTCGGATCCAACGCCGCCAACCCCAACGGCTACGGCGCCCCCAACGGGTACATCGGCGGGCTTGCCGACACCATCAGTACCATCACCCACCTCGGCGCCCGCGACCTCGACCCCGTGCTCGGAGCCTTCACGAGCCCTGACCCGGTCCTGAAACTTGACGTGGCCAAGAACTTCTCCCCGTACGTCTACGGCGAGGCTGACGCGATCAACAACGCAGACCCCTCAGGACTCATGATCCTCGGGCCGAGGCTCACCGACGGCCCGAACGGCGGCTCCTGGCACGGATCCGACGCCACCCCCGGCGCCGACCTGAACGTTGTTCGCCTGGTGAACGGGTTCAGGCCCCCAGCGCCACGTACCTCGCCGTCAGGACAACGCTTCCTGCAAGAAGTAGCGGACAGTCCGAAGCCACAACCAACTCCCCAACCCAGCCCGCAACAGTCAGCCTGCAGCCAGTACCACGGCAACTGCATCCCGAACTACGCCAAGCTCAGGGCCGAGGCATACAACAAAGGCCTGAGTGACAACTTGGGAACGTGGAAAAAAGCGGAAACGACATTCGGGCACTGGTCGACAGTAACCGGTGGTGCAGCGGTGGTGACTGCATTCATACCTGGCCTGGAAGAAGTTTCACCGGTGCTAGCCGGATCTAGCCTGATAACCAGCACCGCTTCAACTAGTATTGCCTGTACGGTCGGATCGGGACCGATAACGAAGGAATGCGGCATGGGGCTAGTCACTACAGCTGTCGGTTTCGTTTCCTTTGGGTACGGAATATACGCAACCAAGATGGTATTGGGCCTGAGTGTCGCTACATTGCCTGCGGACCTATTTACGAGCGGATATGGAGCCCTGACTTGGTAACCCCTGATCTCGAGCGTCGGCTACTTGCAGGGCCCACAGCCTACGCCCTGATGCGTATGCGTCTCAGAACTACGACTATTACTTTGGCCTTCCTCGCCATCATGGGCGTCCTGAACGTTTCGGGCACCCCTCTGTTGTGGCCCATGTACACCGCTGCAGCTGCCATGGTCGCGAGCGGCATTTCAGTCGCAGTCCTGGTCATCTACGTAGCGATAAAAACAAAAGCCGAGGAAGAAGCCGGCTACACCACCCTGCAATACGGGAATACGAAACTTGAGCAGCGCGACCCATATCTAGGCAGGGTCATCCGTGCACCCGGAGAGGACAATCTCGAACGACCGCAGTTCCGCACCATCATCCAAACTGCCAAGGACGAGGCCGAGAGATTAAAGCCGCACCGCAGGTAGGCGGTTCCCGAGGCGGAACAATAAGATGGATGTCCTGTCCCCTTGACACCGTCTTCTTCGGTCCATTGCCCTGGTTTCGACCCCTCGCGTCGAAGTCGCTCAGAGAAGGCCGTCGGCGCGAGCGGGAACTACTCCGTGTCAAGGATTCCTGACACAGGGGACGTGAAATCAGGCGCTAAGCCTTGACTGTCTGTTTGGGGTACACCCCAAACAGACGTACACCCCGTGTGAAACGATCCCAATGGATACGTGTCAGGCTGGGGTCGAAATCGAAATTTCTTGACGCATGGCGACGGGCTCTTAGAGTTGCCCTGACACTATGGGTGGGAAAAATGACTGGCCAGACTTTCGGTTAGCTAAGGGTCAGCTCTCTCGACCAGAACACGATCCGGCAACTCGACGTCGAGCAGCTCGACCGCGTTTTCATGGACGGGGCGTCAAGGGACCGCCCTTGCCAAAAAGGCCGGCGTCGACAAGGGCAGGGGCAAGGCGCTGAATACCCGGCAGGCGGCCGACCTGGTACGACGTGCCGCCGCTGGAGAAGCGAAAGCCGCACTCGCCGGGGAACGGTTGTTGGCCGCGATGGGCTTGTCGTTCCACCCCCGGCGAAAGACGATGCCGCCGGTCTTGTGTTCGCGGGACTTGGCCGGGGTGGGGGCTCCTCGGCCACGGGCTCAGCCGCCCGGACGAACGCGGATGGATGAAGTTCGGTCCGGCCACGGTGGAAGATGCCCCACGGTCGTAGGCGCATGGTTATCAGCTGCGCTGCTGGGCCTCGGGCTTCTGCTTCGAAGACGTCTCGATCTTGTTCACCGTCTTGGCCCTGTCAGCGGCAGCATGGGGGATGGGGTGCTCTCGCGGTATTTGATAACGGACCTCCACCGTAGGAGATTCCCTGCGTGTCGTCTACCCACTTGGCCCATAAGCACTGGCCGCAAAGCGTGAACACCAGGATGACAGCCCCGGAATCGGGTCGCCGTGGTCTCCTTTTGATCCTGTTCGAAGACGCCTCGCTGCTTCCTCGCTCGCCGGATCAATGCAGAACACCACCCAGCCACATAGCGCAGTGGTAGTTTGCGGGTATGGCAAATGCCCTCGCGTGGTTCTCGCAGTCCGGTGTGGTCCAAGGATTGATTCTCGGTGCCGTGCTGGCCTTCTTGACGGCGATCGTCATCATGAATGCCGTGGGCCGGGCGGTCACAACAACCGTCAATGGTTGGAGCGCAATCCGCAAATGCGGCCAGCCCGGCAACGGAGTCCTCGTGCGGGCAGCGTGTGCAAAAGCGTTGCCCGTCGTCAATGTGTTTGAAGAGGCCGCGTACTGGACTGCAACTGTGGATGGTTCAGGACAAGCGCTGAGCGGCAGGCACGGATACGTCCTGCATTTTCCTGCCGGGAAACTTCCGCCGCATAATGCCTTCTGGTCGCTTACTCCGACCGATGCCGTCGGCTATATGGTGGACAATCCCACTAATCGCTACAGCGTTGGTAACCGTTCGCCGCTCGCGCAGAACACTGACGGTTCAGTGGATCTCTATCTCCAGCATCACGCTCCGAGCGGGCACGAGCAGAACTGGCTGCCCATTCCGCCAGGGAACTTCAAGCTGATGTTCCGGGTGTATCTGCCTGGCGCGGCAATTCTCGACGGCACGTACCAATTGCCGCTCATTGACAGGGCGCAGTGAGATGAACCGCCTCATCTTGAAATACGGACGTCCCCTTACCGCCGTCATACTGGCGGTCTTCGCCTGGGTCATCTACCGACGGATCGCCAACGGGGACGGGATCATTCCACTCGTCATAGCGGCTGTCATTGTATGGGCGCTGGGCGCACCCGCTTTTATCTACCTCTGGCCGCGGCTCACGGTCAATGGATACAAGAGGGCGATTCTCAAACATGGGTTCGGGGAGGGCCCGATCCCTGTCAACACGCTGTACGCCGTGCCCGGCACCTCGTCACCGTCGACGGCGACGTCGCGCGGGAGCCTTATGGCAACCGGGGCCGACGACTTGCTCTACGTCGGCGGCTGGCTCGACTTGAGCAAAGGGCCGCAAATCCTGCACGTACCGGACATGTCCGGCCGTTACTTCAGCGTGCAATTCACCGACCCGTCGAAAAGCACAAATTTTGCCTACGTCGGCAAACGCACCACGGGAACCGAAGCCGGCGACTACTTCCTTAGCGGGCCCGGATGGAAGGGAACCGTACCGAACGGCATGACGCAGATTTCTTCGCCAACCCACTCCGCGCTCGTCATTGGCCGGGTCTTCGTCGAAAGCGACAGCGATCTTCCAACCGCTTACGCGCTCGCGAAGCAAATACGGCTCGCGCCGCTAAAGCAATAGCCTGACCGGCCCAGAAGTACGACGGCGGACGTCTCGCCGTCGATGTTACTCACGCTCAAACGCGAGTAGACGCACTCAGACGATTCCGTGCGTGGATCATCGGCGGAAGGTGACGTGGATGATGCCGCTTTCGGCGGTCTCTGACGTGACGGTGTAGTCGCTTTCCAGCCCCCGGAGATCGTCCCAGAGCCGTATTCCGCTACCGAGCAGGATCGGTGTGATCCCGACGTGCAGCCGATCGACAAGTCCGGCCTTCAGGTAGTCGCGCACCACGGTAGGACCCCCTCCGATACGCACATCCTTTTCGCCCGCTGCACTGAGCGCTCGTTCAAGCACCTCTTCGGGGCTGCTGCTTACGAAGTGGAAGGTCGTACCGCCGGCCATCGTGATGTCAGGGCGGGGCGTGTGAGTGAGGACAAACACGGGGACGCGGAACGGCGGCTCGTCGCCCCACCAGCCCTTCCACTCGGGGTCATCGGGGAAGTTATGGAACCCGAACATGCCGGCACCCATAATTTCAGCTCCGACTCCCTCGAAGTAGGCCGCCGCGTACTTGTCGTCGACGCCGGACGTTCCTTCTCCACTCGTGTCATGTAGGACCCGCTCACGGAACGTGCGGGTGGACGTATATGCGTCAACGAGTCGGCCCCAGTCCGAACCGAACGGATTCTCTGGAGTTGCGTCCGTCGTCGTGGCGAAACCATCCAGCGAGATATTCAGGTCAACTCGAACAGCCATGGTGAAGGTCCCCTCAGATCAGTGGTTGCGTTATGCAATCACCATACTGGTGCTGGGATCACCGTCACGGAAGAGTTCATGGCCGAATTCATCGTTTCTGGGCGCACATCGTGCGGTAGTGTGCGGAGAACAAAACGGGGGAATCCATGAAAAGGCAATCTGGCGCGTTCATTCTCCTCGCCGTTATTGGCTTAACTGCCTGTACCTATACAGATTCAGCTGGAGAGCCGCCCCGGCTGAGAACTTCAAGCTCAGCCGCGACCATTGCCACCCCTCTGCCTCACCGAACAGCGCGCGTAGGACGGCCGAGGGCGAGTTTCAGTCGCAAGCTGCCACCACAAGGGGGACAGCCACGCTACGAGTGACGGATTCCGGAGCAATTCTGGAACTCAAGGACTTTGCGACCGAAAGCAGCAAAGACCTCCGGGTGTTTCTCAGTCCTGGGACGCTGAGCCCCGGCGCGAATGGCGAACTCGGCCTGACGTCGGCCGCTAGGTATGAGCTGGGTGGGCTAAAAAGTAGCCAAGGAGACCAGCAGTATGAAATAGGCAGCCAACAGTGGGCGAACCTGCCCGCAATCGGCTGCGTTGTCATCTACGACTACCCGGCCCGATTAGCCTACGGAGCGGCCAACCTCAAGTGAGGTTGGTCCGATAAACAGATTCGGAAAATCTAGAAGCCGTCACGACGCCGCCCGGCCCAACAATTCGTGATTCGGAGGTCCCTGAGGCCAAACCGCCCGTCGGGCAGTGCGGCCCGGATGCGCTCGTCGTCAAACATGAGAGTCGGGCGGATTCCTTTGGGCAGTTGGGGTGCGAAAGGTGCGGGCTCGCTAACTCCTTCGGCGAGCATCCGCGCTTGTGCTTTCGCAACGAGCGGCACCACCATCGTCCACTCCGTGAGCTGCGCGAGCACGCGGATGGCCCAGACCGGGGCGCGTACGTAGACAGGCCGTCGCCCGGCGACGCGGGCGATCCGGCGAACAGCTGTGGCGAACTCAAGTTCCTCGGCTCCGACGACGGCGACGGTCGGGTTGGGAACGCGTCCCTCGAGAGCTGCGAGCAACACATTGACGGCTTCCTCGACGGGCACGGGCCGGACCGTCCGATCACGGCACCCCACAGTCGCGAAACCGGCCACGTGCGCACGGCACGAGTCGCATGGTCCACCATGTGATCACCTGATCCGTAAATCATCCCGGCTTTGAGGATCGTGTGGTCGATCCCGGACCGCCGTACGAGTTCCTCGGCGGCCCACTTCGTCTCGTGGTATGCCGAACCACAGTCCGGCCGGGCGCGAAGGAAGCTAAGCATGACGATCCGCCGTACGCCCGTTCGGCGGGCAGCCTCGACGACGGCGCGAGTGCCGTCGACATGCACACGTGCGAAGGTCTGATCTCCGATCTCACGATTGATCCCTGCGCAATGTGCGACGACGTCGCAACCCGCGAATGCTGCCGTCAAGGCGTCCACGTCATCGATCGGCACGCCCGTCCGACGAGACACGATGACGGTATCCGCGGGATCCAGCCGCTTGGCGAGGTGACGTCCCACGAATCCGGTACCGCCAGTTATGGCAACACGCATTATGTTCTCCTTTGCTTATTAGCAATGAAGCTAAACTGTATATAGCTATTGTGCTATATTGCAAACATGACAGATACGGCGTCAGACATCTTCGCCGCTCTCGCGCACCCGACGAGACGGCAGATCCTGCAGGACCTCAAGGACGGCGAACTCGCCGCCGGCGAGATCGCCGCGCGGTTCCAAGCCACCGGGCCGACGATCTCGCGGCACCTCGGCGTGCTGCGCCAAGCGGGTTTGGTCACCGAGCGGCGAGATGCCAATCGCATCCTTTACTCGCTCGTGGGTGAACGGCTTGCCCTGTCGGTCGGCGACTTTCTCTCGACCGTGTGCCCCGAACAGATCGTCCTACGCGAGGTCCGGAAGCGCGGCACCGGCCGCACAGCAAAGGCGCAGCAGGGGTGATGGCCCTCTCTGCGCTCGTCACTCCGTGGTACAGGCGCACCCGAACCGGTGCCGGAGATGGCCCGGAACAGCCGGGGTCCGTGGCCCCAACGCCCATTCTCGACCATGAAACCCCGGGGATCGCACGGCTCGTCTCCCGGTCACAGGACCTCGCGCAGTCAGCTGAACAAGTGGCCGTGCTTCAAGCCGTCCACTCGATCATCCTCGATGAAGTACGCGCTGTGTATGCGCTGGAAGAGGGCACGCCGGCCTCCCGAACCCTTGCGCGCGGCTTCGGCTCATGCAGCCAGCGCCTCGCAATTCTCGAAAGCGCCGCGCGAGGCATCGGAGTTGCGACAAGAGTGCGAGCCCTTCTCATCGATCGGTCCTTCTGGTATCCGCGTTTCCCACACATCGGCGCTGCGCTTCCGGACCGAGTACTGCTCGTATGGCCGGAATTCAACATTGAAGAGTGGAGGCCTGCGTCCGAGCTCTTCGGAGCGATCGGATGCCGCGGAGGTGGATCATTCACAAACAGCGGTTCGGAAACGCTGTTCGAGGCTGCGGGGCGGTGTGCTGTTGACTGGGACGGCCGGGCAGAGGATAACGCGTATGATCTTTCACGGTTCATTCGCGCCGACTACGGGTACTTCTCGAACCGGGACGACGCCTTCAGGCAACTCGGACAAACCCTCTGCGCACCGTCTCGCGCAATCGCGGACCCCATTCTCCGCCGCATCTCCGCCTGAACTAGGCCCTGGTACCCCTGCCAACCCCCACAACATCCCCTGCGGCTACAATGAGTCATATGCCGGACATTGAGCGTTGGCCCACCGGACGGTTGCTTTCGACAGCGGCCCGGCTGGTGGAGCACGCTTGGGACGAAAATCTCAGGGAGATCGGCCTCACCCACGCCGGTGTCATCGCCCTCGAGGTTCTTGCCGTCACGGGCCCCATCACTCAGACCGCTCTAGCGCAGATCGTCCGGGTGCAGGCCCAGACCATGGGGCAGACCCTCAGCAGGCTCGAAACCCACGGCCACATCAGCAGGCGTCGAAGTCCCGAGGACCGCAGGGTGCACGTCGTTTCGCTGACCGACGTCGGCAAGGAAGCGCTCGAGCGGGCGGTCGAGTCGGAGCAACAGGTCCTCGCCCAAGTGTCCATCGATACGTCGATGTTCAGGCAGGAATTGAAGGTACTCGTGCGCGAGCTGGCCGGCCGGCAAGCACCTGGGGGAGACAACGCGAGCGCCCCTCTTGCCGCCGCAGCACGGGAAGACTAATCCGAGGAAACGTCGACGGCGGATCGCTCACTGCGCCCAGGTCCCAGACCGCGCGCAGCCAGCTCATCCAGGACCGCGTCGTACCAGGACTTGACCCCGAACTCAGGCTTCCCGACGTCGAGCAACCTGAAGAGCGCGTCAGCCAAGAAGTTGAGCTCCGCGACGGACAACTTCGCAAGCCCCTCGACTGGGTCCAGCTCGCCTTCCAAGCATGAGCTGAGCAGCGCGTTCACAGCTCGGCTCCAAGCTTCGGAGCAGCTACGCGAAAAGAGTTGGCAGAGAGGTGAGGCGGGCGGGTCATGGGGTCACTCCGTGGAAGAATTCCGAGGGCCAGCTGCATAACCCACCTTGATGATATCGACGCCGTGAGGCGCGCGGCAAGAGCGCCGCGCCGCCCGAAAACCACCCTCCACACGGCTTGGATGGGCGTTCAATCCATCCCGTATCGCCGGACAAGCCAGACGACCAGGGCCAGGACAGCGGCGGCGCAAAGCACAGGGCCGAAACGGCGCACGAGCACCGGCCACACGGCCGAGCCCAGGTCCAATTCCGACGACGGCGCGAACGGCGCAGACAGAGGTGCGGGGGCAGCCGCGGCCGCGGAAACAGGCGCCGCCGGAGGCCCGGCCGTCGGTGTTGCGGGAACCCCGGCGGCGCGCTCGCCCACCGGTGCAGCAGGCCCGGCCGCAGCCAGCCCGGCTTCGGGCTCCGCGACCTCGTCCCCAGCCGCCCCAGGCTCCGCCGATGCCGCAGCGTTTCCGGCGTCGGGCCGCGTATCGCTAGGAGCCCCGCCGCCCGCCTTCCCGATCACGCACTGGACAAACTGCTCCAGCAACTTGTCCGAGATGTCCTGGATGACGCCCCGGCCGAATTGGGCCGGTTTGCCGGTGACGTTCATGTCGGTAGTCACGTCGACGGCGGTGCCGTCGCCGTCGGGCGTCAGCACTGCCGTCACCGTGGCGCCCGCTGTGCCGTTGCCGCGCTTGTCCTTGCCCGTGGCCGAAATGACCACCGTATGCGTCTCCTGGTTGCGCTCGAGGAATTCACCGGTGCCGGTGTAGATCATGGCGATCGGGCCGAGCTTGACCTTGACCGTTCCGGTGAACTGCTCGCCGCTCACGGACGTGAGGGTCGCCCCCGGGAAACAGGGTGCGATGTCTTCCAGTTGGTTGAAGGAATGCCAGGTGTCCTCCAGCGAACTGGGAACCACGAAGTGATGTTTGAGTTCCATGTCTCCCTCCCGCCCGTGTTCCGTTAGAGTCCGGCGGCCGCGATGACGGCCCGTTTGGTGAGGACCTCCGCCAGGTGGCGGCGGTAGGCCGCGTCTCCATTGAGGTCGCTGGCGGGATCGCTCCCTTCGGCGGCGTGCGCGCTCGCGGTGGCGATCGCTTCCGCTGTCAGCGGGGCGCCCGCGAGGGCCTGTTCGACGGCGGTCGCCCGCAACGGCGTGCTGGCCATGTTGGTCAGGCCGATCCTGGCCTCGGCGATGGTGCCGCCTTCCACCCGGACCATCGCGGCCACGGCGACGATGGACCATTGCTGGGCCACCCTGGTGAACTTCTCATAGTGCGAACCCCAACCGGTGTACTTCGGCACCCGAATATGGGTGAGGATCTCGCCGTCGTCGACGGCGGTGGTGAAGTATCCCTGGAAGAAGTCCGCCGCTGCCACCCGGCGTTCCCCGTTGGGGCCTGCCAGGATGAACGTCGCGTCCGCGGCCAGCACCGGCGCGGGCATGTCGCCCGCCGGGTCGGCATGGACGAGGGCGCCGCCGAACGTGCCGCGGTGGCGGACCTGGGGATCCGCGACCGTGGCCGCGGCCTGGGCCAGCAACGGCACGTGCTCGACTATGAGCGGGTCGGTGGCGATCTGGTGGTGCGTCGTCATGGCTCCGATCAGCAGTGCATCGCCGTCGTCGCGGACACCGGACAACTCGCCGATCCGGCCCAAGTCGACCACCATCGCGGGGTCGGCAAGGCGCAGTTTCATCACGGGGATCAGGCTTTGGCCACCGGCCAGCACCTTCACGTCGTCACCGGCGTCGGCCAACACGCCCAACGCCTCCGCTACCGTAGTGGGCGCGGCGTAATCGAATGCGCTCGGAATCATTGCACACCTCCGGTGGTCTTGGCTTCTTCGAGGGCGGCCCACACGCGCGACGGCGTACACGGCATCTTGATGTCCTTCACCCCGAGGTGCCGCACCGCGTCCAGCACACCGTTGACAATGGCGGGCGTTGAGGCGATGGTTCCCGCTTCGCCGACTCCCTTGGCCCCCAACTGGTTGGTGGTGGACGGCGTCTCGGTGCGCGCCGTCGTGAAATGCGGCAGATCCGGGGCACCAGGCACCAAGTAGTCCACAAACGAGCCCGTGACGAGGGTCCCGGCGTCGTCATGAACCGCCTCCTCATAGAGGGCCTGCGCGATTCCCTGTGCCAAGCCACCGTGGACCTGACCCTCCACGATCAGCGGGTTGACCACCACTCCGACGTCGTCCACGCAGACGTACTTTCGGATGGTGACCTGCCCGGTTTCGGTGTCCACCTCCATCGCGGCCAGGTGGGTGCCGTGCGGGAAGGAGAAGCTCTGCGGGTCGAAAGTGGCATCCGAATCCAGATTGGGCTCAAACCCTTCTGGCAGGTTGTGCGCCGAGAAGGCGGCGAAGGCGACTTCACCGAACGCCGTGGACTGGTCGGTGCCCTTGACGCTGAACTTGCCGTCTGTGAACTCGATGTCCTCTTCGCTGGCCTCCATCAGGTACGCTGCCAGGACCTTGGCCTTCTCGATCACCTTGTCCGCCGCGGCCAGCACAGCCATGCCACCGACAGTCAGTGAGCGGGAGCCGTAAGTGTCCAGGCCCCGCTGCGAGACCTGGGTATCGCCATGCAGCACCTCGATATTTTCGAACGGCACGCCGAGCCTGTCCGCCACGAGCTGGCTCCACGCGGTTTCGTGGCCCTGGCCGTGCGGGGAGGTGCCGGTAACCACCTCGACGTTGCCTGTGGGGAGCACCCGCACCTGGGCATGCTCCCAGCCGCCGGCGGCGTAACTGAGCGCGCCAAGTACCCGGGACGGAGCCAGACCGCACATTTCGGTGAACGTGGAGATGCCGATGCCGAGTTGCACGGGATCGTTGGCTTCGCGGCGCCGTACTTGCTCGGCACGGAGCTCGTCATAGCCAAAGAGCTCCACGGCCTTCGCGGTGGCCGCCTCGTAATTGCCGCTGTCGTATTCGAGTCCGGTGACTGTGGTGAAGGGGAATTCCTCGTTGTTGATCCAGTTCTTCTTCCGCACTTCCAGGGGATCCATGCCCAGTTCGACGGCGAGTTCATCCATCAAGCGCTCGATCGCAAAAGTGGCTTCCGGCCGGCCTGCGCCGCGGTAGGCGCCCGTCCACGCCTTGTTGGTGAAGAGGTTGTTGCATTCCAGACGGTAGGCCGGGAACTTGTAGATGGCGTTGTACATGAACGCGCCCAGGATCGGGACTCCCGAGCCGATAATGCCCAGGTAGGCGCCCATATCCGCCAGCAACTGGATGTCCAGCCCGGTGACCATCCCGTCCTTCGTGGCCGCGAGCTTAACCTTCTGTACCTGGGCCCGGCCGTGGTGTCCGGACTGCAGGGACTCGCTGCGGGTTTCGGTGTATTTGCACGGCTTGCCGACCCGCCGGGCTGCCATGAGCGTGATGAACTCTTCCGGGATCACTGTCAGCTTTCCGCCGAAACCGCCGCCCACATCCGGGGCGATCACACGGAGCTTGCTTTCCGGGAGGCCCAGAGTCAAGGCCAGAATCAGCCGCAGGATGTGGGGTATCTGCGTGGACGACCACATGGTGATTTGCTCACTCGTCGGGTCAACCACGATCGAGCGCGGTTCCATGAAGGCCGGGATGAGGCGCTGCTGATAAAAGGTGCGTTCGATGAGGACTTCGGCGTTCGCCAATGCTTCGGCGATCGGCTTGCCTGTGCCGGCTTCGCCCGAGTCAAAAACCCACGTCGCCGAGAGATTGGAGTCCAAGTTGGAGTGGGCCAGCACCTTGTCAGTGAACGCCTCCTCCAGATCCAGGACCACCGGCAGTTCGTCGTAGCTGACGTCCACGAGTTCGACGGCGTCGCGCGCCGCGGCGGCGCTGCGGGCAACGATGCAGGCCACTACCTCGCCGGCAAAGGCCACCTCGTCGACGGCGATCGATGGGAAAGCGGGCGCCTTCTGCTCGGCGGTGACGGGCCAGACGTTGGGCAGGCTGCCCTGTTCAGCGGCCACATCCGCTCCGGTAAGCACGGTGACGACGCCGGGTGAAGACTTCGCTGCGGAGGTGTCGATCGAGGTGATCTTGGCGTGGGCGAACGGGCTGCGGACCATGGCCAAATGGAGCATGCCGGGCAGCGTCATGTTGTCGGTGTACCTCGAGCGTCCGGTGATGAGGTGGGCATCTTCCTTGCGGAGGCGGGCCCTGCCGACTTCGGCGATGGTCATGCCACACCTGCCGTTTCCGCTTCATCGCTGTCAGCGGATACTGTGCCGTCTGCCGAAACCGTGCCGTCAGCCGCGGCCTGCACCGCGGCAACAATGTTCTGGTACCCGGTGCACCGGCAGAGGTTCCCCTCGAGGCCGTCCCGGATTTCCTGTTCGGTGGGGTGCGGGCTTTCGGCGAGGAGGGATGCCGATTGCATGATCATGCCTGGCGTGCAGAAGCCGCATTGCAGCGCATGGCATTCGTGGAAGGCTTGCTGCAGAGGGGCGAGTTTTCCGTCCCGGGCCAGGCCTTCGATGGTGGTGACGCTGTGGCCGTCTGCCTGAACCGCGAACATGGTGCAGGATTTGACGCTGACTCCGTCCAGATGGACGGTGCAGGCGCCGCAGTTGGTAGTGTCGCAGCCGATCAATGTGCCGGTCTTGCCAAGCCGTTCGCGCAGGTACTGGACCAGCAGCAATCGTGGCTCGACATCGTCTATGTAGCTCACATCATCGACTTCGACGGTGATCGTCTTGGAACTCGCCATGGGGATCTCCTGTCGCGTTGGACGACGGGCACGACTGCTCGGCATCCAGTCCTGATGTGACACAGGTTACTCCTCGGAGAACGCGAATGCCCTAGCCCGGCTTGAGTTCATAACCCGCATCCTCGTGGTCCGCTTCAACCGTGGGTTCGTGGTGGATCCGGGCCTCCATGGTGCTCAATCGTCCGCCGCCGCCACCCCAGTGCAACGCAATGATTTCGGCGGCGATGGAGACGGCCGTTTCTTCGGGGGTGCGGGATCCCAAGTCCAGGCCGATCGGGCTGGAGAGCCTGGCCAATTCGGCCTCGCTCAAGCCGGCTTCGCGCAGCCGTTCCAGCCGGTCGTGGTGCGTGCGCCGGGATCCCATCGCGCCCACGTAGGCCACGTTGTGGCGCAGTGCCAGCTCCAGGAGCGGAACGTCGAATTTTGGATCATGCGTCAACACGCAGATCACCGTGCGTTCATCCACTTGGCCGGCAGCGATCTGCGCCTGCAGGTAGCGGTGCGGCCATTCCACCACTACTTCGTCGGCCTGCGGGAACCGGGCAGCCGTTGCGAAAACCGCGCGGGCGTCGCAGACCGTGACCCGATAGCCCAGGAAAGTGCCTTGTTTCGCGACGGCGGCAGCGAAGTCGATCGCACCGAACACCAGCATCCGCGGCTGCGGGGCGAAACTGAGGGCGAAAACGCGCATGCCCTCGCCGCGGCGCTGCCCGTCCGGTCCGTACATGAGGGTGGCGTTGCGGCCTGCGGCCAGCAGGCCCTGGACATCGTCGGATACCGCGTGGTCGGCACGCTCGCTGCCGAGGGAGCCGACGAACCCCTCCGGGCGGACCACCAAATGGCGGCCCAGCCACGCCGGATCGGGGTGTTCGATCACGGTGACGATGGCAACCGGGCGGCCTGCACCGACGTCGTCCGCTACTTGCGGCAATTCCGGGAAGAGCTCAGTGGAAAGCGGTTCCACAAAAATATCCAGGATCCCGCCGCAGGTGAGGCCGACCTCGAACGCGGCGTCGTCACTGATGCCGTAGCGCTGCAGCACCGGCTTGCCGGACTCGACCACCTTGGTGGCCAGTTCGTAGAGCGCTCCTTCGACGCACCCACCGGACACCGAGCCCACCGCACTGCCGTCGGCGTCGACCATCATGGCGGCTCCGGCCGGCCGCGGTGCGGAGCGGAAGGTGCGCACCACCGTTCCGAGTCCTACTGTGTGGCCGGCCGCCATGGCTGCGACCAGATCGTCCAAGACTTCACGCATTGGCAACCACGTCCAACAACTCCTCGAAACTCTGCATTGAGTGCCCCCCTATAAAGAAGTCAACGTGCGGCAGGACCGCCCTGATTCCCCGCTGCAGCGGCTGATATCCCGCTTTGCCGCGGTGCGGATTGGACCAAATGATCCGCCGCGCCAGATGGTGCAGCCGTTCGACCTGCCGTCCCAGCAGTGCGGGGTCGCCCCGCTCCCAGCCATCGCTGGCAATCACGACGACGGCGCCGCGCACCATCACGCGCTGCCCCCAGCGGTCGTTGAACGCCCCCAGCACCTCTCCAAGCCGTGTCCCCCCGGACCAATCGGGGACGGCGCGGCCAGCGAGGGCCAAGGCATTGTCCGGGTCGGGAACCCGCAGTGCGCCCGTCACGCGGGTCAGTCGGGTACCGAGCGTAAACACCTCGACTTGGCGCGGGGCGGCTTCCACGACCCGGTGGGCCAAACGCAACAGGCTGTCCGCGTAAGGCGCCATCGATCCCGAGACGTCGATCAACCAGACCATCCGGCGGGGTTTACGCGGAGCCCGGGCACGGCGCAGCGGTCCGGGTTCCCCGCCGCGGCGCAGTTGGTCGCGCAGGGTCCGCACGCGGTCCACGTCGCCGTGCCGGTCGAGGTGCTTGCGCCTGGTCTGGCGGGTGGGCAGGCGTACCGGTAGTTCCTCGAACATCCGGCGCAGCAGGCCCCGCTCGGCGTCGTCCAGGACGGCGACATCGCGGTGCCGCAGCAGCTCACGGCGGCTGGCGAGCGCCCGCAACTGTTCGCGCCTACCTTCCGGCCCGCCGTCGTCGTTGTCCAAAGACGCGGCGCTGACGGCCGTCGCGGAGTTTTCCCGGCGCTCGGCGGCGGAATGTTCCACGGCGAACCAGGCCTCAAACGTCCGCTGGTAGGCGGGCAGGTCCTCCGGCGAGGCGCACAAGGTGGCGCGGCCCGCCCAGAAGACGTCCGAACGGCGATCCAGGGCGAGCCTGCCGACGGCGTCGACGAAGCTGAGCGAGCGGTCCGCGGTCACTTTCACGCCGGCCGCACGCACGGCGGCAGCAAAGGCCAACAGGATCTCTTCGGCGCTGTGGCCCGTGCCCGTGTCTGGGCTGTGGCCTGGGCTGTGCCCTCCCGGGGTGATCTGTCCTGCCGGCGGCATGCGCTCAGCCGAGCATCCGGGCCAAGGCCGCCGAGACCCGCTCGGTGTCCTCGCGGTACTTGCACAGCGCGCCGATGCTGGCCGCCGCCGAGGCCAAGTCCAACTCCGCACGGCCGAGCTGGTGCAGCGCGCGGGCCCAGTCCAGGGTCTCGGCAACGCCCGGAGGCTTGAGCACGTCGTCGGTGACCCGGATCTGCTGGACCGCGCGAACCACCTGCTCGGCAAGGAGCTCGGGCACCTGGGGGAGCCGGGTCCGCACAATCTCCACTTCGCGGGCCAGCCCTGGGTGGTCGATCCAGTGGTACAGGCAGCGGCGTTTGAGCGCATCGTGCAGGTCCCGGGTCCGGTTGGAGGTGAGCACCACGATCGGCGGGGTGTCGGCCTTGACGGTGCCGAACTCGGGGATGGAGACCTGGTAGGTGGAGAGCACCTCCAGCAGGAACGCCTCGAACTCGTCGTCGGCCCGGTCGATTTCATCGATGAGCAGCACGGCCGGGCTTTGCTGCAGCGCCTTCAGGATGGGGCGGGCCAGCAGGAACCGTTTGTCGTACAGCGAACTTTCCAGTTCGGCCACGCTCAGCCGCGTGCCCATTCCCGAGCCGCCGCTGGCCTCCACGCTGCGCAGATGCAGGATCTGGGCAGTGAAGTCCCAGTCATACAGCGCTTGCGACGCGTCGATTCCCTCATAGCACTGCAAACGGATCAGCGGCAGCCCGAACCCTTCCGCCAGCGCTTCGGCTAGGGAGGTCTTGCCGGTGCCCGGTTCGCCTTCCAGCAGCAGCGGCCGTTCCATGCTCAGGGCGAGGTAGCCGATGGTGGCCAGGCCGTCGTCGGCGAGGTAGCCGGTGGCGGCCAGCATTTCGGCCAGCGCTGTCGCGGAGCTGATCGACGTCTGCGTCATGGCACCAGCATAGGGTCACCGGCAGGGCTCCGGCCCGCTCGGCTACCCGCCGATGTACGACATCTCGATCTTGTGTGCCGCTGCGGGGTCTTTAGGCGTGTGCGAACTGCGCAGTTCCGAGTAGCGGTCAGTGCGGCCGCCCCACAGTGCGGACAACGCCGTCGAAAGCTCGACGTCGGACGCGCCGTCTCTCAGGAGTGCCCTCAGGTCCGTCCCGGCTGTGGCGAAGAGGCACGTGAACAGCTTCCCGTCGGCCGAGAGCCGGGCCCGCGTGCAGCCGCGGCAAAAGGCTTGGGTCACGCTGGAAATGACACCGATTTCGCCGCTGCCGTCCGCGTAGCGCCAGCGATCCGAGGTCTCGCCAGGGTAGTTCGGCGCCACGGACTCCAGCGGGAACTCCGCGCCGATGCGGGCCAGGATCTCGGCGGAGGGGACCACTTCATCCATTTTCCAGCCATTGGACGCACCCACGTCCATGTACTCGATGAACCGCAGGATGAACCCGGACCCCTTGAAGTGGCGAGCCATGGGAAGGATGTCCTGGTCATTCGTCCCGCGCTTGACCACCATGTTGATCTTCACCGGCCCGAGTCCCGCGGCCTGGGCAACCTCCGCGGCGTGCAGGACCCTGGCCACGGGATAGCCGACGTCGTTCATGGCCTGGAAGGTCTCCTCCCGGAGGGAGTCCAGCGAGACCGTCACCCGGTTCAGCCCGGCATCCTTGAGGACCTGTGCCTTCTGCGCCAGGACCGAGCCGTTCGTGGTCATGGCCAGGTCCGGTGCCAGCCCGTCGGGAGTGCGCAGCCGGGCCAGCATCCGGACCAGTTCCTCGATGTCCTTCCGCAGCAGGGGTTCCCCACCGGTCAACCGGATCTTCCGCACCCCGTGCCCTACCGCGATCGACGCCAGCCTGGTGATTTCCTCAAACGTCAGCAGCTGGTCCCGGGGCATGAAAACGAAGTCGCGCCCGAAGATCTCCTTGGGCATGCAGTAGACGCAGCGGAAATTGCACCGGTCCGTGACGGAAATCCGCAGGTCCCGCAGGGGCCGGTGGAAGGTGTCGGTGATGGAATTGGCGTCCATGCAGCGCCCTCTCAACGCGGTAGTAGTGCCAACCGCTTGTGCCTCTCCCAGCGTAAGCCCGGCCCCCGGCGCCCACAATGGAGATTCGGGTAGGACGACGGCGGAACCGGACTCAGCCGATGGGCTCCGCCATCTTCTCCACAACATACTGGGCGTCCACCGAGGTGCCGGTCACCGGGTCCGTCATTTCCACCTTCCAGCTGCGGGCAAACTGGTCGACCCCTTGTTTCATCGCAACCGTTCCTGAAATGAGGACCGTGCCCGGCTGGTTCAGCCCACGCTCCGCCAGGACCCCCAGCCAGTAGTCGGGGCTGAGGAGCGCCTCGAGCGAACTGTCCTGGATCAGGGTGTCCGGAGTTTCGCCGTCGCCTACCCAGCCCTTGAGCGTGATGTTGTCCAAATGGTCGCGGACGTCATCCAGGCGCCAGGCTTTGCGACCCAACACGTCCGGGCTGGCGTTCTTGCTCCATGCCACGCCATGGACTTCGAGTTCGCGGTCCGTATGATCGCACGCCACTGTCAGGAGCACGTCCTCCTCCGTGATCACGAGCGCCCATTCCGCTTCGCCCGAGGTCCTGCCGTGCTGCACGCGGACTTCGGAAACCTGCTGCGCCAGGTATGGCGACACGGGGTACAGTGCCGGCGTGGTTGCGGGACCGGGAACGCCGAGTTCGGCCAGCTCGGCGATGTGGGCTTGCACTTCTTCCTGTTCGCGCCCTGCGTAGCCGGCGTTCAGGAGGTGCTTGACCTGGACATTCCGTGTGGTGCCATCGGGAAGTTCAAAGCTCAGAGTCGTCATTTTCTGTCCATCCTTTGCGTGTCCTGCTGGAGAAATTTTTCAAACCGGAAACCGGAAACAGTCGCCAATGTACAACCAGTATGCGTAATGTATACATTTAACGCCAGTGTGGCAGGCGTCACCGTAAACTTCTCGTGGAGGAAACCCATGGCCAACGTTCCAGTTCCGGCTTCCGGCGCAGCGCCGCGTCCGGGAAAGCCGATGCATCCCAAAGGCCTGTACAAGGCCTTTGCCGCAAGTCTCACCGGCACCGCGCTCGAGTGGTACGACTTTGCCGTCTACTCCGCCGCGGCCGCCGTCGTGTTCCCCCTTGTCTTTTTTCCGTCATCGGACCCCTTGACCGGGACCATCCTGGCGTTCTCGACCTACGCCGTGGGCTACGTGTCCCGACCGGTGGGTGGCATCATTTTCGGCCGGCTTGGTGACCGCATCGGCCGTAAGAAAGTCCTGGTGACGACGCTGATGATCATCGGCGTTGCCACGGTGCTGATCGGGGCGCTACCGGGCTATGGAAGCATCGGGATTTCGGCCCCGATCATCCTTGTGTTGCTGCGCTTCGCCCAGGGCGTGGGCGTGGGCGGCGAATGGGGCGGCGCAGTGCTGCTCTCCAGCGAATACGGCGATCCCCAGCGGCGCGGCTTCTGGGCTTCGGCGGCCCAGGTCGGACCGCCGGCCGGCAACCTCCTGGCCAACGGCATCCTGGCCGTCCTGACCGTTACCCTCAGCGAAGCGCAGTTCATCAGCTTCGGCTGGCGCATCGCCTTCCTGGTCTCGGCCGTGCTGGTGGGCTTCGGTCTCTGGATTCGGCTCAAGCTTGAAGACACCCCGATTTTCAAGGCCATCGAGGCGCACGGTGAGCAGTCCAACGCTCCGGTCCGCGAAGTCTTCAGCAAGGAACTCCGGCCGCTCGTCGCTGCCACCCTGTGCCGGGTGGGCCCGGACGTGCTGTACGCCTTGTTCACAGTCTTCACCCTGAGCTACGGAATCCAGACGCTTGGCTATGACCGCAGCCAGGTCCTCACCGCCGTGTTGATCGGCTCCGCATTCCAGCTCTTCATGATCCCGCTGGCGGGTGCCGTCTCCGACCGCTTCAACCGGCGCCTCGTCTACGGCATCGCGGCAGTGATCGGAGCCGTGTGGACTTTCGTCTTCTTCGGCATCCTGGGCGGGCACAGCGAGCCGCTGCTGATCGTGGGAATTGTCCTGGGCCTCATGGCGCACTCCTTCATGTACGGACCGCAGGCCGCCTTCATCGTGGAACAGTTCTCCCCGAGGCTTCGGTCCACGGGAAGTTCGCTGGCCTATACCTTCGCCGGCGTGATCGGGGGCGCCATCGCACCCTTGATGTTCACACTCTTGCTGTCCCAGTTCGGCACCTGGATTCCGGTTGCCATCTATGTGGCCGTGGCCGCCGTCGTCACCGTCGTGGGATTGGCGCTCGGCCGGGACTCCGACACTGTGGAGGATGAGGACTACCGCCTGCTGCTCGAAGGATCTGCGGCGGCAAGCCAGCCGTCCGCGGCCGCTGAAACCCGCTGACCCTCGGGAGAAGTCGTGAGCATCTCGGCAAGCTGCGCTGGGCAGCCAGAAACTGCCTTAAGTCCGGAGCAGGATGTCCCGGGTCACCGCAAGGTGATGGTCAATCGCTTTCTGCGCCTTCGCCGCGTCGCCGGACATCAGGGCGTCGAGAATGCCCTGGTGTTCGGCGCACACCTGCTCGCGCCGGCCTCCGGTACGGAACAGCGCGGAGACGCCTACCAGGATCTGCCGGACGTGGAGCTTGCTGTACGTCCGGGAGATCAGCTCGTTGCCCGCCGCGTCGATGAGCTGCTGGTGGAACAGCGTGTCCAGGCGGATAAACTCGCGGGCCGCTTCCGGGCTCAGTTCCTCGGGAAGCTTGGCCTGCTGGTCAAGGGTTTCCTGCATCGTCCCGGCGGGGATCCGGCCTTGCTCGATGACCAGCCGGGCAGCGTGGCTTTCAAGGATCCCGCGCAATTCCATCAATTCGGACATTTCCCGGCCGGTCACCGGGGGAACGTAGGCCCCGCGCTGGGGAATCAATTCCACCAAGCCGTCCGAGACGAGCAGCAGGAGCGCCTCACGCACCGGCGTACGCGAGACGCCGATTTCCGCGGCCAGTTCCTGCTCGTTCAGGAACTTCCCCTGGACTTCGGGGTCGATCAGGATATTTTCACGCAGGTACGCGTATGCCTTCTCGCGGCCGGACGCCGCAGTCCCCGAACTTTTTCGCATACATCATGTATACAACAATTTGGAGCAAATTCATGCGTTTAGCCGTGGCACAAATCATCACGGGAGCCGATCCGGCTGCCAACCTGGAACTGATCCGAGAATACGCCACCCGCGCCAAAGCCGCCGGAGCCGAACTCGTGGTCTTCCCCGAAGCGGCGATGCGCGCCTTCGGCAACAGCCTGGCGGACATCGCCGAACCGTTGGACGGACCATGGGCCACAGCGGTCCGCGGCCTTGCGCGGGAGCTGGACATCGCCGTCGTGGTGGGAATGTTCACTCCGGGCGAGGGCGGCCGGGTCCGGAACACCCTGTTGGTCACCGGCCCAGGGGTGGACACGTCCTATGACAAGATCCACCTCTTTGACGCATTCGGCTTCGCGGAGTCCGATTCGGTCGACGCCGGGACGTCGCCCGTAACCTTCGAACTCAACGGCACCGTGTTCGGCCTTGCCACGTGTTACGACGTTCGATTCCCAGCCCTCTTCACCGCCAACGCCCGGGCAGGAGCGCAGGTCAACATCGTCTGCGCCTCGTGGGGCGCCGGCGAGGGCAAGGCCGAGCAGTGGGAGCTGCTGGTGCGGGCCCGCGCAGTGGACAGCACCACCTTCGTGGTGGCGTGCGGCCAAGGCAATCCCGCCAGTGTCGGCCTGCCTGCCACCGGCACGGCGCCCACAGGCATTGGGCACAGTGCTGTGATCTCGCCGTTGGGTACCGTGATGGTGACCCTCGGCGAAATGCCGGAACTCGCCGTCGTCGACGTCGATCCGATTGTTGTGGAGGGAGTCCGGGGCAAGCTTCCGGTCCTGGCGAATGCCCGGGAACTTTAGGGGCCGCCGTCGGCGACTTCTTTGAGGGCCAGCCAGTAGGCCGATCCGTCGGGCATGCGGCTCACGATGCCGGCGTCCACGAGGTAACGCCGGAGCATGGGCACGTCTCCAGTGAACCGGGCGAGGCGTTCGTTGAGCTCCCGTTCCGCCATGCGCTCGCCGGTGTCCAGGATGCGCGTCGCTACCCATGCGAGGAGCCTGAGGCGGTCTGCCTCCCGCGCAGGATAGCGGTCGATGCGGCCATCCGCAGTCAAGAAGCGCTCGACGCCGGACGGGCTGGGTGCAGACGAGAGGCCCGCCAGCGCGTCCCGGAAGGCGTGCTCGCGGATGCGGTAGCGGACACCGCCTTCGGTCTCGACCGCCTCGACCAGCCCCGCCTGGTTCAGGAGCGTGAGCGCCCGTTCGAGTTTTGCCGGCGAGAGCGAGCTGCCCGGGGTTCCGCCGACGCCGATCTCCGCGAAGACTCTCCGGGCTTGGGCGTTTGCCAGCGCCGCGAGGAGGCGCCGCGCATCCGTCGTCGTCGATGATTCGCTCCCCATGGGCCCAGCATAGGCACAAATGGACGCCGGGCGGATGGGGCAGGAGGCTACGCTGAATAACTGCCAGGGCGATGTCCTGCGGAGGTCTTCCCAGCCGATCTAAGGAGCTCTCTAACGTGGACCTTACTTTAACGCTATTTGTACCGGTGATCTTTTTGGCAATATTCCTCTATTGCCTATATGGAGTTATTTACCGCGCGGTAAAGAATGCCATCAAAGATGCCTGGCGCGACCGGGACGATGAAGCTGTTTCCGGACTCGGTTCCAGAGGAAGCGACACATAGCCTCAGGTCAGGGCGGCGCCGTTCTGACCCTCCTTCGTTCCGGAATGCGCTTACGACGCGGCGAGTCGCGTCATTTCAGGGCTTTCGAGCGGCAAAAAAGGTCAGGACGGACAGCCACCCTCAAGCAGCCCGTCGATAGTGCAAGGCGACCGCGCCGTTGCTGAGCGGCTCCGCCGAGATCAGCTCGAGGCGTCGGGTGCTAGGCAGTCCGCCCTGGTACAGGGTGGGGCCGTGGCCGGCAATCCTGGGATGGACAAGGAACTTGTACTCGTCGATCAGATCCAGCTGGTCCAGCGCTGTCGCAAGTTTGCCGCTGCCGACGAGCACCCCGCCGGGAGTCGCATCCTTGAGATCCGGCACCGCCGTACGCAGCTCGCCGACCACGTGGTGGCTGTTGGTCCACGGGAAGTCGCTTCGCGTCGACGACACAACGTACTTCGGCTTGGCCTCCAGCTTGAGCGCCCACTCGCGCATCGCAGGCGGCGCGTCCTCGTCGCCGCGGGCGACCGCCGGCCAGTAGCTCTCCATCATCTCGTAGGTGGTGCGGCCCCAGAGCATTGCACCCCCCTCGTCCATGAGGCGGGTGAAGTAGGCGTGCGTCTCGTCGTCGGCGATGCCTTCCTGGTGGTCGACGCAACCATCCAGGGTGACGTTGAGGCTGAAGGTTAGGAGACCCATACGACGATTCTAGGCCGCCCACTTACGGATGCCTCAACAATCACTGCCTCGCCACGGAGGCTGCGTTCGTCGGATGCACGAAAGCGATCAGCTCCCTGCTCGGCGAGCGGGGGTAGCTTACTCGGCGGAATCTGCACCACCACGCCCCAAGAATGCAGAAAACCCCCGGAATTCCGGGGGTTTTCATTGGCGGTGACGGTGGGATTTGAACCCACGTTGGCTTTTACACCAAACAACATTTCGAGTGTTGCACCTTCGGCCGCTCGGACACGTCACCAACTGAAATAGGGTACCGGAGTGGAGGCCTGTTCCCCAAAACGGCCGGGCGGCGCCTACTTAGTAAGTAGCCTTCCCTTTCGTAATCGCAGCCGCAGGACTAGATTCGCAAGCACGATGACTCTTCCACGAAACGCGCCGCAGAACCCGGCACAGAAAACCCACCCCCAATCCGCCCTGGCCTACTGGACCGTCGGCCCCTGCCAGGGTGAGCTCCGGAGCGAGGACCTTCGAGCACCGGCGCAGGGTGAGGCCCTGGTTCGGACCCTGTACTCGGGAATCAGCCGGGGAACCGAACTCGTGGTCCACGAAGCCAATGTCCCCCCACGCATCGCGAAAGCGATGCGGGCGCCCCACCAAACCGGGGATTTTCCTGCGCCGGTCAAGTTCGGCTATCTATCGGTCGGCGTCGTTGAAGAAGGTCCCGAAGATTGGATCGGCCGGAACGTCTTCTGCCTGCATCCGCATCAGGACCGCTACGTCGTGCCCCTCAGCTCACTCACCCGAATTCCCGACGGCGTGCCGCCACGGCGCGCTGTCCTCACCGGCATCGCCGAGATCGCGCTCAACGCCCTCTGGGAGGCCGGACCCCGGCTCGGTGACAGGATCGCCGTCGTCGGGGCCGGACTCGTGGGCGGCATGACAGCAGCACTGCTGCGCGGTTTCCCGCTGGAACGCCTGCAACTCGTGGAGACGGACCCGGGGAAGCGCGGGTTCGTCGAATCCCTGGGCGTGGAGTTCGTGCTTCCGGACGATGCAAAGCAGGACTGCGACATCGTGTTCCATTGCTCGGCCACGGACGAAGGGCTGGCCCGTAGCCTGCAGCTCGCGGGGGACGAAGGCGAGATCATTGAGATGTCCTGGTACGGGGACCGGAAAGTCTCCCTCCCGCTGGGGGAGGACTTCCATGCCCGGCGCCTCTCGATCCGGGCCAGCCAGGTGGGAGTGGTGGCACGTTCGCGCCGGCACCGCCGCACCTCGAGCGAGCGGCTGGACCTGGCCGTGTCACTGCTGCGGGACCCGGTGTTCGACGCCTTCCTCACGGGAGAGTCGCAATTCGAGGAGCTACCGGAGGTCTTCAATGGCCTGGAAAACGGCGAACTGGACGATCTTTGCCGGGTCATCAACTACCCCAATACCAAGAAAGGCTAACCATGTTCAGCCTCACCGTCCGCCGGCACTTCATGATCGCCCACAGCCTGCCGCGGAAGTCGTTCGGCCCGGCGCAGGGACTCCACGGAGCCACTTTCGTGGCCGAGGTGACGTTCCGCCGGGCAGCACTGAACGACGACGCGATCGTCCTGGATATCGGCGCGGCCGGAACCATCCTGGACGAGGTGCTGGCCGGCCTCAACTACAAGAACCTCGACGAGCACCCCGACTTCGCCGGACAGCTCACGACGACGGAGGTCCTGGCCCGCTTCATCGCTGAGGCGGTTGCCGCGAAAGTCCGCGAGAGCGACGACGGCGGTGCGCTCGCCGGCGTCGACGTCGTCCTCCGGGAACATCCCGACGCCTGGGCTGGCTTCTCGCTGGACTTCGAGCGATAGCTAGCGCGGGACCGCCCCGGATGCCGGGCAAACGGTGCAGAATGGGGCCATGACGTCCGCCGTGCTTTCCACCCGAACACTCACCCCTGAACTGCTGCGCGCCTGGGCGTGGCATCGGCAGGGCCTGGACGGCTCCCTCTCCGGGAAGACCTCCGAGGAAGTCCTGGACCGCGCCGGTTGGGCCCGCTCCGTGGGCGGCGCCAACCCCTACCTGACGCTCTTCGCCCGGGCAGGGATCCGCCGCGAACAGGTCGATCGGGACGTCGCCGAGCTGAGAATACACGAGCTTCCCACAGCGCGCGGATGTACCTACGTCCTCGGCCGGAACGACTTCGCGTGGGGCCTCCAAGTGGGTCGGGAGGCCGCGGTGGCGCCGTTCAAGGTCCTGGCCCGGCTCGGCGTCGAACGCGGAGAGATCACCCTGCTCGAAGAGCAAGTGCTGCACACCCTCATGGAATCCAGCGACCCCATGGATCCCAAACAGCTCAAGGACGAGCTCGGCGAATCCGTCCGAAGCCTCGGCGAAGAAGGCAAGAAGAAGGGCGCGTCCACCACCCTCCCCACAGCGTTGGGCCTCCTGCAAGCCGACGGCCGTATCCGCCGCGTGCCGGTCAACGGCCGCCTCGACCAACAGCGCTACGCCTACACGTCATGGGCGCTGCCGCCCAGTACCCTCGACGACGACGCCGCCCGCGCGCGCCTGATCGAACGGTACCTGCGTTGGACCGGCGGCGCGACGTTAAAGCAGAGCCAATGGCTTACCGGCTTCACTGTCGCGCAGAGCAAGGCGGCGCTGGCCGCCGTCGGCGCCGTCGAAGTGACGACGGCGGTAGGCGAGCCTCTCTGGATGCTGCCCGACGACGTCGAGCACCTTTCCGCGTTCAAGGCGCCGCAGGAGGAACAGATCCAGCTTCTGGCCGGGACAGACTCTTTGGTGCTGTTGCGCAGGAACTCGGCGGACATGCTGGCTGAAGGCGATAGGGGCCGGAAGGTCCTGGACGGCACCCTGGGTCTGCAGGCGGATCTGTCAGACCACCCGATCCTGGACCGGGGACGCATCATCGGGCTGTGGCAATACGATCCGGGCAAGGAACGGATCGCGGCCTGGACATTCGACAAGCCCACCGCGGCCGTCACCCAGCGGATCACTGAGGTGGAGAGCTGGATCCGCGAAGACCTCGGGGATTTTCGCTCGTTCAGCCTGGACTCGCCGGCATCACGCCAGAAACGCATTGACGCCCTGGACAGCGCCAATTCAACAGTGCCAATTCATAAGGCGAACGCCGCCACCACCTGAGGCTGGTCTCGCTTTGGGTTGCGTCAGTCCACCCAGAATCCGGAGAACTCGCCGGTGGCTTGTGTGAACGCGGCATCCACGTGTTTCACGCGGCCGGGGGCTTCCCGGGACTGCAGCCATTCGAGCAGGGAATCGACTGCTTCGCGATCACCCTCAGCGATGACCTGCACCGAGCCGTCCAATTGGTTGGCCGCCTCTCCGGTCAGTCCGAGCGATCGGGCTTGGTGCATTGTTGAATAGCGGAAACCGACTCCCTGGACGCGGCCGGTCACCATCGCCGTGACGCGTACGTGGCTCATGCGGCACCCGATCCATACGGCCGCGTGATCGCCTCCAGGAAATGCCCGTCCGGATCGGCGAAGTAGACGCC
The DNA here is from genome assembly GCF_030209795.1 of Arthrobacter sp. efr-133-R2A-63. NCBI lineage: Bacteria > Bacillati > Actinomycetota > Actinomycetes > Micrococcales > Micrococcaceae > Arthrobacter > Arthrobacter sp. efr-133-R2A-63. The sequence goes on along the minus strand of NZ_JARVRG010000021.1, from coordinate 161,548 downwards.
GCGTCCGCCGTCGTTGTGGTTGATCTGTTGGGGGCGGGACCGTGCCGGGTCCGCCCAATAGGGGATTTCCTCAGCCTGGATCCGGGCGAAAATCCCGTCGAAGTCCTCCTCGCTGACCAGGAAGGCATAGTGCTGGGGCGAGATGGGCCGGCTGGCCGTGGCGAAATCGAGGGCGACCCCATGGTCAAAAGGCACGGTCACGAAGGACCACACGGCTTGCGGCTTCGGGAGTCCAAACACCTTGGCCAGGAACTCCGCCGAACGGCGTTTGTCCGTTGCGTAGACGATGGTGTGGTTGAAAGAGACGGTCATGAGGTCCTCCTCAGCTGTGCTGCCTGAGACCATCTGACGTCCAACACGCTATTGACTTCAAGAGCGATCCGGAGGGCAGCTGCTATTTCCGGTGGGTTGCGAAGAAATCGCGCAACAGGGCCGAGCATTCCTCTTCGCGCACGCCGGCGTATACCTCCACCCAATGGTTGAGGCGGCGTTCCCGCAAGATGTCGAACACGGATCCGGCGGCACCGGCCTTCTCATCCCAGGCACCGAAGACCACCCGCGGAATCCGGGCCAGCACAATGGCTCCGGCACACATGGCGCACGGCTCCAGCGTCACCACGAGGGTGCAGTCCTCGAGCCTCCAGCCGTCTCCGCCTTCGCCGAGCTCAAGTGCGTGGCGCTGCAGGGCGGCTGCCGCTTCGCGGATCGCGACGATCTCGGCGTGGGCCGTTGGGTCGCCGTGCGCTTCCCGTTCGTTCCGCCCGGCACCCAGTACGCCGCCGTCGGGCCCCAGGACGACGGCGCCGATCGGCACATCCTCGGTATCCAGCGCCCGCCGGGCTTCGTCAAGGGCCAGACCCATCCAGGCCGCGTGCTCCGCGTGATAAGGCTCGTTGGTGCTCATGCCTCAATGATAGTTTTGGAGTCATGCGCACACTCGTCGTGGACCACCCGCTGGTCGCTCACAAGCTCACCGTTCTGCGGGATAAGAACACTCCTTCCCCGGTCTTCCGGCAACTCACCGAAGAACTCGTCACTTTGCTGGCCTACGAGGCCACCCGCGAGGTCAGGACCGAAGCGGTAGAGATCGAAACCCCCGTCACCAAAGCGATCGGTACCGCCTTCACGAAGCCGACGCCGCTGGTGGTCCCCATCCTGCGCGCAGGCCTCGGCATGCTCGAGGGCATGACCAAGCTGGTCCCCACCGCTGAAGTCGGCTTCCTGGGCATGGCCCGCGACGAAGAGACCCTCGACATCATCACCTACGCCGAGCGACTCCCCGAAGACCTCACCGGCCGCCAGATCTTCGTCCTTGACCCGATGCTCGCCACCGGCGGCACACTGCGCGAAGCCATCAAGTTCCTCTTCAAGCGCGGCGCTTCGGACGTCACGTGCATCTGCCTGCTGGCCGCGCCGGAAGGCCTGGCCAAGCTCGAAGAAGAGCTTTCAGGGGCCAACGTCAAGATCGTCCTCGCCTCGATTGACGAGAGGCTCAACGATAAGGCCTACATCGTTCCAGGCCTGGGCGACGCAGGAGACCGACTGTACGGCGTTGCCGGCTAGCAGGTCCGCGAATTCGTGGGTTTCGGCCGCTAGCAGCTAACCCGCCCGGCGTAGCCTCATCAACGCGGGGTCACTTACGGCCCAATTCGAGCAGCAACATGGGCCGTAAGTGACTCCGCGTTGTGCTCCGCCCCTACCGGTTTTCGGGCTCCGCCGATAGCCTTTGGCGCATGGACTGGAAACTTGAACTCGTGTTTGTCCCCGTGTCCGATGTGGACCGCGCCAAGGATTTCTACGTCAACAAAGTGGGTTTCAACGCCGACTACGACGAGCGGCCCATGGACGGCATCCGCTTCGTCCAACTGACTCCGCCCGGCTCGGCCTGCTCCATCTGCATCGGCGAGGGCCTCAACGACGCGCCTCCCGGCACCGCCCCCAGCCTGCAAATGGTGGTGGGAGACATCCAGGAGGCCCACAGCCAACTCAAGGCCAACGGCGTGGAAGTCAGCGACATCGACGTCCAGGATTGGGGTCACTTTGTGTACTTCGCCGATCCGGACGGCAATAAATGGGCCGTCCAATACATCCCGCACAGGCCCAACGGCTAGGACTCACGCCGTAAGAGTCGGGCCGCGGACGGGTTTCAGCAGGCAGGATGGAGGTATGAACCTGCCTGCTGAAGCCGTGAAAACCCTGACCGTCCGGGCCGTCCTCTTCGACATGGACGGCACCTTGGTGGACTCCACCGCGATCGTGGAGCAGGTGTGGAGCGAATTCGCGGGGCGGTACGGACTGGACATCGACGAGATCCTGCGGACGTCGCACGGGGTCCAGGCCAAGGACACGGTGCGCCGCTTCGCCCCGGCCGGAGCAGACATCGACGCTCTCGCGGAGGAACTCGGCCAGATGGAACGGACCCGGACCGACGGGATCGTGGCGTTGCCCGGTGCCGCGGAACTGCTGCGGTCCTTGCCTGCCGACGCCGTCGCCATGGTCACCTCGGCCGATCGGATCCTCGCCGGGGTGCGCATGAAAGCGGCCGGACTCGAGATGCCTGCGACCGCTGTCACCTCCGAGGCCGTGACCCGCGGCAAGCCCGATCCGGAAGGCTACCTCACGGCAGCCGCGTTGCTGGGTGCCGAGCCGGCCGACGTCGTCGTGTTCGAAGATGCGCCGGCGGGCATCGCCGCAGCCCGTGCGGCCGGCATGCGGACCGTGGTGGTGGGCGACGCCGGTGGCGAGGCGGCGGATGGACTGTGGCAGATCGCGGATTACTCAGCTGTCACTGCCGTGGCCAGCCTGGACGATTCGGGGCGATGGGCGATCGAGCTCCGGTTCTAGCGTCAGCGGGCTGGATGTAGGCCGGACCGCTCCCGTTGTTCCCCGGAGGACAAGGGTTCCTTCGAAGATGATCCTCGCTCCGGTCAGGCTGGTTGAGCCTGGATTCTCGGAGAGGGCAGCGACGGCGCGCCGGGCCGCGGCGCCGACATTGACCGCGATCGTGGAAAGGGCAGGAAAGGTCGTGGTCGCGAGGGTGTCGTCGCATCCGATGACGCTCAAGTCCTTCGGGACGTCCACGCCCGCGGCCGCGAATCCGCCCATCAGGCCGTGCGCGATGACGTCGTCGAAAGCGATGACTGCCGTGACTCCGGATGCTGCCACCGAATCGCTGAGCGCCTTCGCGGCTTCGTAGGTGCCCGGATCCGCACTGAAATGCGTGACCTCGAGGGCGTGGACCTTCGAGAAGTTGTCCACAGCCGAGCGGCGCTGCTTGTTTGCCCATGATTGCGGAGGACCGCCGACGTAGGCCACGCGGCGGTGGCCGAGCTCCGACAGGTGGGTCAGCGCGGAGCGGATGGCTGCCGCGGTGTCCAGCAGTACCCGGTAGGTCTCCGGAACATCGCGGTTGATGAAGGCCACCCGCTGGGAATCGGCAATTTGCCGGATGCGGGCCGAGGCGAGCCGGGATGAAACGACGATCAGCCCTTCAACCTGGGGAGCCATCCGTGAGATGAGACGGTCTTCCCGAAGGGGATCTTCATCAGTGTCCGCCAAGAACACGGAGAGTCCGAGATCGCTTGCGTAGTTTTGGGCCGCCCGGACCAGCGGAGGGAAGAACGGGTTGGCGATGTCCGGCACGATGAGTCCGATCGCCCCGGCACGTCCCGTCGAAAGGGCGCGCGCGTGATGGTTCGGTACATAGCCTGCGGCTTCCGCAGCTTTTTGTACCAGGGCCACGGTCTCCGGTTTGAGCAGGTTTGGCCGGGTAAAGGCCCTCGACACGGTTGAGGGGGCGATTCCGAGTTCGGCCGCCAATTGCGTGATGGTTGGACGGCCCGTCATTGGAGCTCACCCGTGAGTTCCAAAGCGGCCTGGACCAAGGCTTCGGCACTGCCAGGGGCAAAGGGGGCGGGCATGCCGTAATAGCGGTGTGCGTCCTCCACTTCGTATCCTCCGAAGTCATACTCGTCGGCGGTCGGAAAGTACCCCGGGCAGCCGTTGGTGTAGCCAGTGACCATGACGGGACCGTCCACCTCGGAGGCGATGGCGTCCGTTGTGGCCAGGAATGGTTCTCCCGGTAATCCTACGAGGGCCAGGCCTTGCCAGTTGAAGACGCTCACTGCTGCACGCCAGGACATGTCCTCTTCGGGCCTCCGGTCCATGGCCCACTGCCTCCAGGCCTCGAGAAGGGATCGCCTGCCGGGATCCGCCGAGACCGCTTCGGCCTCCCACTGCCGGCTCAACTCCGCGGGGGAACCGGCGTCGCGCGAAGTCATTGTGAGGCTGATGGCCCTCCGGGCCACGGAGGTCTTCCTTGAATCGAAGACCGGCAATAGCGGGGTCTCCACTACGGATGCCGCCACATGTTCTCCGATCTTGCGCGCCTGCTCCATCGTCCTGCCGGCGGAGCCGGAAAGCGAGTACGACGCGTCGGCGCGATGGCCTGAATTGAGGTCCCCGGCGGTCCCGGGCAGGAAAAGGGCAACTGAGCCGGGGGAACGTTCCTCTAGGACGTCCCTGGTGAACGCGGGATAATCGCCGCTGATGAGGCGGTTTTCCGGGCCCAGGACCACGGGGTGGCAGGGATAGAGCACGATCCAGGCAAGCACTTGTCCGGCTTCGTCGTTGAACGTGGCAACTTGGACGGGTGGATCCACGGCGCGTTCGGGATGGCGTCGGTTCCTCGCAACATCCACTCCGCGCGATTCGCCGTAGTACAGGGTCGCCGGCTGCTGGGAGTCCACGGCGGCCTCCGCGGCCTCGCGGCAAGCCAAGACGATTTCCTCCAGGAGGCCCGGGTCATGGCCCCCGAGCCGGCCCGGAATGACGCACGGACCTGCGTGGGTATGCGTCGCGGTGATCGCGACGCGATCCGGCACAAAGGGCAAACCGTGTGCGATGCGGGTGCATGTGTCCTCATGGAGGCCGCACACATCCACGGTGATCAAGCAGGTGTCTTCCACGGCCAACGCCCGGACGGTCAGGGGGTCGTGGACGCCGGTGCTCGGTTCCGTCCTCGCCGCGAAGCCGGCCATTGGCGTACCCGCGGGTGGCGAGATCCCGACGACGGCGGCGCCCACCCGCATGGTGGCCTGCCCGGCTTGGGTGGCACTCATTCCGGTCCGCCAGATACTTTCCGGCCGGACTGGAATACGGCGGTGATGGTTCCCGCTTCGGGTCCTTCTCCGGTGATCAGGACGAAATCCGCCGGGGAACCGACTCGAAGGTGGCCGAGCCCCGGACGGGTCCCCGGGATCACCCGGGCGGGAGTGGAAGTCACCATTTTGAGGGCTTCCGGAAGCTCCAGGCCGACGTTGCGGATCACGTTGCGGAAACCGTCCGGCAGGGTGGCGGCGGCCCCCGCGAGCAGATCCGTGCCCACGTGGGAGAGCCTCCCGCCCGGGGCAAGATCCACCAGGCCACCCACGGAAGTACGGTGCCGGCCAGGCTGGCTGCTGGCCAGCGCGGTGCTGTCCGAGACCAGATAGGCGCGTTCGGGGGTCTTTGCCCGGATCATGACTTTCAACGTGTCACTGGGCAAGTGATGCCCGTCCGCTATGAGTCCTGCCGTGAGGCGGTCGTCCGCCAGTTGAGTCCACAAGGCATTGGGGTGCCTGGGCAGGGTGGTGGCGATGCCATTGCCCAGATGGGTGGCCAGCCCGGCTCCCGCGTTGATGGCAGCCGTGATTTGTTCGGGGCTTGCGTGCGTGTGTCCGATGGCCACTTCGACGCCGAGTTCGCGGATTTGGGCGATCTGGGCCGGGGCGTCAGGGGTATGCGGCGAGACGGTGACGATGCCGACCATGCCGCTTGCGCGAAGCCAGCGCCGGACCTCCTGGACGTCCAAGGGGCGGACGAAATCGGCGTCGTGGACCCCCCTGGGACCGTCCTGGTCGGAGATGAACGGGCCCTCGACATGGATGCAGGGGATGGCTGCGCGGGTGGCTGGGTCAATGTCGCATGCCCGCTTGATCTGTTCGAGCGCGCCGGTGATTGCCTCTTCCGTGGCAGTCACAATGGTGGGCACCCACGTGGTGACGCCCAGCTTCGCCAGCTCTGTGCTCATGTCGATGATGGTTTGCGGCGTGACATCAGCGGCGTTGACATCCAGTCCGCCGTATCCGTTGACCTGGCCATCGATAAATCCAGGTGCGATGACGGGCAGCCCTTGGTCGGGGTCGATCTCCCGCACCGACAGGATGGTCGTGTCGTAGGCGATTTCGATGTTGATCCCCCTGTGGGGGTCTTTGCCCACAATCGTTTTGGGGTGTGTCACAGCTTGTGTACCCGTCCTTTGAAACGTGAAATGAACTGCTGATTGGCTGCGTCCCCGCCCGGCGCATTTCCCGATCTCCACAATGGCGGCTCAATCCCCATTTCGTTCAGCTTGCTGATGGTGGACATCATGAGCCAGTTCAGGGTGAAGGCGTTGGCGAATGTCGACACGGCGGCCGTTTTCTCCTTTGTCCCGGGGACCTTCATGACGGCGTCTCCGATGGGAACCTTCGTGTCGATGTGATGGTCGACGACGTCGTGCAGGTTCAGTTTTTGCGGATGCCTTGCAGGGTGGTCACCGGCTGTTTCCCCTGCATGCTCGCGCGAGGAAACGCCAATAGTCTTGACCGATAGTTCGCGTGCCGTCAGGGCCGCATCGATGAGTGCGCTGTTGATCCCGTACGCGTTGACCAGGATGAGGACGTCTCCTGGTCCAAGGCCCGCGTCCTGGATGACGATCCGGCCGTAACCCGGAGTCCGTTCCATGGCCATTGAGCGGAGGGCGCCGTTGGAGAGCAAGGTCCCTTCGTCCAAAATGGCGGAGACGTGCATCAATCCGCCTGCCCGGAAGAACACTTCCTGGCTTGCCAGGTTTGAATGACCGCCCGGTCCGTAGATGTGTACCAGTTCGTCCTCGGCGACCCGGGCCGCGAGAATGGCGGCGGCGATGTTGATGTTTTCGGCTTCTTCCCAGCGGATTCGCGCGAGGAGCTCGGTGATTTTCCCGAGGTAGTCCTCCGAGAGCTGTTCATTTGCGTTCATCGGGGATCCGATTCGGCGTCGAGGTAGATGGTGACGTTGGGGTGCGTGCGCAGCGCGGTACCGGGATGGTTTCCGCTGATCGGCTGGTTCAGGGTGTTCTGGACGGCCATCTTTTTGGCACTGCCGGGAACGGAGGCGATGATTTCTGAGGCGTGCAGCAAGCGCGGGATGGAGACGGTGATGGCGCGCTGCGGAACGTCGTCGAAACCAGGGAAATGCCCTTCGTCAACCTGTTGCTGGCGGCTTACCTGATCGAGGGTAATGACGCGTGCGGGCAGCGGGTCGGCAAGGTCGGCCGGGGGATCGTTGAAGGCAAGATGACCATTGACTCCCAGTCCCAGCAGGACCAGGTCAAAGGGGTCTTGGCCCATCAGCGTGCCGTAGCGTCCTGCCTCTTCTTCGGCGGGATTCCCAGGGTTGATGCGGTGAAAGGTAGTAGGCGGCAGCCGGCTGAAGAACGTGCGCTCCAGCCAGTTTCCGAAACCTTGGGGTGCGTCGGCCGGCAGGGCCAGGTAGTCGTCCATATGGAAACACGTCAGCCGGCTCCAATCGATGCCGGGCTCCTGGGCAAGCGCCAGAAGCGTTGCCTCCTGGCTGGGAGCTGCCGCCAGCATCAGCCGGACCTCATGCTGGTTCCGTAGCGCCCTGCGCAGGGTTTCCGCTGCGTGCGCGCCGGCGTGTTTCCCCAAGGCGGCCCGGTCGGGGTGTGCGGAAACGGCCGGGCTGTATGTGGTAAGTGCTGTCACGTGTGAGTCCTTCGGGTTTCTAGTTCGGTGGTCAGGAGGAGTGATCGGGCTATATGGAAGGGGTCCTTGACGGGCAGTGCCACGACTTTGTCGAGGGGTTTCCCTTCGCGGTCGCGTATTTGCAGCCACTCCTGGCCGGAAGGGTCGGGAAATGTGTCGAGGGTGTAGGACCAGATCCGCTCATGCCAGTCCAGGAGCTCGGGACGCACGAAACGTTCTGCGAGCAGCCTGCTCGCGTAGAGGGCCTCAACCTGGACCCACCACAGCTTGGTGTCCCAGGTCTGGGTCACCAAGGTCTCGTAAGGGTCGTTGCCAAGGAGCCTGCCCCGCGGTTCTGTTCCTGTGCTGTCGACGTACCGGAAGATGCCGCCGTGCTGGTCATCCCAGCCGGCTTCCAGCGCCCGGACAGCGAGGTCCGGTAGCCAGCCCGGAATACGAGGTGCGAGGTCAGGCATGATCTCGACGGCTTCCATGACCATCCAGAGCATCTCCAGCAGGTGGCCGGGGGTTCGGTGGCGGGCCAGAAGCGTGTCGAGGTCATCGGCGCTGTCCGGCCGGTATTCCCACCAGGAGCCGGCCTTCCACATGCCTTCGGCGTTTGCGTCGCCGAGGAGCCGGGAAAGCGCGGCGCCGGCTGTTTGAGCGCTTTCGGCCGAGCCGCTGGCCAAATGCAGCTGGGCGCCCACATTCAGCAGCAGCATCAGCCCGGCCGCGTCCTTGAATCCGGCCCGGACGGGGTAAGGCTCGGACGGAGCGCTGCGGGCCTCGATCCTTTCTTCGGCGTGGGCGAGAAGTGCATGGGCTGAGTGCAGCCACTCTTCACGTTCGCGGGCCGCCGCTTGGGGGAGCCTGGCGGCACCCGCCAGGCCCAAGGCCGCAAAGAGGTCTGCCAGGACGCTGACGGCGATCTCCCCGTGCGGCCCGGACGGCAACGGCTGCCCCGCAGCCGATGTGCGGTATGCGGTCACACCGCCGTCCAGGATGGCGTGTGCCTGGATGAACCTGGCCGTTTCAATCGACAAGGTGGCCCATAACCGGGGGTCTTCCCCGATGATTCCGGCCTCGCTGTCCAACGCAATCCTTGAACAGAGCCAAGCCCAGCGGCCTTGGGACCACGTATATTTTTCGTTCGAGAGCAATCGCCCCGAGTTGGAAAAGCACGTGAAAACTCCGCCGTCTTTCCTGTCGATTCCATTCTCGAGCCACCAAGGGAGGACGCCCTTGAGCAGCTGATCCCGTATTTCGGACGCCGTTGTGCTCATGCCACGGTGCTTTCAACGGGAAGCGAGGTGGCCGGCTCGAGGTCCCGGTCCAGGGACTCGACAAGGGCGTCGGATGCCTCATTGTGCCAGGGGCGCAACCAGCCGAAGACGCAATAGACGATAGCAGAGGCTACAACGGGGGCGGCCACGTTGATGGTCTGCGCACTTGCCGTGCCCAGGCTCGCGATGGGAGCAGCCAGGGCATACTTCGCGAGCGCGAAAACGATCAGACCGGTGGCCCACGAGAACAAGGCCGCCGAGGGGCCGCAACGACGGAACGGCCGCAACATCCCCAGCAACATGGGAACGGCGATTGGACCAACCAAGGCACCGAACCAGAGGATGATCAGGCCCAAAACACCCCCGAATGAATCCGCGCTCAGGGCAATGACCATCGACAATCCGATGAACAGGAACGTGGAAATCCGGCCTCCCAGCAGTTCCGCACGCGACGTCAGGGGCTGCCGTGAACCGCGCAGCGCGGGGATGATGTCGCGGATGACGACGGCGGAAATCGCGTTGGCGTCCGAAGAGGTCATGGCCATGGTATGGGAGAACATTCCGGCAACAACCAGGCCTACCAGGCCGGCAGGCAGCAGTTGCTGGGTGAGGAGCGCATAGGCCTGATCGGGGTGCGCCAGGTTGGGCAGGATCAGAGGCGCGGCCCACATGGGGAAGAAGAGCACCAATGGCCACACTAGATAGAGTGCGCCGGAAAGCAGGACTGATTTGCGGGCCGCTGAGCCGGAAGGGGCGGCAATGAAGCGCTGGGCCAGATTCCAGGTACCTCCGTTGTAGGAAATAGTGCTGATCAGGCAGTAAGCAAGGAAGAATCCGATGGTGTAGTCGCCGGCGAATGGCTGCGAATGGGAGGCCGGCAGACGGGACCAGATCCCGGCGATCGAGGAAACGCCCCCGAGCTTGGCCATGGCGAAGATGAGCATCGCGACGCCCGCCACGGACTGGATGATGAATTGGCCCATATCCGTCAAGGCGTCAGCCCACAAGCCACCAACGGTCGAGTAGATGAGCGTGACCCCGCCGACAATCAGGATGCCAACGGCAATCGGAACCCCGGCGAACACGTTCAGGAGGATTGCGCTGGCCGCCCACTTGGCCGCAACATCGAACACTTTCAGGGCGGCACCGGACCAGGCCAGTACTTGCTGCGCGGGCAGGTTGTAGCGCGTGGCCAGGTATTCGAGCGGGGAGATGATGCCCAGGCGCTGCCTTAGGCGCGGCCAGCGCGGGGCGAAAAAGACGGAGCCGATGATGCAGGCGATGGTGATGGTGAGCGCCCACCAGACATACAGTGCGAAGCCGGTGGTGTAGGCGATGGCGGCGTAGGCAACGAAGACGGCTGCCGAATAGCCGGACATGTGGTGGGAAATCCCTGCCAGCCACCACGGCATCTTCCCACCGGCTGTGAAGAAGTCCGCGGCGTTTTTCACCCGGCTCTTGGCCCACCAGCCGATCCCTATCATGACGACGAAGTAGGCCCCTAAAACGAGCCAGTCGGCGAAATACATACATCCTCCTTGATGCAACGAAAGCTTGGAAACGGGATCTGCAGTGGCGTCCACTTTTCTCTGCAAACGTTTGCAAAACAAGGGCCTTTTTGAAAGTTTTCCTGCGGGTGCTTCAGCTCAGGATTCAGCCCGCCAGCGGGTACACCGTGGTTCCGCCGATGGACTGTGCCTGGAAGTTCGCCGCCACCCATTGCGCGATCTGGGCAGGCGCTTCGGATCCGCTGCTGCCCTGCATGGTGCCGCCGGCGATGAAGTAGTGGATCTTGCCCTGTGCCACGAGCTGCTGGAACTGCTGGAGCGTGGGGGACGGGTCCGTGCCGTTGAAGCCGCCCACCGCCATGACGGGCAGTTCGGTGGCCAGCTGGTAGCCGGCGGCATTGTTGGAGCCAACCACGGCGGCCGCCCACGTGTAGTTCGAGGCGCCGGACTTCAGCGTGGCAACCATTTCCGACGACGGCGTGGTGGCGCCGAGCAGGCCGCCCATGCCGCCGCCCTGCCGGTTCCCTCCGAAGCCGCCGCCCTGGATGCCAGACGGCTGGAGGGCTTGCGGGGGAGTGTTCTGGCCTGATTGCCTGAAACCGTTTTGCCCGAAGCCGCCCCGGCCTCCAAAGCCGCCGAAGCCACCGAACGTAGTCGCGGGCCCGGCGCTGGGGATGGCGCCGCTGTGCGTCACAGAGGCGGTGGAGATGGAGTACGCCAAAGGCCCGGCGAGGGAGGCCGCGAGGGCGAGCGCCGCCGTCGTGCGCTGAAGGATGCGGGAGGTGAAGCGTCCCGAAAGGACCAGCCCGGCTGCGGCTGCGAGGGCGCCGAACAGCACTGCCCAGCGCAGCAACGGACCATAGGCCGTGGTGCTGCCCAGGAGCTCGAAGGCCGTGAATCCCGCGGCGGCCACTGCGACTGCGAGCATGACCGAGGCGACAAGTTGCGCACGGTGCTGCCACAAAAGCGCGCCGCCCAGGCCTGCGAGCCCGGCGATTCCAGGGGCCAGCGCTACCGCGTAGTAGGGGTGGATGATGCCCGCCATGAAGCTGAATACCAGCCCGGTGACCAGCACCCACGAACCCCACACGATCACTGAGGCGCGCACGGCATCCGTGCGCGGGGCACGGCGGCCCAGCCACAGCAGGCCGGCCCCGAGGACCAGCACCGAGGGCAGCAACCACGCGATCTGGCCGCCGAACTCGCTGTTGAACATCCGGAACAGCCCGGGAACGCCCCAGCCGTTGCCGCCCCCGACGCTGCCTGTCTCCTGGCCGCTCAGCCTGCCGAAGCCGTTGTATCCGAGGGTCAGTTCCAGGATGGAGTTGTTCTGGGACCCGCCGATGAACGGCCGCATGTTCGCCGGAACGAGTTCGACGACTGCGAGCCACCAGCCGGCCGAGACCACCATGGCCGCTCCCGCGCCAAGGAGCCGAAGCAGGCGGCGGCCCACTCCACCCGGCGCGGCAACCACGTACGCCACGGCAAACCCGGGAACCACCAACAGGACCTGGAGCTGCTTTGTCAGGAAACCGAAGCCCAGGAGCACCCCGGCCAGCAGGAGCCAACGCAGTTTGTTGTCCTGGATGGACCGCAGCGTGGCGTAGCCGGCGGCCGTCATGAGCAGCACCAGCAGGGCGTCCGGGTTGTTGAACCGGAACATGAGGGTGGCAACCGGGGTGATGGCCATGACGACGGCGGCCAGCAGCCCGGCCCGGTGGGCGATCCGTGGATCGCCGGTGGCGGGGGCCGCAGCCCGCCGGACTGCGAGATACAGCAGCCATGCCGTGGCAACGCCCATGAGCGCCTCGGGAACCAGGATGCTCCAGGAGCTCAGTCCGAAGATCCGCACCGAGAGGTCCATGATCCACAGTGACGCCGGCGGCTTGTCCACGGTGATGGAGTTGGCGGCGTCGGACGATCCGAAGAACCACGCGGTCCAGTTCTGCGAACCGGCTTGGGCCGCTGCGGAGTAGAACGGGTTGGCCCAGCCGGAAGCGCCGAGGTTCCAGAGATACAGGACCGCCGTTGCGAGGAGCACGATGCCGAGCTCCACTCGGTGCCGCAGGGCGTGGGGAACGGGCGGTTCCAGCGGTGTCGGCTCTACGGAACTCGACGGCGGAACCAGCTGGCCCGGCGTGGAACCTGTATCTGTGGAATAGGACGTGGTCATCGGAATCTACTTTGTCAGCTTGTAGACGGTGGAGTTGCCCACCGTCTGGGCTTGGAAGTTGGCCTGTACCCAGGAGGCTACCTCGGAATTGCCGCTTTGGCCTCCGAATCCGCCGCCGCCACCCATGCCGCCACCCTCGATGTAGTAGCCGATCTGTCCCTTGGCCACCATGTCCTGGAACTGTGCCAGCGTGGGGTAGGGATCGCCGCCGTTCCAGCCACCGAGTGCGATCACGTTGGTGTTCGTGGCGAGCTCAAGGCTTGCGGCCTGTGTGGCGCCGGAGACGCTCGCCGACCACTTCGTGGTGGTGGACGACAGCAGCGCGGTCAGTCCGGCGTCGGCCGTTCCCTCGGAACCGGGGCCTCCTGCCTGACCTGCGCCACCGGCTGCGCCGAACCCTCCAGCCCGGTTTCCGAAGCCTCCCGTGGCGGAGCCGGCGGGACCCGACGTCGGGATGGACCCGGAATGCGCGGTAGCCGCCGTCGCGAGCGTCCACGCTGCGGTTCCGAGGCCGCCGGCCAGAAGGGAAACGACGACGACGGCCGCGGCCGCTGCGCTCCGGAACCGGCCCGCGGGCCGCAGTGAGTCGAGGCGGAGCAGGATTGCCGCGGCCGCCACCACGCCCAGGACGACGATCACGATGCGCAGCCACGGAAGCCAGGAGGCGTCGCGGCCGAGGAGAACCGCGGACCACGCTGAACTGCCGAGGACCACCACCGCCAGAACGATCGGGGCCGGCCAATATCCGCGGCCGCGCCACAGCTCAACGCTGCCAATGCCCACCAGGGCGGCGATTGCCGGTGCGAGGGCTACCGCGTAGTAGGGGTGGACGATGCCGCTCATGAAGCTGAACACGCCCGCCGTGACCAGAAGCCAGCCGCCCCACAGGATGAGAGCGGCGCGGGTACGGGAGGCCCGCGCTTCCCGGCGGGTGAACCACAGGCCGGCTGCCAGAAGAACCAGCGCAGCAGGCAGAAGCCAGGAGACCTCCGCACCGAAGCTCGTGCCGAACATGCGGGTGATCCCGGCCGCCCCGCCGAAGCCGGTGTTGCCGCCGCCGCCGAATGCGCCGAGGCCGCCCCCGGCGGGGCCGCCGCCTCCACCGGGCGTGCCCTCGCCCGAGCCGGTGATGCGGGACAGCCCGTTGTAACCAAAAGTCAGCTCAAGGAAGCTGTTGGTTTGCGAACCTGCCATGTAAGGCCGTGCCGAAACCGGAGTCAGTTGGAAGAGGGCGATATAACTGCCAGCCACTACGGCGATACCGCCCACTGCGCCGAGCAGGTGCAGCAAGCGCCGCTGCAACGGGGTAGGGGCGGCCCAGAGATATGCGAGTCCGAGGCCCGGAACAATCAGGAATCCCTGCAGCATCTTTCCCAGGAACGCGAGTCCCACGACGGCGCCGGCTGCGGCGAGCCACTTCCAGCCCGCGCGTTCGATGGCACGGGTCGTGAAGTACGCGGCCAGGACCAGGCAGAGGGTCAGCATGGCGTCGGGATTGTTGAAGCGGAACATGAGCGCCGCCACCGGCGTCAGGGCCAAGGCGCCGCCCGCCAACAAGCCCGCGCCCGGTCCGGAGACCCGCTTGACGGTCAAATAGAGGAAGCCGACGGCGGCAACGCCCATCAGTGCCTCGGGAACCAGCATGCTCAAGGGCGAGAAGCCGAAGATCCGGCCCGCCAAAGCGGGGATCCACAAAGAGGCCGGGGGCTTGTCCACCGTGATGGCGTTGCCGGCGTCGAGGGAACCGAAGAGGAAGGCCGTCCAGTCCTTGGTGCCGGCCTGGATGGCCGCGGCGTAGAAGGAGTTTCCGTAGCCGGTGGCCGCGAGGTTCCAGAGATACAGGAACGCGGTGGCGACGAGGAGCCCGGCGGCGGACGGCCGCACCCAGCGGGGCTGCCGTCCAAAGGCGTATCGGGTCCAACGGGGCGCGGCATCGGGGATCGACGGGCCGGCCGGGTGAGGCGGTGCGTCGGCAGTCCCGGCGGCGGCAGGAACCACTGAACCTGCGGGTCCCGTGCTTGCGGGAGTAATCGTGGAGGTCATGATGCTGCCGTTTCTGTGCGCGTTGTGGCTTGTGTGGTGGGTGCAGGCGCCTGCGCGGCTGGCTGCCGGAAGACCCAAAGTCGGAACAAGAGGAAGCGGACTGCAGTGGCTGCGAGGTTCGCCGCGACCACGGTGAGGAGCTCGCCCCAGCGGCCGGGCGACGTCGTACCGTGCACCACAGCGAGTGCCCCGGAAGTGAGGGCGAGGCCGATGCCGAAAACGATCAAACCCTCGAAGTGGTGCCGGACCGGATTGCCGCCCTGGATGCCGAAGGTGAAGCGCCGGTTGGCGCCGGTGTTGGCGATGGCCGTGGCGAGCAGCGCCAGGAAGTTGGCCAGCTGCGGGTCCATGAAGCCGCGGCAGAACAGGAAGATGAGCACGTAGGCCAGGGTGGAGGCAGCGCCGATCGCGGCGAACCGGACCAGTTGCCCGAAAAGGCTGCTGCGCGGGCTCTGCTCGGCAATGCGCGACGACGCCGGAAGCGGCCCGCGTGCCAGCGCTGCGCGCAGTTCCGGAACGGGGATGCGGCCCGAGACGAGATCCCGGGTCAGCCGGACCATGCCGCGGATGTCTGCCAGGGCAGTGCGCACCACGTCGACGCTGGAATTGGGATCGTCGATCCAGTCAACGGGAACCTCGTGCACGCGGAGTCCGCAGCGTTCGGCGACCACCAGGAGTTCAGTGTCGAAGAACCACGAGTTGTCCATGGTGTGGGGGAGGAGCTGCTGGGCGACATCTGCCCGGATCGCCTTGAAGCCGCACTGCGCATCGCTGAAACGGGCGCCCATGAACGAGTGCAGCATCAGGTTGTAGCTGCGCGAAATGAACTCGCGCTTGGGGCCGCGGACAACCCTTGAGTTCCGCGTCAGGCGCGTGCCGATGGCGAGGTCCGAGTGGCCGGAGATCAGCGGTGCCAGAAGGGGCGCCAGAGCGGCGAGGTCCGTGGACAGATCCACGTCCATGTAAGCGAGAACCGGGGACGGCGATGCAAGCCACACCTTGCGAAGGGCGTTGCCGCGTCCCTTCTCCTCAAGATGGACAACAGCGAGTTCGGGCAGCTCCCTCGCCACGCGTTCAGCGATTTTCAAGGTGCCGTCCGTGCTCGCGTTGTCCGCCACGGTGATGCGGAAGCCGTGCGGGAACGTCTCGCGCAAGTGGCCGTGAAGCCGGCGCAGGCACTCCTCAAGGTCGCGTTCCTCGTTGAAGACCGGGATCGTGACATCGAGCACGGGGATGGCGGTGTGGGTGTCCACGGGCGCGCGTCGCACCGTGCTGCGCTGGAGGGGAGCGTTGGGCTGGAGGGGAGCGTTGGGCTGGAGGGAAAGGCCCGGCGGCACCACCGCGGGGTCCTTCAGGGTACCGGAGGTGGATTCGATGAGCGTCATGTATCCAGAGTGCGGCTGCCGATTATGAGGGCTTTAGGCGGAACCTGTGATATGGCTGTGGATCTCCGACCGGCATGGCGACTCGCATGTGTGGCCACTAGACGCAGAGGTCCGCCCCCGGAAGGGACGGACCTCTGCGTTCTTTGTGCGTAGCTCCTGGCTTAGTACCAGTTGTTCGCGAGGTGGAAGGACCACGCCGCGGACGGCGATCCGTAGCGTTCCTTGATGTAGTTCAGGCCCCAGCGGATCTGCGTCTGGTAGTTGGTCTGCCAATCGGCGCCCTCGGATGCCATTTTCGCGCCCGGCAGCGACTGCCCGATTCCGTAAGCGCCGCTGGAGGCGTTGGTGGCAGTCGTGCGCCAATCCGATTCCTTGTTCCACAAGGTGATCAGTGCGGACATCTCGCCCTGACCCCAACCGTAGGACGGCAGGAGGCTAGCGGCATAGGCCTGGGCGCCGGCGGGATCGTCGAGGGCAACAGGTGCGGCCGGGGCAACAGGTGCGGCCGGGGGTGCCGGCGCGGCGGGGGCTGCAGCCTGGGGCGCGACGGCGGCCGGAGCCGGGGCGGCTGCCCGGCTCGGAACCGGCGTGGCGCTCGGCTTGGCGCTCGCGCTCGCCGACGGCGTGGCGGTGGCGAATGGAGTGGCTGAGTGACTAGCCGCGCGGGAATCCGACGAACGGCTCATGTCCTGGGCATTGATGGCTTGTCCGGCGGCCTGGCTTGCAGCACCGGCACCGAGGAACACGGCGACGACGCCGGCAACAACTGCCATGCGCTGGCCGGTGCCGAGGTTCGAGGCGACTCGCCTCAACGTGGAACGTGACTTGTTTCTCCGGGCAGGTTCGCCGCGGTGGCGCGCAACAGAGCGCGACTGATTCCTGGAATCAGACATGGTGATTGCCTCTCGACGCCTGCGGAGTTAGCTGTCGGATTCGGATGAGGTCATCCGGCCGTGGCCACTGGGAATCGTGGCGGTGCGGCTTCACCCCTAGGGCTGGCTCAACATGAGCGCTTGCCCGGAGACCTGGGTCCCCCGTCTCTGCCTGGACTGTTGGCACCGGGGAGGGGCAGAGCTCGGCGCCTACCCGGCGGCGGCCGGAATAATCCGGCGCACCTATTCGACGGTACAGGAGGATTCGGCTTAAGTCACATTTGGGTAACGGAGATCACGACGCCGGTGCGTCGACTTGCGCTCGCCGCGCACCGGCGTCGTCATTTTGTGGACGGCCTTCAGGCCGTGGCGGTCCTCAGCGCCGGAAGCCGCACCGCAAACTCCGTCCGGCCCGGCCGCGATGCCACTTCGACAGTACCGCCATGCGCCTGAACGATGGATTCCACGATCGACAAGCCGAGCCCGGACGTGCCCTCGGAACCGGAGCGGGCGGCGTCGGCACGGGCAAAGCGCGAGAAAATCCTGCCCTGGAAATCCGGCGGGATGCCCGGCCCGTTATCCGTCACGGTCACCACGGCGCTGCCATCGGCGGAACGCATGACGCCGGTGACCACGGTGGTACCCGCCTCCGTGTGCTTGCGGGCGTTGGAGAGCAGATTTGCCAAGACCTGGTGGAGCTGAGTGGTGTCGCCGCGGACCGTGATGGGCTCATCCGGGAGCTTGAGCTGCCAGATGTGTTCGGGGGCCATGACTTTCTCGTCGCTGACGGTTTCGACCACCAACTGCGTGAGGTCCACATCGGTGAACTCCGGGGCCTTGCCTTCGTCAAGCCGGGCCAGCAGAAGGAGGTCCTCCACGAGGGTGGTCATGCGTTCGGACTGGCTTTGCACCCGGCCCAGTGATTTGCGGCCGTCCTCGGTGAACGTCTCGGTCATGCGCAAGAGCTCTGTGTAGCCGCGGATGGCCGTCAGCGGAGTGCGTAGTTCGTGTGACGCGTCGGCCACGAACTGGCGCACTTTCGTTTCGCTTTGCTGGCGCGCCTCGAGGGCGCTCGAGACGTTGTCCAGCATGAGGTTCAATGCATGGCCCACGCTTCCCACCTCTGTGCCCGGGTGGGCCGCCGACGCCGGAACGCGCACCGCGAGTGCCACCTCACCGGCGTCGAGCGGAAGCTTCGATACCTTCGTGGCGACGTCGGAAAGTTGCTCCAAGGGACGCATGGTACGGCGGATCAGGACGGTTCCGGCCAGCCCGATCAGGATCAGCCCGCCCAAGGACACCAGCACCATGGTCCACACGAGCGAGGCCTCGGTGTCTTCTTTCGAGGCAAGCGGCAGCCCCGTGATGACCACATCGCCATAGGGGGTTTCGGCGGCTACCAGCCGGTAGCCGCCATTGGAGAGGGTGCGATCAACCGGACGGCCATCGGAGGGGAGCGCCAACAGTATTCCGGCATCGCTGGGCGACAACGGAGTACGGGTGGCATCCGAGGAGAGGAACCCGGCATCGCTGCTCACCTGGCCGCCAAGGATTCGCGCGTTCAGGGTGCCGATGCTCTGGCCCCGGGGATCCAGGGGGTCCGGACGGCCGCCGGGGTTGCCTTGCGGCGGGCGCCCGTGCGAGGCCTGCATCAATTGCTGGTCCAGTTGCTTCGTGAGGAACACGTCCATGGAGGCATAGCTGACCACCCCGACTGCGCCGCAGATGGCCACGAGGAGCGCCATGGAGAGGAGGATCAAGCGGGTGCGCAAGTGCCAGGTTGAGGGATTGAACCAGCTGTGGTCGGTTTGGCGGGGGATACCCGAGAGTGCGGACATTCGACGCCTCGGCTATTCGGCAGGCTTGATGACGTAGCCGGCTCCGCGCACCGTGTGGATCATGGGCGGATGGTTGGCCTCGATCTTCTTGCGAAGGTATGAGATGTAAAGCTCCACGATGTTGGCCTGGCCGCCGAAATCGTAATCCCACACGCGGTCCAGGATCTGGGCCTTGCTGACCACGCGCTTGGGATTTTCCATGAGGTAGCGCAGGAGTTCGAACTGGGTCGCGGTGAGCGGGATGTCTTCGCCGCCGCGGGTGACTTCACGGGTGTCAACGTTCAAGGTCAGGTCGCCTACCACCAGCTCGGCCGTGTCCATCGCAGCCACCCCCGAGCGCTGGACCAGGCGGTGCAGGCGCAGGAGGACTTCCTCCATGCTGAAGGGCTTGGTGACATAATCGTCGCCGCCCGCGGCCAACCCCACGATCCGGTCCTGCACGTCATCCTTGGCGGTGAGGAAAAGCGCAGGAACCTCGGGCGCAAAGGCGCGGATCCTGCCCAGCAGCTCAACGCCGTCGAACCCTGGAAGCATCACATCCAGCACCAGGACGTCCGGACGGAAGTCCTTGGCGAGCTTCACTGCGGCCGGACCGTCGCCGGCCACTGCGACCGACCAGCCCGCCATGCGCAGGCCCATGCTCATGAGCTCGGCGAGGCTGGGTTCGTCGTCCACCACGAGGGCGCGGATGGGAGAACCGTCCGGGTGGCTGAGCTGCGGAAGGTTGTTGGTCATGGAGTGCGAGGATGCCATGGGACAACTCTCCAATCTGCCGGTTTGCCGGTGCTTAGCCGTTGCTGTGAGCACCCTGTGAGTCCCAGCCTAGCCACCTGTCCAAAGGTTGCGCGGGTTCCCCCAGCAGAATCCGACACAACACCGCTGCAGGTCACAGGGAAGCCTTCAGTTCGACACAGCCAACGCACAGCAACGCGACTGACGCTGATTGGGACAAGAACAACCGCGACCAAAGAGTCTCGACTTCGATGGAGAACATCATGGATCAGCAAAACAACCCCTCCGTACCTGGTTCCGAGCCGGAGAACGGGCACCCGCAGCCAGTGATCCGCCCCGTTGATGAGTCCGGGCAGCCTGCCGCTGGTTGGGGTGCTCCCCAGCAGCCGGTGAACCAGCAGCCTGCCGCTGGTTGGGGTGCTCCGCAGCAGCCGGTGAACCAGCAGCCTGCCGCCGGTTGGGGTGCTCCGCAGCAATCCAACGCCGGACAGCCCCGACCTTCGTTTTTCAAGAATTGGAGCCTGAAGAAGGGCCTCATTGTCGGCGGCGTCGCGGTGGTGGTCGCTGCGGCGGCAGGAGCCGGCGCATATGCCGCCGGTAACGGGACCGCGGTGGCTGACACTACCAACGCGCAGGGTCCGGGTGCCGGGCAGAACGGGCAGGGCGGATTCGGCGGCCCCGGCGGCACGAACGCAGGCCCGGGTGGGCTCGGGGTGGGCATGGGCGGCCTGAACGCAGCGGTCCACTCGGAATACGTTGTCCTCCAGAACGGCAGCTACGTCACCATGGCGGGCCAGCTGGGAACAGTCACCGACATCTCGGCGAGCTCCATGACGGTCAAGAGCGAAGACGGGTTCACGAAAACCTATGTGCTGGGATCGGACATCGTGGTAGCTCAAGGTATGCGGCAACGCGGAAGCGGGACCACCGGCACCACCCTGACCCTCGCCGATGTGAAGTCCGGATCCAGCGTGCGGGTCACTGCGCTCAAGGATTCCGACAAGTACACGGCCCAGTCCATCCAGATCGTGACTGCCACCGCGTCAACCACCCAAGGAACCGGGACCACCAACTAACCCGCAGTTGATGTCGTTATCGGCCCCCAAAACGACATCTAATGCGAGTCAGTTGGGTACGATGACAAGGGCCGGCGGACGGGGGTTCACGGACGAGCCCGGCGCGGAAATGCGGAAGGGGTCAGGCCGATAGCCGAGGAGAGTTGAGGGTACCCATGACCGCGTCGATGGTTGAGCGGCACAATGTCACGGTCTTGGGGGCAACGGACGGCCAGGTCCTGATGTTCGCGCACGGTTTTGGCACGGACCAGAAGATGTGGGACCGGATTCTCCCGTTCCTGACGGAGCAATACCGCGTAGTTCTCTTCGACCACATGGGCTCGGGGGGATCCGACCAGGCATTTTATGATTCGTCCCGCTACTCGAGCCTTGACGCCTACGTTGCCGACCTCCTGGAGATCTGCGCCGAGCTGGACCTGGGGGGCGTGACGCTGATCGGCCACAGCGTCGGAGCCATGATGGCCATTGCCGCGGCCACGGCCGACCAGCAGTCGCGCATCGCCCGGCTCGTGCTCGTGACAGCTTCGCCCAGCTATATGAACCACCCCGACGACGGCTACTTCGGCGGCTATTCCAGTGATGAGCTGGACGAGCTCTTTGAATCCTTGGACGCCAACTACCTTGTCTGGGCCGAGGCGATGGCCCCTGTGTTCATGAACGTCCCCTCCTCACCCGAGTTCGGGCGGGAATTGCAGGGCAGCTTCCGTCGGATCAACCCCAGGGTTGCCCGCGATTTTGCCCGCGTCGCTTTCCTCTCCGACGTGCGTCATTTGTTGTCCCGCGTCGAATTGCCTGTGCTCATCCTCCAAAGCACGGACGACGTCGTCACTCCTGAACACATCGGAACCTACCTCCAGGAACGCCTGCCGACAAGCGTCCTCGTCAGGCTTGCCGCGACCGGCCATTTCCCGCAGACAAGCGCCCCGGAGGAAACAGTCAACGCTCTTCTTGACTACCTCGGCACCCCGGTATGACCGACGGGACAGTTGACTATCGGCAGATCTTCGACGCAGCCCCGGCCGGTTACCTGCTCACCCGGCCCGACGGTACCATCGTCGACGCGAACCGGACGATGTACGAGTGGACGGGACGCGGACAGGAAGCGCTGCTGGGGCTGAACCTGCTCTCCCTCTTGCCGGCCGGGGACCGGATCATGTTCCTGACCCACGCCATCCCGGCCATCGAATCCAACGGCTCGGTGAAAGAGCTTGCGGTGGAGATCCTCGCCGCCAACGGCGAAAGGCTGCCGGTATTGCTCGCGGTGTCCCGGACGCGGAAACCCGATGCCTTCGACACGGCTGCCCCCGAACTGAACGTCGTCGTCGTTTTTGGCGTCCACGAGAGGCGCCTTTATGAGCGGGAACTGGCCGCCACGTTGCGCAGGCTCGAAGAATCGGAGTTGGAACGGGCCAAACTCCTTGAAGAGGCCAGGCACCAAGCCACCCACGATGCCTTGACCCATTTGCCGAACCGGACCTTGTTGACGTCGCGCCTCGATGAGGCTTTGGAGCGTGCGGGCAACCACGGCCTGCACGTCGGCCTGTTGTTTTGCGATATCAACCGCTTCAAGGACATCAATGACACCTACGGCCACGCAGTGGGCGACGAGGTCCTCGGCCATGTCGCCGGGCGCCTCGCCGATGCGGTCCGCGGCGTCGACACCGTCGCGCGCTACAGCGGTGACGAATTCGTCATTCTCCTCCCGGCCCTGGAATCACCCGAGGAAATTGCCGTGATCGCCTCCCGCATCCTGAACAGCTTCGATCCGGAGTGCATCGTGGGCGAGTCGCAGCTGCGGGTCGAGCTCGCCGTCGGCCAAGCCGTGACGGCCGCGATGAGGCCAATGCTCCCCGAAGCGCGGGAAGAATTGGCGCGGCAGCTTCTCATGGAGGCCGACGCCGACATGTACCGATCCAAACCAAGGGCTGCGTCGAAGCTGGAAACCAGCCACGCGATGTGAGGTTGAGAAGCCTTGCAAAGGCCCTGACAGGCGATTTGCCAAAAGAATTTTCGATGGAAGCAGATCCAGGATTGGACAAGGGTTGTTTCATATCTCGAGATTCAAGGGCAAGCGCGTGACGTGACTTGAGATTCAGGAAGTGGCAATTCAATCAAATTTTATTCGAGTATTGCGCGCGCAACGGCCAGTGTGGCGAACGAGAATGGGTCACATTTGGACATGTCTGAATTGTGATGTGCGGCACAATAGTCCGATTCGTCTCAAAATGTGGACGTTTCCGCCCTTTGTTACTTGCAAGTTCCCTTTGTTACGTTGCACACTTCAAATGTGAACAAGAACTCAACAGCATCTGCAGCCGCAGCGATCGAGCCCAGCGCACCCGCTGGTTTTTCGATGAGCTGTTGTCGAATGCATGCCTAACTTCAGACCCCAGGAAGTTTCAGGCATTCGCCCCCTGCCCAGCGTCGGGCGCCCCTCCCCATCTCATTGCGGGGACCAGACCAGCATTCGAAGCCGCGATGACGGCTATTCACTTTGAGGTAAGCACTCCATGTCAGTTGCATCCGGATACGTCCATATCTCCGTCCGTAACGCCAATAAGGCCGCGTCGAACGCCGGCCTGCGTCCCGGCTTCGGAAACCGCCCGGCCTACGCCCAGCCCGCACCGCAGGGTGGCAGCCAGGCGCCCGGTTACGTCCCCCAGGGCTACAACCCCAACTCCTACGGACAGCTCCGCGCCGTTCCCGCCAACGAGGCCGCGCCAATGACTGCGCCCACGCCCGTCCTGGCTCCCGCAGACCGCTCCATCCGCCCCGTTGCCAGCGACAATGTGGCCCGCGGGTTCGTGCTCTACATGGGCATTGACGAAGACACCGCCGCTGCCGCAGGAACGTCCATCGCCAAGCTTGCCCAGGAAATCCGGGCTTACGCACAGTCCCTCGTTGCCGGTGCCGAGAGCTATGCCGCCGTCGCGGTAGCCCCGGCCAGTGCGCCCGGTTCGGCGCTCGACGTCGTCCGCTCGACTTTCGGTGACCCGACTGTTGGCAACCGCCAGCGCTCCGAAGCGCTCCGCCCGCAGCCTGCCCAGGAAGCCCGGCCGTCCGGCGTCTTGATCGACCTCGCCCGCCGTGAGGTGCACCTCGACGGCGAATCCCTGAACCTCACGTTCAAGGAATTCGAACTCCTCAACTACCTCGTCGAGAACGGCACCCGCACCGTGGGCCGCGATGAACTCCTCGAAGGCCTGTGGCGCAACGCCGAAGAAGTCCCGAACGAGCGCACCATCGACGTCCACATCCGGCGCCTCCGCTCCAAGCTCGGCCGCCTCGCGAACACCGTCCGGACCGTCCGCGGCCAGGGCTACCGCTTCTACGAGCACCCCGAGGTCATCGTCTGGGCCGCTCCGGAATACTCGATCTAGCCCCACCCAACTGACTCGCATTTGTTGTCGTTTTGAGCCCTCATAACGGCAACAAATGCGAGTCAGTTGGGATAGTAGGGTGGGGGGATGAGCGAGCATCACATCAAGCGGCTGGTGATCATGCGGCACGCGAAGTCGGACTGGCCCCTCGGGGTGCCGGACCATGAGCGACCCCTTGCCGAGCGTGGCCACCGGGAAGCCCCGCTCGCGGGCAAATGGCTCCTCAAGCACCACGTGATTCCGGACTTCATCTTGTGTTCGTCCGCGCTCCGGACCCGCCAGACCTGCACCTGGGTGTGCAGCGAACTGGGGGACAAGGCCCCGACGCCGAAACTCGAGGACGGCCTCTACGCCGCCTCCGCGCAGCGGATGTTGACCGTCATCAACCACGTGCCCGAAACCGTCACCACGCTCATGATCTTTTCGCACATGCCCGGCGTGCAGGAGCTCGCGATGCACCTGGCTTCCCGCGACTCTGACCATGACGCCTACATGGACGCCGCCACGCGCTACCCCACGAGCGCCGTGACCGTGATGGAACTCGAGAAGCCGTGGGCTGAACTCGATGGCCAGGATGCCCGGCTGACCCACTTCACCGTTCCCCGCCCCAAGAAGTAGTCCCCGGCTAATCCACCTCGAGGCCGGCCGCCACATCCTGCAGCAAGCGCACCACATGGCGGATGCTGGGACTTGCCGTCATCGTCTTGCGGTACACGATTCCCACTTGGCGTTGCTGCATCGGGTTAACCACGGGCACCGCCACCACTCCGGCGGGAAGCTCAGGCCTTCCGAGCCGCGGCACGAGGGCCACCGCCACGCCCTGCTGAACCATGGCGATATGCGTGGAAAAGTCGGGGTCGTAGATGCGGATGTCCGGCACGCGGCCCAGGCCCGCGAGGATTGCCAGCAATGCTTCATTGCAAATGGCCCCGGCCGGCGTGCTGATCCAGCTTTCGTCCACGAGGTCGGTAGGCTCGACGGCGGTCCGTCCGGCCAGCGGGTGCGCCGAGTTGAGCAGGACGTCGGCGGTGTCCAGGCAGAGGTCCTCGTGGACCATGTTCTCCGGAATGACCAGGGGCACTGAGTGCCAGTTGTGCACGACGCCGAGATCGGCTTCACCGGTGGCGACCCTCTGGACGGCCTCGCGCGGGTCCTCGGCCACCACCCGGATTTCAAGCCCGGAGCCGCCAGGCCCGGAACTCGCCCGCGAGCCCGTGCCAGCCTGAGCCGCGCCCAGTTTCCCCAGCATCGGCCCCACCAGTCCGCGGCAGGCGGTGGAGAATGCCACGAGCCGCAACACGCCGCTTGGCTTCGCAGGGTCGGCGAGCAAGGTGGCCTGCAGCTCTTCCAATTCGCCCAGGATGCGCCGTCCGTACTCGGCCAGCGCCATGCCGCGGTCCGTCAGCAGTACGCCGCGGCCGTGACGTTCCAGGACCGTCACGCCGCTTTGCTTCTCGAGCTTCTTGATCTGTTGGGAGACCGCCGAGGGGCTGAATCCCATCGCCTCCGAGGCGGCCACCACGGAGCCTTGCTGTTCCACGGCTACGAGGGCACGCAACGCCGCAATCTCAATCATGAAGCAAACGTACACGATCCGATGCAGAATTCAACGCTGGTGCTTCATCCTTTTGACTGCCAGAGTTGAATCGTGAATATCCGACACTCAGCACTCGCCGTCCTCGTCGCCGTCCTTTGGGGCCTGAATTTCGTCGCTATCGACTTTGGCCTACACCCCGCAAGCGGGAATGGCAGTGACGGGAGCGGTGGAGCGGCCGACGTGCCGCCGCTGCTGTTCGTCGCCATGCGCTTC
The DNA here is from genome assembly GCF_030209795.1 of Arthrobacter sp. efr-133-R2A-63. Classification (NCBI taxonomy): domain Bacteria; kingdom Bacillati; phylum Actinomycetota; class Actinomycetes; order Micrococcales; family Micrococcaceae; genus Arthrobacter; species Arthrobacter sp. efr-133-R2A-63. Next base: position 135,682 of record NZ_JARVRG010000021.1, on the reverse strand, counting down.
GTGCTGGTGGTGTTCCCCTGCATCTTCTTCGTCCGCAAGCCGAACGTGAGCTGGAAGGCGATCATCGGCGTCGGGCTGTTCATGAGCGCCGGGCAATTTGGCCTCCTCTACCTGGGCATGGCCCTCGGCATGCCAGCCGGGCTCGCGTCACTGGTGCTACAGGCGCAAGTGCTCCTGACGGTGCTCTTGGCGGCCAGGTTCCTGGGCGAGCGGCCCAGCAAGCGCCAGCTGACGGGCGTGGTGCTGGGTGTGGCCGGACTAGCGCTGGTGGCGGTCGGTCGAAGCCTGGTGGCTCCGGTGGTGCCGCTCATGATTGTGCTTGCCGCCGCGTTGTCCTGGGCTGCGGGAAACATCATCGCACGCAAGGCCAAGGCTGCCTCGGGACTGGGGCTCGTGGTCTGGTCCGGAGCGGTGGTCCCGTTGCCGCTTGCTGCCTTGTCGCTCCTCGTGGACGGCCCTGCCGCCGTCGTCGGGACCCTTTCCAACCTTCAGCCGGCGACCATCCTGAGCGCCCTGTACACCGCCATCTTCGCCTCGCTGGTGGGTTACGGCATCTGGAACCGGCTACTCAGCCTGTACCCGAGTTCGGCCGTGGTGCCGTTTACGTTGTTGGTCCCGGTGGTGGGAATGACCGCGGCGTGGCTGCTCATCTCGGAGGTCCCGACGACGGCGGAACTGGCCGGCGGCCTCCTCCTGCTGGGCGGCGTGGCCACTGCCGTGCTGCAGCGGCGAGCGAAGCCTGGGGATGTGGCCGCGCCCGAAATGAGTCAGCGCCTGGGTGCCGGCTTGCGCTGAGCCGGCGCTCCCGACGTCGGGCGTTTGGCGGAGGTGGCCGGGGCCGGTTTCCGCGGGACAGGTCGCTTCACGGCCCCCGACGCCGGACGGGCCGCCGGCCGCTGGGCGGGCCTGGCGGGTGCCGGGGAAGGGCGCGAAGCAGGCCGGGGCGCTGGACGCCGGGCTGCCGGACGGGCCGCCGCTTTCGCACGGCGGGACGGCCAGACCGCCCCCAAGAACAAGACCAGCAAGGAACTGCAGCCGGCAAGGGCGGCGAGGTAGAAATAGATGTCCGAGTCCTTGGTGCTCACCGCGCTGCCCAAGGCGTTGTCATCCTGGTTGAAAGCGAGCCCCCACATGCGCAGGAAAGCGATTCCGAACGCGATGAACAGGATGCACGAGATGGCTCCGAGAACCAGCATGAAGTGCCTTCGACGGACGATGACCTCCGCGACGCACGCAAGGTAGCCGAGCGCCAGGACCCCGAGGAAGGTGTACATCACGTTTTCGTCGAGGGTGATGGCAAGGAGCACCAGCAAACCAGCGGACACCACGGCAGAGACGATCGCAAGCTTTCCGCTGTTCCCCATGTGACGCATGGGATCAATCATCCCTGACCGGCTGGCGGCGCCACGCCTCTGGGCGCGGCAGTTGCCATACCGTTACCGCAGCACGTAGCCGCGCATGATGGTCATGACGGCCGCTATGCTCTGCTCCCGGGTGCGCTCGGGGTTGTACGTCTGCCGGTCAAGGCCCACCACGAAGATCGCCCCGAACATGGCGGCCTCGAGGCTGCCCCGGGCAATTCCCGTATCCACGGGGTACGTGGTGGCGACTTTTTCGATCGCCGCGCCGATCACGGACAACAACTCGCTGCGGAGTTCGACGAAGAGCTTGCCCCACTCGCTGGGAGTCCGCCAGTTCTCGCTGATCCAGAGCCGCGCGAAGGACGGATAGTCGTCCATGAAGTCCATGGCCTGGCCGAGCATGGCTTCCATGGCCTCGAGCGGATCGGAGTGCAAGCCGTCGATGGTCTGGAGCCGCCCGAGCATGATGTCGACGCCGTGGCGCAGCAACTGGGCGATCAGGTCGGACTTGCTGCCGAAGTTGTAATAGACCGTTCCCTTCGACACCCCGGCTGCGGCCGCGATCTCGTCCACCGTGACGCCCGCCGCGCCGCGCTCGCCGATCAGCTCCATGGAAGCATCGAAAAGGCGCTGCTTGGTCGCGTTCGTGCGCGCCGGGCGGAGCTTCTTCTCCGGGAGCCCGGTGACGTCCGGCTCGTGCATGCTCATACCGCGATCTCCGGTTTCAGGGTCTTGAGGGTCCAGAACTTGTGCTTACGGACGGCCAGCGTGGAAAGCGCGGCTCCCAGCACAGTGTAGCCAAGCAGGCCCAGGACAATCGGCCAGATCATGGACAAATCGCCGCCGTAGATCAAGTGCCGCATGCCGGTCACCACGTAACCCATCGGCATGATCTCGTGCACCACGTGCAGCGGCATGGGGGTTGTTTGCCAGGGGAACGTTCCGCCGGACGACACCAACTGGAGGACCAGCAGGATCAGCACCACGAACTTGCCCGGAGTTCCCAGGAGCGCCACGATGCCCTGGATGAGGGCAGTGAACGCCATGACCGCAGCCAGCATGAATAACCACATCCACACGGGGTGCGCCGCGTTGAGGCCCAGCCCCAGGTCCACCACGAGGGTGAGGATACTGGCCTGCAGCACGGACACCACGAAGAACGGCAGCCAGCCGCCGACGGCGATTTTCCATGACGGAGCGTTCGACGCCAGGGCCCGCTGCGTGATGGGACGCATCGCCTGGACCAGCATGAACACACCGATCCAAAGGGACAGCGTCAGGAAGAACGGGGCCAGGCCCGCACCGTAGGACCCTGCCTTGGCCTGCGAAACGTTGTTGACCGCAACCGGATCGGCGATCACCTTGGACACCTCGCTCTTTTGGGCGTCGTTCGGGTTCGGGACCTTGCCTGCGCCCTTCGCCAACTCGCTCGCCAAGGTGCGGGATCCGTCCGCAGCCGTCGCGGCACCGCTCGCAAGCTGCGCCGCGCCGTCGTCGAGCTTTGCCGCACCGTCCGCCAGGGCTGCCGTGCCGTTGACGGCGGACTGTTCGCCCGCCGCGAGCGTCCCGGCGCCGGAGCTGAGCTGGTCCGCGCCTGCCGAGGCCTGGCCGATGGCGCCCGTCAGCGCCGGCGTGGCGCCCGCAAGCTTGGCAGCGCCCGCACTGACCGCGGCAGATCCGTTGGAAAGCTGCTGGATCTGCGCGGCGTCCGCCGAGATCTTGGCTTTGGCATCGGTGACCGGGCCGGACGCTGCCGCGGTGTCGAAGTCGGCCAGGAACCTATTCGCCTGGTCCTGCGTGATGACCCCGGCGGACACGAGCCGCGCGTTGGACGCCACCACGCGGTCCCGCGCGCCGGCGTCGAACGCTGAAAGCTGCCCGACGACATCCTGGACCTTCGCGTTCAGCTGCGCGTTTCCGGCGGCTACTTGGGAGGCGCCGTCGGCGAGCTTCTGCGAGTCGGCCGGAAGGGACGCGGTCTTGTTCTTCAGTTCCGTGAGCCCCGCGCTGAGCTGCCCGGCGCCGTCGTTCAGCTGGTTGGCGCCGTCGCGCAACTTGGTTTGGCCTGCCAGGAGTTCGGACGCGCCGCTGCTGAGCTTGCCGGTTCCATCGTGGAGGGTGGCCGCGCCGTCGCTCAGCTTGCCGACGCCGTCGGCGAGCTGGGAGGCTCCGTCGGAGGCTTTGACGATGGAGGCGTGAATGGTCCCGAAGCCCGTGAGGAGCTGGTTTGCGGTCTCCTCGCCCACTTCCTTGGCCACCGTCGAGTGCACCGCGGTGGTGAGCTTGTCCACGATGGTGCTGAGGAGGTAGTTGTTCGCGTCGTTGGTGGTGACGTTGAGCATCGCCTGGTTGGCCGCATTGAAACTGCCGGGCGAGACCAGGTTGGCCGAGAAGTCCTTGGGAATCTTCAGGGCGAAGGCGTACTTGCCGGATTCAACGCCGGCGTCGGCTTCGGCCGCCGTGGTCACCCGTTGCCAGTTGAAAACGTGGCTCTGCACGAGGCTGTCGGCAACCTTCTGGCCTGCCTGCAGCTCGGGGCCGCTGGCCGGCTGGGCTCCCGCGTCCTCGACGACCAGCGCGGCGTCGATCTGGTTGAGGTTGCCGTACGGGTCCCAGTTCGCGTAGAGGTACACGGCTCCGTAAAGCAGGGGCACCATGGTCAGGGCGAGGATGGTCAGCTTAGGCAGGAGCCCGCCGGTCATGCGTTTGAGTTCGGAGCGGGCCAGCCGCAGAACAGTCACTTTGCGGTCCTTTGCAGGGTTTCGGGTACTTCTTCGGGATCTTCTTGCGCGGCGTCTGCGGGTTCCGCGGTTTCGGCCGGTGCCGTGTGCGTGACCGAGTTGCCGATCACCGCGGCCGGGCCGTCCCAGGTGTCCGGGAGGGCAGAAACAACCGCGACGACGGCGAGCGGCCGCCCGGCGTCGTACGCCAACTGCTCAAGGCGGGGGAGCCAATCCGCGGTGTTAGCGCTGTGGCGGTCCGGGGAGTCGAGCACCAGGAGGTCAAGGGCCGGGTCCGCGAGGGCAAGGGCGGTCAGCAGCTCAAGGCGTCGGTCCGCGGGGAGCTGCTCAATCCACAGTCCGGCGATGTCCTCGAAACGGTTGACCTTGAGCCACGGCTTGCTGAGGAGCGCGCCGCGGTAGCGGCGGGGGATGAGGGAGAGGTCTTCGGTGACGAGGTCGCGGACGCTCAAATGCTGCTCGGGCTCGTTGACGCCGGGAGCGTCAATGATGGCGCTCGCGGCCCGGACCTTTTTGGTCTTCGTGGAGTTGTCCCAGCTCAGGAGGCCTTTGTTGGGTTTCATCCGGCCGCTCAGCGCAAGCGCCAATGCCGTGCGCTGGTCCTGACCGTCCCCGCTGACCAGGAGAAGTTCCCCCCGCCTGGCTTCGAGGGACGTGGGAGGCAGGAGATCGTCCCGGCGGCCGTCGATCTGGAGTTGCTGTGCAGACAGCACAATTGGACCTTTCGCAGAACCTGTTATCTGCTCCAATCGTAACTGAACTGACCAGTCAGTTCAAATAGACTCCATCACAGGCCGTACTTCTCCAACAGGCGCAGCCACACCTCGCTGATGGTCGGGAACGACGGCACCGCGTGCCATAGGCGGTCCAGTGGGACTTCGCCCACAATCGCGATGGTTGCGCCGTGCAAAAGCTCGGCTACTCCAGGCCCGGCGAACGTCGCGCCCACCACCACCTTCCGGTCCTCGTCCACCACCAGTTGCGCCCAGCCTTCGTAATTTTCCGAATGCAGCTGGGAGCCGGACACGTTGATGGGGAGTTTCACCGAGCTTGCGTTGATGCCCTTCTGCAGCGCCTGCTTGAGGCTCGGGCCCACGGATGCCACTTCCGGATCCGTGAACACCACGCTCGGGATCGCGTATTCGTCGGCCGTCTTCGCCAGGGAACTCCACGGTTTCGGGGTGCCGTGGAGGGTTCCTTGGGCGCGGGCCACAATAGCGTCGCCCGTTGCCCTGGCCTCGTACTTGCCCTGATGGGTGAGGAAGACAGATCCCGCGGCATCGCCGGCTGCGTAAAGCCACAGCCCGCTGGTCCCGTCGCTCGCTGCGCCCTCAACCAAGCCGCTCGAGTCCGTGGTGAGGCGCAAAGGCTTGCCCTCTTCGGCGTCGAGACCCACGTTTTCGAGTCCCAGATTGTCAAGGGAAGGCCGACGACCTGTGGCCACCAGCAACTCGTCACTCTTCAAGACCGTCCCGTCGCCCAGCGTGACGCTGAAGGCAGTGTCCGGGTTGTGTTCGACCCGCGCCGTGTCTGCCCCAAGGTGCAGATCGACGCCGTCGGCCCGCAGCCCCGCCGCGACCAAGTTGGCGGCTTCCTCGGGAAATGCGCTCAACAGTCGGCCTCGGGCAACGATCGAAACCGACGAGCCTAGGCGGGCGAAAGCCTGGGCAAGCTCGACGCTGGCCACCCCGCCGCCCAACACGATGAATCGTTGAGGGATGTGCCGCACCGAGGTGGCGCCGCGGGTGGTCCAGTAGGGGACGTTGCGCAAGCCGTCGATTTTCGGGATGAGCGGTGTGGATCCGGTGGCCACCACCACGGCGTGATGGGCTTTGAGCGAGTAGCTGGCGCCGTCCTTGCCGTCTACTTGGACTTCGCGCGGGCCCGTGATGCGCGCCCGGCCCCGGATGAGCTCGATCCCCGTGTCTACGAGCCATTGGACCGCTCCGTCGTCCTGCCATTTGTTGGTGAAGTAGTCGCGGTACTTCAGGACCGGTGCGGGGTCCAGGACCTTGGTGACGGAGTCCGACGCCCCGGGCACTGATTGTGCCGTGTGCAGTGCGGTTCCCGGCCGAAGGAGCGCTTTGGAGGGTATGCACGCCCAGTAGGAGCATTCCCCTCCGACGAGCTCGGCCTCCACAATTGCGCAAGTGAGGCCTCCCCGGACCACACGATCTGCAACGTTCTCACCCACAGCCCCGGCGCCGATCACGATGACATCGAATTCCCGGATATTCTCCTCAGCCATGGGAGAAGCCTACGCCCGGACACAGGCCGGGATGAGGGACCCGGCCACGGATTCTGCAGGGTCAGGCGTCCATTGCGCCTCTGAACCAGCTGGTGATGCTCGCCGGATGCGTGATGGCGGTACCGACGACGACGGCGAACGCCCCGGCGTCGAGCGCCTGGCGGGCTTGTGCGGGGGTGTGGATGCGGCCCTCGGCGATGAGCGGCTTGCCTAGTCCGGCGCCGGCGATTTCCGCGAGAAGCTCAAGGTCGGGGCCGTCTGTCTTGGCACGTTCCCCGGTGTACCCGGCCAGCGTGGTGCCGATCAGGTCAGCACCGGCTTCGACGGCGGCCACAGCATCACCGAAGGAACCGCAGTCGGCCATGACAAGGGCGTGCGATGCGGCGTGGATTCCGTCAACGGTTTGCTTGAGGCTCAAGCCATCGGGACGCATGCGCCGCGTGCCGTCGATAGCCACGACGTGAGCGCCGGCATTCGCCACGGCGAGGGCGTGCCGGAGCGTCGGGGTGATGAACACGCCGTCGTGCCCGTCCTTCCAGAGCCCGATCACCGGAACCTCCACCGCGGCGCGGGTGAACTGGACATCCGCGAGGCCCTGGACCCGGACTGCCGCGGCACCACCGATAACCGCGGACGCCGCCACCTGGCCGGTGGTCCGGGGATCCCGCATGGGTTCGCCCGGGTAGGCCTGGCACGACACGATCAATTGCGAGCGGAGGGCTTCGAGGCCGTCGGGGGTCAAGATCATGGGGGTCTCCTTGCGAGGTTGTTCGGGGTTTCGGGCGTTCGCGGGTCAGCTCAGGACGAGTTTGGCCGCGCCCACGATGGCCGCGGTATTGCCGAGCGCCGCGCGAAGCACGGGAATGTCAGCAAGTGGGCCCATAAGCTCTTTGCGCAGGGCGCGTTCCATGGGCTTCCACCAGAAATCTCCCGCATCCGCCAGACCGCCGGAAACCACTACCGTCTCCGGGTCGAGGATGTTGACGAGCCCGCCGATCGCCTGCCCGGCAGCACCCGCGCCCGCCCCGATGGCTTTGACGGCGGCAGCACTGTCAGCCGCGGCGGCACTATCGCCGTCGCGGGCCACGGCAAACACGGCACGCGTGTCCGCGATCTCGGAGGAACCGCCGAAACGGATGAACGACTCATGGATGGCCGGCCCCGAGGCGATCGCTTCGACGTGGCCCGAGCCGCCGCACACGCACGGGAGGGCTTTGCCCTCGTGATAGGCGTACGGCGACGCAAAATGCCCAACGTGCCCACCTACATAGTGGTGCCCCAAAACAGGAGAGCCGTCCAGCACAAAGCTGCCGCCCACACCTGTCCCGAAAGCCACCATCAACGAACTCGAAGACCCCGAAGCCGCCCCGCGCCATGCCTCACCCAAAGCATGCGCATGCACATCATTGACTGCACTGACCGAGCCCCGCGGCAAGCCAAGGAGTTGCGCCAGCCCGGCCGTCAACCTTGTCCCGGCCCACCCCAGAATCGCATCAGTCGCAGAAACCACCTCACCATTCACTGCATCGATGACCCCGGCAGAACCCACGCCAACACGCCCGACGTCGATTCCCGCACCCGCCGCCCGCCGCATGAGCCGCTCCACGAGTGCCGCCGTCTCCCGCAAAATCACGTTGCCCCCACCCCGATTCAGCGTAGGAATCTGCTCCGAAAACAACACCTCCCCATCGGCCCCCACAACCCCAGCGGCCGTCTTCGTCCCCCCAAGATCAACCCCGACCACGTACATCATGTTTTTGTCCTCCGGATCGTTCGATTGCTGTTGCTGCCGTTGCTGTGTGGTCAGGTTAGCCGTCGTCGCGGCGGCGCCCAGGCTGCGGTTCGTTGATGATCAGGTTAGCTCTGGCTGGGACAGCGCGGACCCATCATTTCGCCGGCGCTTAGCGTTCAGCCCCTCCCCAAGCCTCGCAAGCTCGGCTCGGGCCCCTGGGGCTTCTCTTCCTCCCGACGTTCCGCTACGGTCGCTAAGCGACCTCCGCAGAACTCTGGTCGGCGATGCGCGCCTACACGAAACAATGCGCCCGCGCTTTGCGCTGTCGCCTCGCCGATCGCCGGCCGCACCGACTGATACCGACGCTCCCGAAGCGGGCGGTGACCCGATCGCCCGAGTGGCGGAGGGACGGTTTTGTGTAGTCCCGCATCGCCGACCAGAGCATTGCGGAAGGCGCTCAGCGACGGTAATGCGGCGTCGGGAGGAAGAGAAGCCCCAGGGGCCCGAGCCGAGCTTGCGAGGCTTGGGGAGGGGCTGAACGCTAAGGGACGGCAAAACTGGTCCGCCGGCACGACCCGACCACTGCAACCCACCAAAGGTGACGCTCGCCAACCCCCAGGTGACGGCAACCCGCTCAGGTGAGGGTAGATCCGAAACTCAGGCGGGCCGAGCCGGCGCCGCCTCCCTAGACGAGGCCGTTGCGTTCGAGGATCGTCCGGATTGCGGAGGTTTCTTCGGCGTTCAGGGAGAGCATGGGGGCGCTCATGGTGTTGGATTCGATGATGCCCATGATTTGGAGGGCCGTCTTGAAGGCGCCTAGTCCTGCTGCGCCGCCGGAGACCCGGCCGTTGGGGGTGTAGACGATGTCGAAGAGGTCGGCGAGGCGGTCTTGTTCGGCGGCCGCGGCGGTCCAGTCTCCGCCTTGGGTGGCGTCGAACAGGCGGCGGTAACCGGCGGGGTCGACGTTGCCGAGGCCGGGGACTACGCCTTGGGCGCCGGCGAGGAGGGCGCCGTCGACGACGATTTCGTGGCCCGTGAAGATGTCGAAGTTGGGGATGTCCTTGGCTGCGAGGACGAGTTGGCGGAAGGAGACGTCGTCGCCGGAGGAGTCCTTGACGCCTGCGATGACGCCGTCGCGGCCGAGGCGGACCAGGAGATCGGTGGGCAGTTTGAAGTGGGTGCGGACAGGGACGTCGTAGGCGAAGATCGGCTTGTCCACGGCAGCGTGGATGCTGCGGAAGTGGGTTTCGGTCTCCTCGGCGTTGCCGATGGCGTAGTACATGGAGGTGACCACGATGGCGTCGGCGCCGAGATCCACGACTTTGCGTGCTTCTTCGATGACGCGGTTGGTGGTTTGCTCGTTGGCACCCACGATCAGGGGCACGGCGCCGGCGTTCGCGTCGGCGATCGTGGAGACGACGAGGTCGCGCTCTTCGTTGGTCATGTAGGGGACTTCGCCCGAGGAGCCCAACACGAAGAGGCCGGACACGCCGCCGTCGAGCAGGTGCTTGGTGACGTTCTTCAGGGACGCGGTGTCAACGCGGCCGTCAGCGTGGCGGGGGGTGATGACCGGGGGAATGACGCCCTGGAACTGAGTAGACACAGAAATCTCCGTTGCTTGGATCTGGATGGGAAAAACTTAGGTGTGAAGCAGGCTGGGCGCGGCGCCGAGCAGCTTCTTGGTGTAGTCGTTGCTCGGGTTGTCGAAGACCTGGGCGGCCGGGCCTTCCTCGACGATCTGTCCGAAGTACATGACGCAGATGCGGTCGGAGACGTAGCGGACGGTCTGGATGTCGTGCGAGATGAAAACCATGCCGAGGTTCAGCTGGGTTTTCAGGTCGGACAGCAGGTTGAGGACTTGGGCGCGGACGGAAACGTCGAGGGCCGACGTCGGCTCGTCCGCCACGATAATGTCAGGGTCCAGGGCAAGGGCGCGGGCAATCGCCACGCGCTGGCGCTGGCCGCCGGAAACCTGCGACGGCGTGACCTCGCCGGCCGATTGCGGCAGGCCGACGAGGGCCAGCAGTTCCTTGACCTTGTCGGAGCGCGACGCGGCGTTGCCGATGCCGTGCACCTGCAGGGGATCGGTGAGGATATCCTGGATGGTCATGCGCGGATTGAGTGCCGTGGCCGGGTCCTGGAAGACCACGGAGACGGCGCGTCCGAATTCCTTGCGCATCCGGGCGTTGCGTTTGATGGCCGGCTTGCCGTGGAAGAGAACCTGGCCCGACGTCGGGGCCTGGAGTCCCACGAGCACTGAAGCGAGCGTGGACTTGCCGCAGCCGGACTCGCCGACGATGCCGACCGTTTCGCCGCGGCTGATGCTGAAGTCCACGCCGTTGACCGCCTTGACGATGTTCGGCCGGAAGAGACCGCCCGTGCGGGCACGGTGGTGGACCTTGACGTCTTTGAGCTCGATGACCGGCTTGCCGGTTGAAACGCTCACTTTGCGTCCTCCTTCAGGTGGCTTGCCCAGTAGTGGTCGCGGTCTGCTCCGTCGCCGGCAGGATCGACAATGGCGAGGACCAATTGCTGGTTCGGGTCGGCGTCGGGCCTCAGCGAGCGGGCCGCAAAGCGGTCGCCGGGAGCGAAATCGCGCGGCGACGGGACGGTGCCGGGGATCTGGTGGAGGCGGACGGCGTCGGCCTCGATGGAAAGGACGGCGCCCAACAGGCCGCGCGTGTATTCGTGCCGTGGGTTTTGCAGGAGCTCCGAAGCCTGAGCGGATTCCACCACCTGGCCGGCGTACATGACCGTGATCCGGTGCGCCAGGGAGGCGACCAGGGCGAGGTCGTGGCTGACGAAGACCATGGCGAAGCCGAGCTGCTCGCGCAGTTCGTTGAGCAGTTCCACTACCTGCTTCTGGACGGTGACGTCGAGGGCGGTGGTGGGTTCGTCAGCCACCACGATCTTCGGCGAGCGGGAGAGCGCCATGGCGATCAGGACGCGTTGGCGCTGGCCGCCGGAGAGCTCGTGCGGGTAGCTGGCGAGCGTCCGGACGGGATCGAGCTTCACCATTTCCAGCAACTCGGCGGGGGTCTTGCGGCCGCCGCGCCTGGTCAGCTGGGTCATCTGCTCCTTGATCTTCATGGAAGGGTTGAGCGAGCTCAACGCATCCTGGTAGACCATGGCGATCTGTTCGCCGCGCAGGCCCTGGTAGGCCTTGGCGTTGCTGTGCTTCGAGCCGGAATCCAGGAGTTCCTTGCCGTCGAAGGTGATGGACCCGGTGATCTCGGCGGTCTTTGGCAGGAGGCCCATGATCGCGAGGGAGGTGATGGACTTGCCGCAACCGGATTCGCCAACCAGGCCCATGGTCTCTCCTTCGCGGACGGTGAAGGAGACGTTGTCCACGATCGCGGTTTCGCCGAAACGGCCGGGGAAGCGGATGGATAGGTTCTTGACCTCCAGCACGTTGCGGGCGTCGGCGGGGACCTGGGCGAGCCGGTCCGTGCGCTTGGCCTCGATGGACGCGAGGAGCTCGAGCTCCTTATCCAGCAGGGCGTGGGGATTCTCCACCGCGAGTCGCGGATCATTCAGGACAGACGCCGCGTAGTCCTCTTCCGAGAGCGGATCGCCGTTGGCGGCGCGGACGCCGTCGAGCTCGTGCTGCTCGACCACGGAAGACTGGGCTACCGACGTCGCGATCTCGGTATCGACGGCGGCACCGGCCACTGCCGCGCCCGCAAAGGCAGCGGCAGCACCGTCGTCGTCCTTCACAACGGGAGCCTTGCGCAGCTTCGGGTTCACCATGGCATCGGTGAGGCCTTCGGCGAGGATGTTCAGCGCAAGCACGGTGAGCAGGATGGTGAGGCCGGCGAAGGTGGTAGCCCACCAGCCGCCGGACAGGACAAGGTTGCGGCCGTAGGAGATGACGTTGCCCCAGGACGGCGCGGGATCCTGGACACCGGCGCCGAGGAAGGACAGGGATGCTTCGAGGATGATGGCGTCGGCCACCATGACCGTCGCGAAAACCAGCACCGGGGCCGCGGTGTTGCGGACAATGTGCTTGAGGAGGATGTAGGGGCGGCTTGCACCCATCACGCGTTCGGCGCGGACGTAGTCTTCACCGTATTGGGAGAGCACATTGGCGCGGACTACGCGGGCGAGCTGCGGCGTGTAGATGATGGCGATCGCGACGATGATCGTGGGCACCGAGTTGCCGAATGCGGCCAGGAGTACGGCTGCGAGGGCGATGCCCGGGAACGCCATGAGGATGTCCATGAGGCGCATGATGATCTCGTTGACAGCTTTGCTGGACGTCGCGGCCAGGGAGCCAAGCACTGCGCCGACGACGATCGCGAGGGCCACTGCGCCGAGGCCGATCATGAGTGAAGACTGCGAACCGTAAAGGAGCCGGGAGAAGACGTCCCGGCCCAGGCGGTCGGTACCGAAGAAGTGGTCGCCGTCCGGCGCTTGCGCCGGAATGAACGTTTCCAGGGGATCGTGCGGCGCGATGACAGGTGCGAAGATCGCCGCCAGGGCGATGACCACGAGGAACAACAAGGCAAAACGCGATCCCCACGGGAGGGACTTGAAACGGACGCCCGGGGCGCTGAGCCGTTCAGCAAGTTTGCTGCGCATGGCTATACCGTCCTGATTCGGGGGTTGATGAGCAGGTACAGGAGGTCAACCACGATGTTCACCAGAACGAAGGTGACCGAGATGGTGAGGACCACGCCCTGGACCAGGTTGACGTCCAGGTTGGTGATCCCGTTGAGGATCAGCTGGCCCATGCCGGGAAGGGCGAAGATCATTTCAATCACGACGGCGCCGCCCAGGAGGTAGCCGATCCTGAGCCCCAGCACGGTCACCGGAGTCACGAGCGCGTTGCGCAGGACGTTCCGGGAAACCACTTCGCGGTAGGGGACCCCGTTGCCGATGGCCGTGCGGACGTAGTCGCGGTCGAGTTCCTCCACCATGGACGTGCGGACCACGCGGATAAGCGAAGCCGAGACCGGAATGCCGAGGGCGAGGGCCGGGAGCGCCATCGAGTTGAGCCAACCGCCGAAGCCGGACTCCGGCGTCGCGATTCCACCCGAGGGAAACAGCGGGTTGTCGCCGAGCGCGAACCACTGGATGAGCAGGATGCCTAGCCAGAAGGACGGGGTGGCGATCGCCGCGATGGAGAAGATCCGCACCAGCTGGTCCTGCCACTTGTCGCGGTAGAGGGCGCCGATGATGCCGAAGACCAAGGACAGGACGATGGCGATGATCACGCCGAGGAAGGTCAGCTGGAGGGTCAGCGGGAAAGCCGAGGCGATCATGCTCGCCACCGACTTGGACGGCGGGGTGGTGACGCCAAGATCGAGATGCAGGAGCCTGCCGAGGAAACGGAAGTATTGGACGAACAGGGGATCGTTCAGGCCGTTGTCCTGGCGGTACTGCTGTTTGGCTGCCTCGCTGGCGCCTTCGCCGAGGGCCGTGCTGGCCTGGTCGCCTGGTGCTGCTTGAAGGACGAGGAAGACCAGCAGTGTGATGCCCAGGATCATCAAGGGCAATGCTGCGAGCCTGCGTCCAAGCAGACGCAATATCATGACCAATTTGTTCTCCGGTTACTTTGGTGCGGGTACCCAACTAACTCGCAGTAAGTGTCGTTTTGAGCCGTCTAAACGACAACAAATGCGAGTCAGTTGGGGTGGGGTGCGGCGTGCTACGAAGTGCGGCCGACGCCGATGAAGGACAGTCCCGTGGTGGGCAGCGGCTTGAAGCCCGACAGCTTCTTTTCGTCCCATGCACTGGGGAGCTGGCGGTGGAACAGCGGGTACAAGGGAAGTTCCTCGGAGACGAGGTCCACGATTTGGCCGGTGATCTTCTTCGCGTCAGCGGCCGCGGCCTGTGATCCCTTATCCATCAGGCCCTGGAGGGTGGCGCTTTCCGGGGTAGTCCAGTAGGCGCGCTTGGCCATCCAGGTGGCGCCGGAGTAGAACCAGCTCAAAAGCAGGTCCGCGTCGTTGCCGAAGACGGAGGGGTCGCCAGGGGCCGCGACTACCGAGAAGTCGGCTTTGCCGACCCTGTCTGAGTACAAGGCTCCGGACTGCAGGTTCTTCGCGGTGACCTTGACGCCGGGGATTTTGTTCCAGGATTCCAGCATCAGCGGGGCAACGTCCTTGACCCAGGCGGTATCCGTGGTGAGCAGTTCGAATTCGAGGTTGCTCACGCCGGCCTGCTGGAGGAGGTCCGCGGCCTTCTGGGGATCGTAGCCGTAGACGTTCTTTGCCTTGACGTAGTCCGGGTGGCCCTCCTGGAAGTACGACGACGCGGCCTTCGCATTGCCGAACAAGGCCTTCTTGATGATGGCGTCTTTGTCCAGTCCATAGTGGAGTGCCTGGCGGACCAGCTTGTTGTCGAACGGGGCCTTGGCACAGTTGAACATCAGGAACAGCATGCCGAAGGACTGCACGGATTCAACCCGTGTCTTGGACTTGAGCCCGTCCATGTCCAGGTAGGGGACGTCTTCGATCGCCTGGACGCGTCCCGACTGGGCTGCCGTGACACGGGCTGCCGCGTCCGAGAGCAACAACCAGGTCATCCCCTTGGCGAGTGCCGGCTTGGGGCCGTTGTAATCGGCGAATGCTTCGAAGACGATCTTGTCGTCCTTGACGGCCGAGATCAGTTTGTAGGGGCCGGAACCGACGGGCTTGGCATCGAATCCCTTCTGATCGGTCGAGGCCAACGCCTTCGGAACCACCTTCACCACGGAGATTCGCGGTCCGAAACCGGGGAAGGGGTATTTCAGCGAGAATTCCACCGTCTTCGCGTCGAGGGCCTTGACGTCTTTGATGAAGGGAATGAACTGGGAGAACAAGGACTTGTTGGCCGGGTCCATCACGCGGGTGAAGGAGTAGACAACATCGTCCGTGGTGACGGGGGCGCCGTTGTGGAACTTGGCGCCGTCGCGGATGGTCACCTGGTACGTGGTGTCGTTGACCTTTTTGGGGTCGCTCGCGGCCAGCGCGTTATAGGGCTCGCGGGTAGCGGGGTGGAGTTCCACGAGGCCTTCGAAGATGTGCAGGTTGGCGGCCTGCGGAGTGGCGCCGGAAGACGTCAGCGGGTCGAAACCCGTGGACAGGGCATAGGAGATGCCTGCCTCGATGGTGAGGTCCTTGTTGACGGTCGCAGTGTTGTTCGCTCCGCCCGTCGTGGTGGAGGCAGGACCGCCACACGCGGACAGGGTGGCCGTGAACGCTGCCGCGGCTCCGATCGCCCCGGTCAGCTGGAGGAAGTTGCGCCGGCTCGCGTCGCTGACCAGCGGCAGTTTGTTAATCGTGTTGCTCATAAGATGCCTCACCATTCAAGTTTTCTGGTTATCGGATGTAGGACATCCGATGCTCGTAAAGAAACTGTAAGGGCGGTCACACGAAGTCGTCAAGCGAGATCTGGATCACTGGCGACCCGACGGGCGGCTCCGGCGCTGCCAGCGGGGGCTGCCGTCGGGGCCTTGCGCCGCGGTTCACCGGCGGGGTCGGCCTGGGGCTCGGTCAAAAATAAGGGCGAACATCTATCAAGGAGATGGGACATCCGATATTGTATGTTGCGAAGCACTATATCCACGGTGGGCGCTAGGCTCACCTCAACATTAACACCGCACTGATTCCTTGTCCCCGGTCCTCACAGGATCCAGGCCAAGGATGAGTACTTTTGCAAGGAGAGCCATGACCACTTCCGGTGTCGTTCCGCAGGCGCGGTTCAGCGCACAGGCCCGGCTCAGGGCCCTCCAGTCGGACATTATGGAATTGATCCTCGAGCGCGAGCTCGAGGCGGGCGATCCATTGCCCACGGAAAACGAACTCTCCGTGGCTTTGGGCGTAGGGCGCAACACGCTGCGCGAGTCCCTGAAAGTTCTGCAGGCCCTCGGTGTCATCGAGATCCGCCATGGTTTTGGCATGTTCGTCGCCCCGAGCAACTTCGAGGCGCTCGCCGACGGCCTGACGTTCCGGGGCCGTTTGTCGCTGCGCCACCAGGGGCTCGAGGCGCTGCAACTCGTAGACGTGCGCCAGGCCCTCGAGTCGGGGCTGATCGGATCCTCGATGGATGTGATGACCACCGAGCAGCTCGCTTTGATCGAAGAAGCCGTCAAGCAGATGGAGGAGCTCGCGAACTCCGGCGAGAACTTCGTCGCCGCCGACGCCGAGTTCCACCGCCGGCTGTTCGAGCCACTGAACAACGAGCTCCTCATCAACCTGATGGGCGTCTTCTGGAAGGTCTACCGGAAAATACACGTGGAAATCGGCTCCGACAACGAAGATCTTGTAGCCACGGCGGCCATGCACCGAAGCATCTACACCGCCGTCGCCACCGGGGACAAGGCCGCGGCAGCCGAACTGCTCAACCGCCACTTCGATGGGATCCGCCGCCGCATCAGCGACGCCGTCGCGGTCTAAAGCCTGGCACCCAAGCTCACGGGCCGCCGTCGTACTTTGTCATGAAGTACGACGGCGGCCCTTGCCTTTTGTGCGCGCGGCACCTGGAGGGCGCGCCAACCAAACTCGGCCTGGAATTTAACGAAAAAAGACCCGCACCGGAGCCGGTGCGGGTCTTGATTTGTGCGCCCAGAGGGATTCGAACCCCCGGCCTTCTGTTCCGTAGACAGACGCTCTATCCAGCTGAGCTATGGGCGCATCTTGGTGATTCTGGGGAGTTTCAAACTCGTTCCCCCCTCGAACCTCAATAAACTTTACGCGAGATCGCTGTTGGTGCCAAATCGATGCGGTGTAATCTGCCTAACTAGACCGGTCTATGTGACCTTGGTCACTAAATTTGGCAAATCTTTGACGCAGATCCTTGATTTTTAGGGGTTTTGCGTCGAAATGGTCAAGAGATCCCATGTCTGGACCCAGATTGGTCTACTCCGCGACCCCTAGCATTTAGGACACACCACTGAACCCGAGGAAGGGAACCACGATGGGCGATCTGGCGCGACTGCCGTTGCTTGAGAAGGCACCTACTACGCATGCACGCCTGTTGGCCTGGGTGGAGGAAGTAGCCGAGCTGACACAGCCGGACCGCATCCACTGGGTCGACGGCAGTGAAGCTGAAAACAAGAAGCTGACCGACGAACTCGTTGCGGCCGGCACCCTGAAGAGGCTGAACCAAGAGCTCTTCCCCAACTCTTTCGCTGCATTCTCTGATCCCGCGGACGTAGCCCGCGTGGAAGAACAGACCTACATCTGCTCCGAGAAGGAGCATGACGCAGGCTTCACCAACAACTGGATGGCTCCGGCCGAGATGAAGCAGAAGCTGCGCGGGCTGTTCGCCGGCTCCATGCGCGGCCGCACCATGTACGTCATTCCGTTCGTCATGGGCCACCTGGATGCCGAAGATCCGAAGTTCGGCGTCGAGATCACCGACTCCGCCTACGTAGTTGCCTCGATGCGCATCATGGCCCGCATCGGCACAGACGTCCTTGAGCGCATTACGCAGACCGACGCTTTCTTCGTCCCCGCGTTGCACTCCCTCGGCGCTCCGTTGGAAGCCGGCCAGGCCGACGTCGCATGGCCTTGCAACCCCGACAAGTGGATCGTGCACTTCCCGGAAGAGCGCTCCATTTGGTCCTTCGGCTCCGGCTATGGCGGCAACGCACTCCTCGGCAAGAAGTGCTACGCCCTCCGCATCGCATCCGTCATGGCCCGCGACGAAGGCTGGCTGGCCGAGCACATGCTCATCCTGAAGCTGACTTCGCCCGAGCAGAAGACCTACTACATCTCCGCGGCATTCCCCTCCGCTTGCGGCAAGACCAACCTCGCGCTGCTCGACCCCACCATCAAGGGCTGGAAGGTCGAGACCCTCGGCGACGACATCACCTGGATGCGGTTCGGCAAGGACGGCGAACTCCGCGCCGTCAACCCCGAGGCCGGCCTGTTCGGCGTCGCTCCCGGCACCGGTTGGGGCACCAACCCCAACGCGATGCGCGCTATTGCCAAGGGCAACAGCATCTTCACCAACGTCGCGCTGACCGACGACGGCGGCGTCTGGTGGGAGGGCATGACGCAGGAAACTCCGGCGCACCTGACTGACTGGCAGGGCAACTCCTGGACTCCCGAGTCCGACAAGCCTGCTGCGCACCCGAACTCCCGCTTCTGCACCCCGATCGACCAGATCGACATGCTCGCCGAGGAGTACTTCAGCCCCGACGGCGTAGAGCTCTCCGCGATCCTCTTCGGCGGCCGCCGGAAGACCACCATCCCGCTGGTCACCGAGGCCCGTGACTGGTCCAACGGCATCTTCATGGGTTCCACGCTGTCCTCCGAGACCACCGCTGCTGCGGCCGGTGCCGTCGGCGTCGTGCGCCGCGACCCCATGGCCATGCTGCCGTTCATTGGCTACGACGCAGGCAACTACCTGAACCACTGGGTCAACCTGTCCGCCAAGGCCAACCCTGAGCGGCTGCCCAAGATCTTCCTGGTCAACTGGTTCCGCCGCACTGCCGAAGGTGGATTCGCCTGGCCCGGCTTCGGTGACAACGCCCGCGTCCTCAAGTGGGCCATCGAGCGGCTTGAAGGCAAGGCCGACGCCGTCGAGACCCCCATCGGCTTCGTGCCGACCGGCGAGGCCATCGATCTCGAAGGCCTGGACATGACCCCCGCCGAGGTGGAAGCCGCCGTACGCGTCGACCCGGCCGAGTGGGAGACCGAACTGGCATCGATCGAGGAATGGTACGCAAAGTTCGGCGGTTCCCTGCCAGCCGCGCTCATCTCCGAGCTCGACGGACTGAAGGCCCGCCTGGCCTAGCCCACCTGCCGGAACCTGGCTTACGACGACGGCGATCCCGCACCTCGGTGCGGGATCGCCGTCGTCGTTTCCGCACGGTGGAGCAGTCGTCGCGGAGCATTGTGCCGTGATCGGGCCGAGAGTAGCTTTTAGAGAACCAACAGTTCTCTAATTCCGGGGGTCCGCGTTATGGACGATGCCCAGCAGCACACCAAAGACTCCACGGGGTCGGGGCCGCCTGAATCGCCGAAGCAGACCATCGCGTCCTTGGCCCAATTTGGCGTGGGGGACATCGCTGTTGCCGGCGGAAAAGGTGCCGCCCTGGGGGAGTTGGTGCGTCAGGGGTTTCCCGTGCCGCCGGGATTTATCCTCACCACGGACGCGTACTCGTCCTTCCTGGCGGAAACGAACGTGGGTGCCGCGCTGGGCGGTTTCCTGTCCGTCGGGCCGGATGAAGCTCCCGACGGCGGCGATGGTGCCGGTAGTGCGGCACTCCGGGCCCTCTTCGCCGGGGCGGAAATGCCCGGCTGGCTGCGGCAGGAGATCCTCGATGCCTATGCGGGGCTGGGCGGCGGGGCAGTTGCGGTCCGCTCCAGCGCCACGGCGGAGGATCTTCCGGGAGCCGCGTTCGCCGGTCAACAGGACACCTATCTCAACGTGCTCGGCGGAGACGGTGTAGTACAGGCGGTGGCCAATTGCTGGGCATCGTTGTGGACGGACCGGGCCATGGCCTATCGCCGACGGCAGGGGATCGATCCGCACGAGGTGGCGATCGCCGTCGTCGTGCAAAAAATGGTGCCCGCCGCGATGGCGGGCGTGCTGTTCACTGCGAACCCGGTCACGGGCGAGCGCGGCGAGATGGTGGTGGACGCGAACCCCGGGCTGGGGGAGGCCGTGGTCTCCGGGAGGGTGACGCCGGAGCACTACGTGTTGGACCGCTCGGGGAAAACGCTGAGTTTCACGCCCGGTGGCCGCGAGGTGGTGATCAGCGTGGCCGAGGGTGGCGGTACGCAGGAAAACTCCGGTACGCAAAGCACGAAACCAGGGCTCGCCGCGGAGGAATTGGCGGAACTTGCCAGGCTGGGAAGGAAAGCCCAGCAACATTTCGGCCGGCCACAGGACATCGAGTGGGCGGCGGTCGACGGAACGCTGTACATCCTGCAGTCGAGGCCCTTGACCGCCCTCCCGCCCCAACCGCCCGTCCTCAACGCGGTCCAACGGCGCGTCGGGCCGTTCTTCATCGAGATGTTCCAGGAGCGGCCCTATCCCTTGGACGTATCCGGCTGGATGAGTAGGGGGATCCTCGCCATGCTGCACGGGATGGCCGGGAGCGTGGGGGTGGTCTTCCCGGCGGTGGAGGAGTTGCTGCCGGAGGAAGACGGGGTGGTGGTCCAGCTCATCCCGCCGGTTCCGCGCCCGACTGTCCGTACGATTGCCGCGCCGCTGTCCTTGTTGCGCCGGGCGAGGCGATTCAAGGCTGCCGCCTGGACCCGGGATCCGCGTTTCTCCCTGTTCCTCGGCAACATCGAACGACTGAACGGCACGGACCTTGGCCCCTTGCGGTGGCGCGTGGTTGTTGCATTTGCCGGGGAATGCTTCGCGGCGATGCAGAGCATCACAGATTTGAGGGTTTCGTATCTGCCGGGCATCCTGGTGCCGGTGCTGAAAATGCGGTTGATGCTCTTGCTCCTGGGCAAGACGAAGCTTGCGCCTGCATTGATCGCGGGGGCGGAAACGCGGACGAGCCAAGCGAACAGGGCCCTCGAACGGCTCGCTTCCATGGCGGGGGACGATCCGGGGTTGTCCCGCGCGTTACTTGGTTCAGCACCCCGTGAGCTCCTGGACGTGGTGGAAAAGGAACCCGGTCATCGCGCATTCCGAGAGGCTTTCGAGGCGTTCCAGCTCGAGTACGGCCACCGCGAAACCACGAGCGTTGTCCTCAGTAGTTCGCCTACGTGGTCCGATGCCCCCGAGGTGGTTCTGGGGTTGGTTAAGGCCATGTCTGGAGAACGGCCTCAAACAGTTGACCAGTCCGGGGATGCGCTCGCGGCACTGAAACGCCATCCGGCCCTCCGCTTCGAACCGCTGCGTCGGCGGGTGCTCGCCGCCGTCGAGTCCGCACAAGCCGGCATGGCGTTCCGCGAGGACAGCCACTTCTACGCGACCAAAGCCATCCCGCCGATCCGCCGGGCCTACCGGGAGCTAGGCCGCCGGTTGGTGTTGGCCGGCGTGCTCGATGAGCCCGACGAAATCTATCACCTGCGGTTTGAGGAACTTGAGTCCATCAAGGACAACGACGACGGCGCGCTGCCGGCTTCGCTCCGTGACCGATTCCGGCCGCTGGTGCTGGCGCGCGCGGCGAAGCGGCGCGGGCTCGAAGGCATCCCGTTGCTCGATCCGGCTTTGCTCTTCGCCGGGAACCGCAAGGTCGAAGGGGCCCTGGTCTCCGGCACTCCGGCCAGCCGGGGCCAAGCGACCGGTCCGGTCCGTGTGATCCGTGGACCGGCGGAGTTCGGACGGTTGCGCAGTGGAGAGGTCCTCGTCTGCCCGTATACCAACCCGGCCTGGACGCCGCTGTTCCAGAGGGCCGCCGCGGTTGTGGTGGACGCCGGTGGGCTCGGCTCACATGCGGCGATTGTCGCGAGGGAATACGGCATTCCGGCCGTCATGGGAACCGGCTCTGGCACGAGTATCCTGGCCGACGGCCAACGGGTATTCGTGGACGGAACCCGGGGAGTGGTCCTGCCGGCCGCTTCGGCGGAGAGGCCTTGAGATGCCGCAGCAGCGGGATCACCGGAAGCTGCCGCGCCGCCGCGGGGCGGCCCTGAATAGCGCAATCTTCAAGGCGGTCCGGGAAGAGATCGCCGAATCCGGCTACGCAGGGTTGACCATGGACAGCGTTGCCGAGCGCGCCAGGGCGAGCAAGGCGTCGCTCTACCGGCGGTGGCCCGGGCGCGCGGCCCTGGTCCTCGAAGCAGCCTACGATGCCATGCCTGGTCCGGCGTCCGCGCCCGATACCGGTAGCCTGCGCGGAGATGCCCTCGCGATCCTGCGGCTCGTGGCCCAGCAACTGGAAGGAGCAGTAGGGCAAGCCATGCGCGGGCTCTTGGGTGAGGCGCTGCAGAATCCGGCGGTGGCGGCTGAGATCCGGGAGTACGCCCGCGGCAACGTGGCAAAGATCATGCGCGCCATCATTGAGCAGGCCGCGTCCCGCGGCGAATGCGATCCGAGCGTAGCGACGGAGACCAGGATCGAGGCCGGCCCCGCCTTGTTGCGGCAGCGGTTCATCTTCTCGGGCGCGCCGATCGACGACGAATTCCTGGTGCACGTGGTGGACGAGGTGATGCTGCCGCTGCTAATGGCCGGGCCGCCCAACTGACTCGCAGTAGGTGTCGTTTTGGGGCCTCTAAACGACACCTACTGCTTGCTAGTTGGCGAGCCAGATGTCCGGGCCGAAGACTTCGTAGTGAATCTTTGTGGCGGGGATTCCGGCGTTGATCGCTTCGTTGCGGATGTGCTTCATGAACGGCAGCGGCCCGCACAGGTACAGTGAGGCGTCGGCCGGAAGGTCCACCTCGCGCAGTGACATGAAGCCCGCTTTGGCCCCGGCCTGCGGTTCTTCTAGCCAGAGCTGCAGCTCGGCTGCGTCCAAGCGCTCGACGTCGTCCGTCATCTGGCCGCAAAGCGCCCAACTGTCCAGATTGCTTTCGGCGTGGAGCACCAGTACCCGGCGGCCGGAGCCGGAATCGGCGAGCGAACGCAGGATGGAAGCCGTCGGCGTGCAGCCGATGCCGGCCGAGGCGAGGACCACGGGACCGTTGCCATCTTTGAGCGTGATTTCGCCGTAGGGATTGGAGATCTCCAGGACATCGCCGACCTCGACGTCGTTGTGCAGCACGGGCGAAACCTCACCGCCGTCGTCGATCTTGGTCGTGAAGCTGCGGTTGGTGCCGGCGTCGCCGGAAAGCGAGTACTGACGGACCTGGCGCAAGCCGTCCGGGAGCGTGACCTTGACGCTGATGTATTGGCCCGGCAGTGCTTCGGTGATGGGGGTGTCGTCGGCCGGCTGCAGGATGAAGGTCATGGACCCGGTGCCGGCGGGAGCCTTGGACGCCACCTTCCATGGGCTCCACATTTCGCCATTGGCCTGCGCCGCGTACAGTCCCTTTTCGAGCTTGATCAACGCGTCCGCCATGAGCCAATAGACCTCTGTCCAGGCTTCGGCGATTTCAGGGGTGATGACATCGGCCAGGTCCTCCGCGATCGCGGCGAAGAGGTGCTCATAGACCACTTGGTACTGCGGCTCGGTGATCCCCAAGGATGCGTGGCGGTGTGCAATGCGTGACAGGACTGTCTCCGGCAGTGTGCCGGGGTTGCTCACCAGATGGCTTGCGAAAGCAGCGATGCTTCCGGCCAATGCCTGCTGCTGGCTGCCGGAGCGCTGGTTCGAACGGCTGAACAGCCCGTCGAGCAGCTCGGGGTGCGCTGCGAAGAGGCGGGAGTAGAACTTGGGGGTGATGTCACCAATCCGGGAGCCGACGAGCGGCAAAGTGGCCTCGATGACGGGGAAGGACTTGTCCGAGAGCATAGGTACTCCTGTCTTAATGGCCCGCGGTTGCATGCGGACCGGCCAATACTTGTATTTGAAATGCAAGTATCTATAGCTAAATTTCTACACGCTGTAGAAGGATTTGGCTAATCGGCAGCCCACCGACTGTCGGCGGGCGCTCCAACACGGCCTTACAGTCCGGATCGCAACCCGATCGCCTGGAATACAGGCGCCATTTGTCGCAAACGCGGCAGGGAGGAGACGACGACGTCGTCCAGCTCCCGGTAAAAGGCCTCCCTCGCGCGGGCCAGGGCGTGGCGCAGGCCGCATTCGGTGATCAGAGGGCAGTCGCCATGGGCGGATTGGCACTCGGCGGGGTCGGATCTGGTGTTCAGTTCCCGCAGAATCTGGCCAATGGTGGCTTTCTGTCCGGCGGCACTGAGCCTGGATCCACCGTTGCGGCCGCGCTCGACGTCGATGAGGCCCAGCTCCCGCAGCCGAACAATGGCCTTGCTGACATGGTGGTACGGAGTTCCCACGGCGTCGGCGATGTTTTGGGTCGTCAAGAGTTCACCTGCGGGCACGGACGAGAGAACCAGGAGCGCACGCAGGCTCACATCCGCGAAGGCATTGATCTTCATGCCCTCAAGCTTACGGAGTAAGGCCTAGTCCACCCATACGAGGGGTTCATTGGTGTCGGCTTCGGCGTTGTCGAAAGTGAAGCCTTCGGCAGTCCGGACATAGGGGACAACGGCTGCCATCAGCCGGCCGCCGCGATGCTCAGCTGCGGCGTGGATCCCGTCAGAGCCGTGTTCCGGAAGGACCACGTCGCTCGCAATCGCCACCGCACGGTATTCGTCACGGCCTTGGCGCAGCAATTCGAGGATGTCCGCCAGCATCAAGTCTGTGTCGACGCTTCCCTCATCGTCCGGCTCTCCAGGGGTTACGAAGACGATCCGAAGTTCGTCATCCTCATCGAGAGTGACAGCGAAGGGCAGGAATCCTCCGTTTTGTTCCAAGTGTTCCTGTGCCGTTGCCAAGGCGGCACCCAGGGTTTCACGCACTTCACGGAGTTCGTGTTCCTCAGTGCTTTCGAGGCCTTTGGTTGTGGTGCTCATGCTGCTGCTCCCTTCCGGGGCTGCCTGCTAGGACCGGACCAGCGCGAGGACGCGGTCCCGGACCTTTTCCATGGTGGCAACGTCCTTCGCCTCGGCGTTCAGGCGCAAGAAGGGCTCCGTGTTGGACGGACGAAGATTGAACCACCAGCTGCCGTCTTTCGCGGTGAAGGTGCTGCCATCCATGGTGTCCACGTCGACGTCTTCGCCGTCGAAATCGACGCGGACCCGCTCAATGGCCCCTGCCTTGTCTTCGATTTCGGAATTGATTTCACCGGAAGAGACGTAAGGCTCGTACTGGCGGCCAAGCTCGGACAGCGGACCGTCCTGCTCGCCCAATGCCGCCAAGACGTGCATGGCTGCGAGCATGCCGGTGTCGGCGTTCCAGAAATCGCGGAAATAGAAGTGTGCCGAGTGTTCGCCGCCGAAGACGGCTCCTTCTTCTGCCATGACGGCCTTGATGAACGAGTGCCCCACGCGCGTGCGCACAGCCCTGCCACCATCCATCGCCACGAGTTCCGGGACTGCCCGCGAGGTCAGCAGGTTGTGGATGATCACGGGGGTCTCTTCACCGGCGGCCTGTGCGCGGGCGATTTCCCGGCGCGCAACCATCCCGGTGATGGCAGACGGAGATACCGGTTCGCCCTTCTCGTCGATCACGAAGCAGCGGTCGGCGTCACCGTCGAACGCCAGGCCGATATCCGCGCCGTGCTCGATGACTGCGGCCTGCAGATCGCGCAGGTTTTCGGGCTCAAGGGGATTGGCCGGATGATTCGGGAAGGAGCCATCCAACTCAAAGTACAGGGGGACGATCTCGAACGGCAGGGCGGGAAGCAGCTGGTCGCCAAGCACTGCTGGGGTGGTCAGCCCGGCCATGCCGTTTCCGGCGTCGACGACGATCTTCAGCGGACGCGAGCCGTTCAGGTCAACCAGGCTGCGCAAGTACTCCGAGTAGTCCTTCAGGACATCGCGGGTGCTGATCTTGCCCTGCACCTCTGCGGCCGGAATGCTTCCCGTGTTGAGGTACTCCTCAGCCATTGCCTGGATTTCCTTGAGGCCTGTTTCGGACGAAATCGGCTGGGCGCCGGCCTTGGACATCTTGATGCCGTTGTACTCGGCGGGGTTGTGGCTTGCGGTGAACGTGGCGCCGGCTGCATTGAGGGCGCCGCACGCGTAGTAGAGCTCGTCGGTGGAGATGAGGTCCAGGAGCTGGACATTGGCGCCGCGACGGGCGGCGCCGTCGGCGAATGCCTTGATGAATTCAGGGGATGACGGGCGCATATCGCCGCCAACCAGCACAGTCTCGCCAGCGAGGCCGAGGGTGTCGACGAAGGCCGCGCCGACGGATTCCACGATGTGGGATGTGATGGATTCGCCGACGATTCCCCGGACGTCATAGGCCTTGAAGGAAGCCGAGAGGTCAAATGTCTTGTTCTGCTCGCTAGTCACGCGCTCAATCTTACTGTGGAGCGAGGTCGTCGCTACGCCGGGACTTCATCTATGTTGAAAACGTTTGTCCACATAGATGAAGTCACGGGTTCTGGCTGTCTGTGGGGGCTGGAATACTGAAGCCATGCCCAACAACCCGGATGCTGCCCTACTCGCAGCAGAACAGTCCACCACCCGGCTGCAGGCCCTTGAAGTACTGAAAGAGCTGGTCGGAAACGCGGACGCCCGATTCCACGACGGCCAGTACGAGGCGATTGAGGCCCTCGTCGACGCCGGAAGGCGCGCCTTGGTGGTGCAGCGGACGGGCTGGGGCAAGTCGGCTGTGTACTTCGTCTCGTCGTTGTTGTTGAGGCGCCGGGGCGCAGGTCCCACCCTCATCGTTTCGCCGCTGCTCGCACTCATGCGGGACCAAGTGGCGGCAGCCGCACGTGCTGGCGTGAGGGCCGTTGCGATCAACTCCGCCAATCAACTTGAGTGGGACAACGTCCGGGAGCAGCTGGCCGCGGACGAGGTTGATGTACTCCTGGTTTCGCCGGAGCGGCTTACCAATCCTTCGTTTCGGGAGAACCAGCTTCCCGAGCTCATTCGGCGCACCGGTCTCCTGGTGATTGACGAGGCACACTGTATTTCGGACTGGGGACACGATTTCCGCCCCGACTACCGGCGCATCTCCGACCTCATCGAGCAACTGCCGGACAGTGCTCCAGTGCTCGCCACCACAGCCACGGCCAACTCCCGGGTGGTCCACGACATCGAAGAGCAGCTCGGTGCCGGAGTATTGACCATCCGCGGGGAGCTCGGCCGTGAGTCCTTGCGGCTGGGGGTCTTGAAGCTCGCCGATTCGCGGGATCGCCTTGGGTGGTTGCTGACCCACCTTGCAGACATGCCAGGCAGCGGAATCATCTATGCGCTGACCGTTTCGGCCGCTGAAGACACCGCCAGGCTCCTCTCCGAGGCAGGCCACAACGTCTTGTCCTACACCGGACGGACGGACCCCGCGGATCGCGAGCGGGCCGAGCAACTCCTTAAGGACAACGAGGTGAAGGCGCTGGTTGCCACGTCGGCGCTCGGCATGGGCTTCGACAAACCGGATCTCGGGTTCGTCATCCACCTTGGCGCGCCGTCATCCCCGGTGGCCTACTACCAGCAAGTCGGCCGTGCCGGCCGTGGCGCAGCAAATGCCGACGTGCTTCTTCTGCCCGGATCCGAGGACCGCGAGATCTGGCAATACTTTGCGACTGCGTCAATGCCGTCGGAGGAAAAGGCCGCCGCCGTGCTCAACGTCTTGGCCGAATCCGGCTCTGCCTTGTCCACCGTGGCACTCGAAGCGCGGGTGGACCTGCGCCGGACTCCCTTGGAACTCCTGCTGAAGGTCCTGGCCGTGGATGGAGCGGTGGAGCGCGTAGGCGGTGGCTGGAAATCCACGGGACGTCCCTGGATTTACGACGCCGAGCGCTACGCCCGTATCGCCGAGGCACGGGTGGACGAGCAGGATTCCATGGTGATCTACCAGGACACCGCCGGGTGCCGCATGGAATACATCACCGCGGTCCTGGACGACGAGTCCGCGCGTGAATGCGGCCGCTGCGACAATTGTGCCGGCAAGTGGTTTCCGGCGGACGTGGCAGCAGCAGCCGCCGACGCCGCCGGTCAAACCCTGCGGCGAGCGGGTCTTGCGCTCGAACCCAGGCTTCAATGGCCCAGCGGCATGGACCGGCTGGGCGTGAGCGTGAAAGGCAAGATCAAGCCGGAGGAGTTGCTGTCCGAAGGGCGCATCCTGGCACGCCTGACCGACCTCGGCTGGGGTGGTGCCCTCCGTGAACTCTTTGCCGCCGGGGCGGCTGACCGCGAGGTTGAACCTGCCATGTTGCAGGCCTGCGTACAGGTCTTGCGCGAATGGTCTGCCGGAGACGGCCGATCCACCGGGTGGAGCGGTCAAGGGCGCCCGGCTGCCGTCGTGAGCGTTCCGTCCAGGAACAAACCGGTGCTGGTCGAATCCCTGGCCCGCGGCATAGCCGGAATCGGCCAGATGCCGTATTTGGGTTCCCTCCAACTCCAACACGGGGGACCAACGGGCGGGCGGGGCGGCAACAGCGCCTATCGGCTGGCCGGCGTCTGGGAGCGCCTTGTGGTGGGTCCCGAACTTGGAGAGAGCCTTGCCTCGCTCGGCGGTCAAGGCATCCTCTTGGTCGATGACCTGGCGGACAGCCGATGGACGATGACCGTTGCCGGCCGGGCCCTCAGGCAGGCGGGAGCCGGATCAGTGCTGCCTCTCGTCCTCGGTCAAGCAGCGTGACCGGCTCCGTCCCGGACGTCCAGTCCGAATCCAAGTGGCAGCCGCGGCTCGCTTTGCTCGTGGCCGCCACCTTTTTCATGGAGTTCCTGGACGGAACAGTCCTGACTACTGCCATGCCGAGCATCGCGGCCGACTTCAAAGTGGTCTCGGCCGACGTCAACATCACCATGACTGCCTACTTGGTAACCGTGGCGATGGGGATTCCGCTCAGCAGTTGGCTCGCGGAACGCTTTGGTGCGCGTCGGATTTTCTGCCTGGCGATCGCCGTGTTCACCTTGGCTTCGCTGCTTTGCGCTGCGAGCCAGAACCTCACCCTGCTGACCTTGAGCCGCGTGGCACAGGGCGCTGGCGGGGCCATGATGGTTCCGGTAGGGACTCTCGTAGTGTTGCGTGGCACGCCCAAATCGGAGCTCCTCCGAGCCACGGCATTCCTTGTCTGGCCTGGGTTGCTGGCGCCCGTTTTAGCGCCCCTTGTGGGCGGAGCTTTCACTACCTATCTGTCCTGGCACTGGATCTTCCTGATCAACGTGCCGCTGGGCCTCGCAGCCTTCATCGCAGCCCTGAGGCTGGTTCCGCGTACGGGAGGCGATGCTGGCCGACGGCTCGATTGGCGCGGGCTCACGCTCACCACCTTCGGTGTCGGATCGCTTGTTGTGGGTCTTGAAGGGATTGGCGGTCATGGTGGCGGTGTGGTGCCGGCAGTCGTGCTGTTGGCCGGTGCATTGGCATTGGCCGGAGCGGCCTGGTGGATGCTCAAGGCCAAGGCTCCGCTCTTCGATCTCCGGGTTTTCGCCACGCGCACGTTCCGGGCCACCTCCACCGGAGGGTTCATCTATCGCCTGACCATCAGCTCGGTGCCTTTCCTGCTGCCATTGTTGTTCCAGGACGGCTTTGGCTGGGATCCGCTGAGGTCCGGAGCCATGGTGGCCGCGGTATTCGTCGGCAACATCGGCATCAAGCCCGCAACGACGCCCATCATTCGGCGGTTCGGATTCAAACCCGTGTTGGTCTTCGCCTCATTTGCCTCGGCCGTCACCTTTGCCGCTTGTGCAGCGCTCAATGCGGGGACTCCGGAGCCGCTGATTATCGCTTTGCTCCTGGCCAGCGGGGCATTCCGTTCGATCGGATTCTCGGCGTACGCCTCCGTGCAGTACGCGGACATTGTTCCGGGGGAGCTTCCCTCTGCCAACGCGGTGTCGGCAACATTGGTTCAACTGGCCGCGGGTGCCGGTATCGCAGTGGGTGCGCTCTTCCTGCGTCTCTTCGACCATGTGTCGCTTTTCGGCGGCGGCCCATCCTCCGCGTACCGTAGCGCTTTCCTCGCGATGGCTGCCGTGATGCTCCTGAGCACGGTGGACAGCCTCACCCTGCACCGACACGCCGGAGCCGAAGTCAGTCGTGGTGTTGCGAGCAAGGCCCAGAAGCGGCGCTAGGGCTGCGAAAAATTCAAGGACCTTGTCAGCGGCCTCTCGCGCTCGCGGTCCCTCGGTCCCATGGGCTCGCGGTCCGGCAAAAGGCCCGGGACGCAAAAAGGCCCCGGTCCGAAGACCGGGGCCAAAACGCGGAGACGGGGGGATTTGAACCCCATTTCCAAGACCGGCTTGAACACCGATCCTACCTTACAAACAAAGGGGAGTAGGCTCATTTGGCCCGGAATATTGAAACCGGAAAAACCGGCGAATTGGGGGGACTTCGGAGCGGCTTCCCCCCAATGGGGGGCCGGAATTGGGCTCGCCTGCCGCATGCTGGGCGACGCTAGGAAGGACGTTCCGGGGGAGTCTCAGTGGAGAGCCCAGCGGCATCGACGGCCGCCGCGATGAGGGCCAGGATGTCTTCGCCGAGGGCCTTGCAGATCGCCTCGATGTCGTTGGCCGTGAAAGCGACCTTGTCCAGTAGGCGTCGCGACAAGTAGCTCTGCGAGATGCCCGTCCGCCCGGCCAGCATAGGACCGCTTACGCGCTGGCGTGCCATAGATTCGCGGATCTCAGCCGAAATGGCGCGCGCGAACGGGCCGGCTTCCGGCTGTTTACCTGTGGGCATAGACATGATCGTAAAGCCCCCTCGGGCCTGAATCCTTGAGGGGCGCGATTCTACCCCATATGGCTTAGATAAGTCCATATGGGGTAGATGCGCGTAACGATATAGCTCCCTTCGGGCAAACTCGGACGGCAAAGGCGAGATTAAAAAGTCCTACCCCATATGGGGTAGATTTGGCCCAGCGAAAGAGGCCTCAGGGTACTTTCAGAATCGTCGTGTATGCGCTTTGTCGGATGCATCGACTATGGTCTTGACTAGAACATATCTTCGAAAAAATGGGGAGCATCAATGATGGCGGGCGTATCACTTCATGGCGTAACGGTGGCGATCCGGACGGTAAAGGATCTAGGCGACTACGCGGCCATGGCTGGCATACTCGCGTCAGCGCTCGTTAGGAGAGTCGAGTCTCAGCACGCTCCATCAGAACCTGAGCAGTAAGCCCCAGGGCTTCGGCAACCTTGAAGAAGGTAGGCATCGGCATCGACTTGTGGCCCTTGATGTAGTGGTTCATCGCGGGCCGCCCGATGCCTACCGCCTCGGCCAGGTCCTTCTGTGTCATGCCGCGTTCTGCCAGCTCAACAGTGATCTGTTTTGCGAGCGCCGCTTCTAAACGCTCTCCATAAGTAGCCATATGAGAAACTTTAGTATCCGTTCGGGTCGATTTGCAACACATCCGACTACTCATGTAGTGAGATGACTACTTGAATTACATCCTTGAGATTACTCGTTCGGATACTTGCGATTACTCGAACGAGTACTTACAGTAGTTTTATGACTACTCCCCAAGGTGGATCAAACCACGCCACAGACTGCGAAATCGCACACCGTATCACCAACGCCTTGATCGTCAAGGGAACCAACGTCCGAGCCCTATCCGACGCAACCGGGATCTCATACCCGACACTACGCCGCAGCCTCACCGGCGGCCGCAGCCTCACCTTCCTAGAGTTCGGAAAGATCGCCGGGGCCATAGACGTCCCCCCATCAACACTCCTGCCGGCCACCCTCACTGGAAACGCGGCCTAGGCAATGACCAGGCATTCAGAGTCCTATGCAACGACGCAGGACATGGCGGCCAAGTACCGGATAAGTGACGACACGGTTCGGACAAAGGCGCAGACAGGGGAGTGGCCATGTGATCGCATAGGCCGCCTCTACCGATTCTCTCCAGACCAGCAAGACGAAATAGCACAGATCATCGCCGGAACGCGACGCGGCGGATACGACAAAGACCGCATCGCCGCCGCACTCCGCAAACTCTCCGCCTAAGCACCACCCCGCCGCTTAGCCGGCCTCGCCACTCTCTGGCACCCTTCGCCCACGTCTGGGCAAACACCATGAACTAACCATCACTCTCGTGTTCTTTGCGAGAAGAAGGGTCTATTTGTCATGCCATCGAAACCTGATTACCTGTCCAAACTCTCCACCTACAACGCCAAGCACGGCATCACCGCCACATTTTCCGAGATGAAGAAGACCGCTCGCCGGATGCAAAAGCTGCATGACGAGCGCGGCCCGGTCGACCTCGACGCTTTCTTCCTTGATCATCAAGATCCCACCGGCGAAACCGCCGTCGAGAATGTCCTCGCCGAACGCGCCGCCCAGAACGAAGCCAACGCAGCCAGGCGGTTGGCAGCATGAACGACCGGACTGTTACCCGCGCCGCACGTCATGGCGTCCAGACGGTCCCGGTTGAGTCCGGGAAACCGAAGCAGAAGCAGTACGAACCGAAGTTGCGGCCGGAAGAGATCACCCTCGCTCTGGAGATTGCCCGGCAGAAACGCATCAAAGAAGACATCGAAGCCTACAAGGCTCGGAGGTTGGCAGCGTGAACGCCCGCGACAAGATCCGGAAGGTCATCTACCAATCGAACCGGGCCAACACTCAGATTGACCTCAAGGGCAACCGCCGGCTCAAGGGCAGTCAGTTGGCTTGGGCTGGTTACGCCGCGGACGCTCTCATGGCTGACGGCCACCGCAAGCCCATCGTCATCGGTTACGCCGTCGTCGGCGGCAAGTCCGGGCAGTTCGTTCGGTCCTTTGGCGCCGACGAGCGGGACGCGGCCCTAGCTTTCGCGGATGAGTCCACGCGCGATTGCGCGGACATGGGCATCGACTTCGACTACCGCGTTGCCGAGATCGTTG
Source organism: Arthrobacter sp. efr-133-R2A-63 (assembly GCF_030209795.1). NCBI lineage: Bacteria > Bacillati > Actinomycetota > Actinomycetes > Micrococcales > Micrococcaceae > Arthrobacter > Arthrobacter sp. efr-133-R2A-63. The sequence continues at coordinate 103,303 of NZ_JARVRG010000021.1, read as the reverse complement.
AGGCGGGGTCATGAAGGCCGACGACGAGTACACCGATGTCCACACCATTTTGCGCGAGACGGCGGTGAGCTGTGCATGAGCAAGCCACTCGAACTGACAATATTTCCGCCGATTCCAGAATGCCCGCCACGTTCCGATTTTGGATACGCGTACGAGGACTGGGCTGACAACCGATCCATTGAGCGCGAGCTTGGCGCCAAGAAGCGGCTCACGGACGCCGAGCTCGCAGCCGAGTACTGGTCGGCTCACGCGCTATGGGAGCGCGCCATTCGCGGGCAGTCCTTCATTGAGTTGATCTTCGAGCGTGAAGCCGAGATCTGGACGCGATTCGCGACGCTCCCGCATTACGACGAGGTCGACTCGTGAAGGCCGCGGTCCTTGAGGACAACAACTGGATTGAGGACGCCGTGGCGACGATCGACGCGATCTCCCTCGCGCATGAAGTGTTCTCAGCCGACGACCTGCGCCGTGAAATGCGGCCACCGGCGCACAAGAACTGGCCGGGCAAGGCTCTCGCGACCGCCCGCAGAGAAGGTCTTATCCAAGCCGTCGGCTACCAGACCTCGACCAGCAAGTCCCGCAAGCACGGCGTGACCCGAACCTGGGCCCGCAAAACCAAGAGAGAAGGAACCCAATGAACGGTCTTCAGTTTCTTGTGTTCGCCGCCACCATCGTTGGCGCCGCAACCATGATCCCTGCCGCCATGCGCCATGACCGGCTGCTTGAGGAACCCGAGGACATCGACTACGACCTGCTCGACGCCGAGCGTGACACCCGCGCCGCTGATGATGCGGACGCTGCCCGAAAGGAATACGGATTCTAATGACAACCACACCCCGCCGCGCCAACCGTTGGACGCTTGGCCGCCGACTCGCTGACCTCATCCCGCACGTTCTCCCGGGCCGCCACCACATCATTTGGGAAGCGCGATGAGTGCCGAACTCATGGCCCGGAACCCGGTGACGAACCCGACGCCGGCCGAAGTGTTCAAGAAGGCACGCGAGCACAACATCACGGTTATGGAGGCCCGCCGCGTCATCATCGCGGCCAACAAGGTAGAGGCCGTCGTCACGATCCCGACCGCAACCCGGCCGATCGACTTGCCGAACTACGGTCTCGATCCGGAACGCAACTACCGGCTGATCGCGAAGTTCCGCGCCATGCCCCGGGCCCAGCTCGAAGACATCTTCAACTCCGAAACGGCGACCGGTGGGTAACCCTTACTGCCCCAAATGCGGCCACCACCACACTGACCGGTGCAACGCCGTCAACCACGACGAAGAAACCGACGCAGCCAGCCGCTGCGGCTGCATCCGATAACCACGGCCCCCACGAGGGGCCTTTTTCATACCCAAAACAGAGAAGAGCAAACACATGAGCCTACGAGTGTTCAGAAACCTTGAGCAAGGGTCTGACGAGTGGTTAGCCGCACGGTGCGGGATTGTGACAGCGTCCGTCGTCGGCCAGCTTGTGACTTCACGCCAGCCGTCAGCGATAGAAACTGACTGCCCGGAATGTGGCGCATTTGTCGCTGACCCTTGCACCGGGAAGCGCTCACCCGGCCCACTGAAAACTCTCCACCCAGCGCGCGCAGCAGCGGCACGCGGGATGGAACGGGTGATCGCCGCAGACAGTAACAGCGACACGTCACGTGGCCTCACTGCCACGCTCGTAGCCGAACGCATCACAGGGCATGTCGAGCCAATGCAGGTTTCAAGAGACATGGAACGCGGCGCCCTGGACGAGCCCTACGCCCGCAACATTTACAGCGAATACCACGCACCCGTCACGGAGATTGGCTTCATGGTCCGCGACGACTGGGGATTCCGCATCGGCTACTCACCAGACGGTCTCGTTGGCGAGAACGGCCTGATTGAGATCAAGTCCCGGAAACAGAAAATCCAGCTCAAAACCATCATCGAAGACGAGGTGCCAGCAGAGAACATGGCCCAGCTTCAGACTGGCCTGCTTGTATCCGGCCGGGAATGGATCGACTACGTGTCCTACTGCGGTGGGATGCCCCTCTATACCAAGCGCGTCGAACCAGACGACCGCTGGCAGCAAGCCGTTGTCGAAACGGTTAAGACCCTTGAAGACAACGCGGAAGACATCATTTCCCGCTACCTGGCCGCCGTCGAAGGCCTGCCGATGACCGAACGCATCGACCACTTCGCAGAATTGGGGATCACCTTCTAATGGACATATCAAAGGCGCTAGTAGCCAAATCGGACCAACTCAACGCCTCAGACCTCACCGGATCGCCGATCGTTGCAACGATCAAGGACGTCCGTAAAGGTGACACAGCCAAGCCGGTAATTGTTGACCTTGAGGGCATGGACGGCCGCCCTTGGAAGCCATCTAAGGGGATGCTGCGGGTAATCGCGCACGCATGGGGCACTGAATCCGATATGTGGATTGGGCGGCTGGTAAAGCTCGCCAACAACCCCGAAGTGATCTACGCGGGCGAAAAAGTCGGCGGGGTTGAAGTGGTCGCAATGTCGCACATTGATGAGCCGTTCACCATCCCTGTGCGCATCAGCCAGAAGAAGGTAAAGCAACACACCGTGGCCGTCCTGTCTGAACCCTCTACCGAGCCGTGGCGGGCGCAATGGCAGGCGATCACCAACGCGCTGACCGCAGCCGGGTATGAAGGCGACGGCCCCAAGATGCTCGCCACCGCAGGGCAGGTCATAGGCGCGGCATGGGATCACCCGAACAAGATCAGCGCCGAGGATGCGCAGAAAATCCTTGCAGCAGTACGAGAAGACAACCACCAGGAGCAGACCGCATGAGCAAGATTATCCGCCTCGAGTCGACCAACTATAAAAGGCTGAAGGCAGTTGAGATCGTCCCGGATCCGGACGGCAACCTCGTCATCGTCGCCGGGAAGAATGGGCAGGGCAAGACGTCCATCCTCGACAGCATCACCGCGGCACTGGGTGGGGTGAGCGGGAAGACCACGCCTAAGCCGATCCGTGACGGCGAGGACCGCGCCGAGATCGTCCTCGAAACGGAAGACCTCATCGTCACTCGCAAATTCACCGCTTCCGGACCGACCCTCCTCGTCAAGTCGCACGATGGCGCGGTGTACCCGAAGGGCCAGGCGAAGCTTGATGACATGCTCGGCAGGCTGTCCCTCGACCCGCTGGCATTCACGCAGCTATCTGATCGGGACCAACTGGCCACTCTGCTGGATCTCGTGAAGCTGCCGTTCGACCCGGACAAGCTGGCTGCCGAGCGCAAAGAGCTCTTCGATGAACGCACTGAGGTCAACCGCGAGCTGAAGAACGCGAAGGCTGCAGCGGCCGCTATCACGGTCACGAAGGAAATGGCCGACCTTGAGCCCGTCAGCGTGACTGACCTGCTGAAGGAATTCCGAGACGGCCAGACCCTCAACCATCAGATCGACGTTGCTCTTACCGCCCGTGACGGATGGGCCGACAAAGTCGAGCGAGTCAAGCGCGAACTGGCTGATGCAGAGTGCCAACTCAAGCTCGCTGAAGAACGTCTGGCCACGGCGCCGGCGAAGGTTGATCTGGAAGCAATCCAGACGCAGCTGGATAACGCAGAGCAGACCAACGCCGACGTCCGGCTGTTCGAGTCTTGGATCCGCGCCAGCGATGAACTCAATGAGCTCGAGGCTGAAGCCATAGAGCTGAGCGCGAAACTCGAAGCTATCGACAAGCAGAAGGCTGATGGCCTGGCTTCCGCAGTTTTCCCGATCGATGATCTTGGCTTCGATGACACGGGCGTGACCTACCGGGGTGTGCCGTTCAAGCAAGCCTCCGGCGCCGAGCAATTGCGCGTCTCGCTGGCCATGGCGATCGCCCTGAATCCGAAGCTGCGCGTCATCCGCATCGCCGACGGTTCACTGCTCGACTCCGACAACCTGGCGCTGGTCGAATCCATCGCCCGCGAGCACGACTTCCAAGTCTGGATCGAAATGGTTGGCGACGGCGACGGCCGCGGGATTGTGATCGAAGACGGGATGGTTGCCTAGATGGCTGGCGAGACCTTTATTACGGTCATCGGGAAAGTCCATGAGGTAACCGACCCGAAGTACATGGATGACGGATCTGCGGTTACCAAAGTCACCGTCATCGGTAATCCCCGGAAGTTCAACCGGCAGAAGAACGAATGGGAAAACAAGCCAGGCAAGTTCTGGGACTGCCGAGCATGGAACCAAGGCAAGATGCTGCTCGCCGACAACGTCTCGAACACCTTGAAGAAGGGTGACAACGTCATCCTCTACGGCGAGCTCGAAACCCGTGAATGGGAGATTGAAGGCGGCCAGAAACGCCGCGCCGACCAGCTGCGTATCGAAACCATCGGCAAAGACCTCCGATGGCACCAAGCACCCGCCAATGACGTCCCGGCCGCAGCCCCGGCCGACCAAGGATGGGGCGCTGCCCCAGACACCTCCGGCAGTTGGGGAAACCAGCCGCAGACCAGCCAACCCGGCTGGGGATAACCGCACACCTGTACTACCAAAACGCAAGGCCCCACTGCGGGCCTTTTTTCATGCCCGCGGCGCCCGGACCCCCTGCCGGGCGCCGCGCACCAAACGAAAGAAGCACATGCCAAACCACGCACAAGAAGTCCAGGCCATCGCCAACGTGATGCGCCAGAACCGAAACCAATTCAGGGCCGCTGCAAAGCGGCCCTTTTCATACCCAAAGGAGGACCGATGAGCACCACCTTGGAATACAAAGACTTCCTCCGCGCCAAAGCTGACTTCGAGCGGAACTACGGGCATCCCGTTCCGGCGACGGCCGTTAACCCAATCCTCAAAGAGCACCAGCGCGACATTGTGCGCTGGGCAGTCGAAGGCGGACGGCGGGCGATCTTCGCAGCCTTCGGACTCGGCAAGAGCATCATGCAACTCGAAACGCTGCGCCTCACACTGGCGCACGCTGGCGGCCGGGCCCTGATCGTCGCGCCGCTCGGAGTCCGCGGCGAGTTCATTCGCGACGGCCGCAAGCTCGACATCGATGTGACCTTCATTCGCAGCGTGAAGGACATGGCCTTTCACGGCGGTGGCATCTACATCACCAACTACGAGACCGTGCGTGACGGAAAGCTCGACGTCAACGAGTTCACGGCCGTCAGTCTGGACGAAGCCGGAGTGCTCCGAAGCTTCGGCTCCAAGACCTACCAGACGTTCCTCAGCCTGTTCGACAAGGTGAAATACCGGTTCGTTGCCACCGCGACGCCATCGCCCAACCGATACAAGGAGCTCATCCACTACGCCGGATTCTTGGGCGTCATGGACACCGGCCAGGCGCTCACCCGCTGGTTCCAGCGTGACTCGACCAAAGCGAACAACCTTACGCTCTACGAGCACAAGCGCGAAGAGTTCTTCATGTGGCTGAACTCGTGGTCGATCTTCCTCCAGAAGCCATCCGACCTCGGGTATTCAGATGAAGGCTACGACCTGCCGCCGCTGAGCATCGACTGGTGCGAGGTTCCCGTCGACCACTCCACCGCCGGAGTTGACCGCGACGGCCAGGCACGAATGTTCCGTGGCGGCGCCAAGGATCTCCAGGGCGTCGCCAAAGAGAAGCGCGACAGTCTCCCGGCCCGCATCGGGAAGCTCATGGCCATGGTCGAAGAGCACCACGCCAAGGACGACGGCCAAATCATCCTGTGGTGCGACCTGAACGACGAACAGGCTGCCATCGAAGCGGCGCTCAAGGCCGCTGGGATGAGCTATTCCAGCGTGCACGGCTCGCTCGACACTGACGGGGCAGAACGACGCCTCGATGAGTGGCGGGACCGCGAAACGTATGCGCTCATCGGCAAGCCCGTCATGCTCGGCCAAGGCCTCAACCTGCAGCAAGCGAACAAAGCGATCTTCGCCGGCGTCACCTACAAGTTCAACGACACCATTCAGGCCGTCCACAGGACGCACCGCTTCGGCCAGACGCGGCCGTGCTTCGTGCACCTGATCTATGCCGAGTCCGAAACGGAAGTCGTTACCGCCCTCAAAGACAAGTGGGCGCAACACCGAGAGCTGACATCCACCATGACCGACATCATCAAAAAGTACGGGCTCGCCCGGAACTCCATCACCGAAGCCCTAACCCGCTCAATGGGCGTCGAGCGCATCGAAGCATCCGGCGAGGGTTGGACCCTGGCCAATAACGATTGCGTTGACGAAGCCACCAACTACATGGCCGAGAACAGTGTCGACATGGTTGTCACGTCCATCCCCTTCAGCAACCACTACGAGTACACGCCGTCGTACAACGACTTCGGGCACACCGACGACAACGACCACTTCTGGGCGCAAATGGACTTCCTCACCCCGCAGCTACTGCGCGTGATGAAGCCAGGCCGGATCTACGCCTGCCATGTGAAGGACCGCATCAACTTCGGCAACGTCACCGGCGCCGGCATCCCAACCGTGAGCCCGTTCCATGCGGAGGCCTTGTTCCACGGCATCAAGCACGGCTTTGACTACATGGGGATGGTCACCGTCGTCACCGACGTTGTCCGCGAGAACAACCAGACCTATCGGCTCGGGTACACGGAGATGCGCAAGGACGGAACGAAGATGGGCGTCGGCTCACCCGAGTACATCCTGCTCTTCCACAAGCCGCAGACTGACCGGTCCAAGGGTTACGCCGACGATCGGGTGACCAAGGAAAAGGACGACTACTCACTCGCCCGATGGCAGGTCGACGCTCACGCCAACTGGCGCTCAAGCGGCGACCGTCACCTCACCCCGGACGAGCTCGCTGCGCTGCCCGTCGAGCAGCGGTCACGCCTGTTCACGGATCAGACGCTCCGTGAGGTCTACGACTACGAATCGCATGTCGAGATCGGCGAGGCGCTGCAAGGAAAGGGCGCGCTGCCAGCAACGTTCATGTCCCTGATGCCCGGATCCTGGGCGCCGGATGTTTGGCACGACGTCAACCGGATGCTCACCCTCAACGGCGAACAGAAACGGCGCAACGTCCAAATGCATGTTTGCCCGCTCCAATTCGACATTGTTGACCGGCTAATCAACAGGTACACCAACCCGGGCGACCTCGTATTCGATCCCTTCGGCGGTCTAGGCACAGTCCCGCTCCGGGCCTTGAAGCTTGGCCGCCGCGGCCGCTCCAGCGAGCTCAACCCCGGATATTTCCTCGACTCCGTGAAGTACCTCGAAGCCGAAGAACGCGAGCGCGGAATGCCAACCCTGTTCGACCTCGAAGAGTTGCCCGAAGCGTCATGACATACGTGTACCGGGACCCCGAGAGATGGCACCCGGTGCACGAACCAGAGATTGAACCGGCACCAGAACCACCGCCACCGCGGCCAGCCAAGCCCATCCCGCCAAAGAAGAATCCGCTCCCATTACCCGCGCCAGTCTGGGGCGGGAAGCTCGGCCTTCAACTAGCCGCCGCCGAGGTAGACGACTGGGAGCGGCTCCACCCTGTACACCCAAAGAAAGCAGACCAACCGTGAAATTCACCATCCCCGCCAACGCCCTCGCCGACGCAGCCGCTTACGCCTCGAAAGGTATCAACCCGCGCCCGCCAATGCCGATCCTGTCCGGCCTTCTCATCGAAGCCGTGGCCGGCACCCTGCGCATCAGCGGCTTCGACTATGACAAGTCAGCCCGCACCAGTGTGGCCGCCGACGTCCACGCAGACGGAAACGTGCTGCTTCCCGGGAAGATGTTCACCGAGATCATCCGCAAATTCGGCAAGAAGACCGTCACCGTCGAGGTGAACGGCAGTGCCGCCACCCTCACATCCGGGTCTGCGGTCTTCAAGATCGGCACCATGCCCGTTGCAGACTTCCCGCCCATGCCCGGACTTCCCGCGGCAGCCGGGAAAGTTGACGGTGACGTCTTCGCAGCCGCCGTCGCCCAAGTCATCGGCGCCGCAGCCACAGACAACACCCTGCCCGTCCTCACCGGCGTAAAAATCGTCAGCGAGGGGCCGCAGCTATCGTTCCTGACTACCGACCGTTACCGCCTCGCGCAAGCCACCATTCCGTGGGCGCCCGCCGGGGATGACATCAGCGTCCTCGTACGCGGCTCATGGCTCGCCGAAGCTGCCAAGAACCTCGCTGGCGAAGCGCAGATTCTCGCTAGCGAAAACCTCTTCGGGATCCGCAGCGGCAACCGCGCCGCAACGGCAACGATCCTCGACCTTGAATACCCGAAGATCCAGACTCTCTTCCCTGAGTCCACGGAAACGACAATCACCGTGGACCGCTCCGAGCTAGCCGATGTCCTGGGCCGAGTATCGCTCGTCGCAGAACAAAACACGCCCGTCCGCATTACCGCCAGCGGCGCCGAATTGGTCATCGAAGCTGGAACCGGGGTCGGCGCAACTGGCACGGAAACCATACCGTGCGAGCTCGACGGAACCGACGTCGAGGTTGCCTTCAACCCCGGATACTTCGCCTGGTCACTCGCCGTCACCCCATCCGAACAAGTGACTATCGGATTCCAGAAGAACCGGGCAAAACCCGCACTCATCACCGGCCACGACGGACTCGCCCACCTCATCATGCCGGTGAAGCTCTGATGAGCGGCGCGGCAAAAAAGCGTAAGCCCTTCTACACCTCAGTGAACGTGGACATCGACATTGATGCTTCTGTTCTTGAGGACAACGGCTACCACCACGAAGACGACTGCCCAGCCGACGAGGAACGAGACTTCGCAGGCGACCTGCAGACGTTCTCGGACTGGCATGACCAATCCCACGGGTTGACGCTGTGGGCCAACTGCCCCTACGAGCCGTGTGGACTACTCAGCGACGAATTCAGGAGCACGCCATGAGCGAAGAACCCATGCTGCCAGGCGAATGGCCGGAGCCAGTTGTCACCGCTGACATGATCATCGAGCGGAACATCAAGGAAGCCCTGATTCAGGAGACCTACTTCCACCAGAGTCTTTCCGATCGAAAGCCAGACGAAACCGACGAAGCCCGCAAGCTCAGGCTTGTCCAAGCCAACATGCACTGCTTCTCCTTCCTCCTGGACGCCGTCATTGTCGACGTCCTCATCGAAGTGCAGGGCTACAACCGGCTTTGGGCGGACACCATGGCAGCCGCGATCGACAGCAGGCTCGAATGGGGCGAGCACTACCCCGAAATGCTCTGGCAATGGGCCAACGAGCGCGGGCTAGACCCGGACCAAATCATTGAGAAGGCGAAGGCTGATTTCGCTGAGAGGGACACGAAATGACGATCACAGTAACAGACATGTTTTGCGGGGCCGGCGGATCATCCACCGGCCTTTCTGCTGTCCCGGGCATCACGGTCAAGACGGCCATGAACCACTGGGCCCGTGCGATCGAGACGCACAACACCAACCATCCCGAGGTTGATCACGTCTGCGCGGACATCCAGCAAGTTGACCCGGAGTTCATCTCGACCACGGACATGCTGTGGGCATCGCCGGAGTGCACCAACCACAGTGTGGCCAAAGGCAAGAAACGGGTCACCCGGCAAACAGCACTCTTCGGCGAGAAGCTGCCCGACGAGGCCGCCATCAAGTCCCGGGCCACCATGTGGGACGTGCCCCGGTTCGCCGAGATCCACGACTACAAGATCATCATCACCGAGAACGTCGTGGACGCCGCCAAGTGGCTGATGTTCGACGCCTGGTTGCTCGCCATGAAGTCACTCGGTTACGAGCACCACATCGTCTACATGAACTCAATGCACGCGCAGCTCGGCGGCCTCCCGGCGCCGCAGTCCCGGGACCGCATGTACGTGATGTTCTGGAAGGAAGGCAACGCCAAGCCCGACTTCGACAAGCTCCGGCCGCTCGCATACTGCCCGTCCTGCGACGAGACCGTGCGCGCGCTGCAAGTGTTCAAGAAGCCCAACGAACGCTGGGGCCGGTACCGCGCCCAGTACCTTTACCGCTGCCCCAAGGTGTCCTGCCGCAACCGAATTGTGGAGCCCGCCTGGCGGCCAGCTGCAGATGCCATCGACTGGGGCATTCAAGGCCAGCGAATTGGCGATCGCCCAGTCAAGGATTACTTCAACAAGTCTGGCGACTTCATCGGCTCGGGGCCCTTGGCGCCTAAGACTATGGCCCGAATCCATGCTGGGCTCGACAAGTACGGCGCGCAGCCGGTAGCGATCGACGCCGTCCGGGGTGAACAGATCCTTTCCGCGGTGAACAGCGAGCCGTTCCAGACCCAGACCACGAGCTACACCCGCGGTCTTCTGGTTCCGGTCGAGGGCCGGGAAGGCAAGGAAGCCCGCGACATCAGGGAAGCCATGCGGACCCAGACCACCCGCAATGAGACTGGGCTGCTGCTGGCCCCCGGAGGCAAGAGCGAACACCATGGCAACGCGATGCTCATGCCGTATTACGGTTCCAGCAAGCCGCAGACAGTCACTGATCCGATCGGGACGCTGACGACGGTGGACCGCTACGCCATGATCACGTTGCGTGGTCAGAACGCACCCAAGGACGTCTACGACCCACTGGACACGTTCGCGGCCAACGGAAACCACCACGGACTCATGGGAGTCAACCCGCCCGCCGTCGAAGACTGCACCTTCCGCATGCTCGAACCACACGAAGTCACCTGGGGCATGGCATTCCCCAAGGACTACACGATGACTGGAACCAAGCGGGAAATGGTCAAGCAAGCTGGCAACGCCGTCTGCCCGCCCAACGCCCGCGACCTCGGCATGATCGCCGCCGAATCGCTCGGAGTAGCCGCATGACAATCACGAGCGACTGAGAAAGGAATATTCAATGGCCAGGCAATACGGGCAGATCAAAGTGAGCATCTGGGTTGATGATGACTTCCTTGACCTGTCCCCAATGGCTCAATGGTTGTTCATCCATTTGAGTACACACGCCGACCTGACCCATTGCGGAGTCTTGGATTGGCGGCTGAAGCGCATCGTCCCGAAGGCGAAAGGCCTCACCTTGGACGTACTGGAATCCGCCGCACAGGAGCTCATTGAACAGGTCTACATCGTGACCGACGACGACACCGAAGAAGTGCTGGTCCGCTCATTCATGCGCAGCGACGGACTACTCAAGCAACGGAACATGGGCGCCGCAGTGGCCAAGGCTTACGCCTCAGTGGCGTCCAGGACGATCCGCGGCGTCGTCGTCCACGAGCTCCACCGGTTGAAGGCCGAGAACCCGGAATGGACCAGCTGGGGAGCCTTGAAGGATGCCATGGCGGGACGGTCAATAAACCCCCGCGAAATGGTATCCGACGAGGCTGCATAAACCAGTCGGTAAAGGGTTCGGGAAACCCTTCCGGAAAGGGTTCCTAACGGGATCGGGAAAGGGTTTGTGGATGCCTTCATGAAAGACATCGGTAACACCTGCACCTAACACCTACACCTTCACACCTACACCTAAAAGTGCCAACCAAGTCTGTTTCTTAACTCACCAGAGCCCAGAAAATCGGCAACAACCAGCGGCGAAAGTCAGGCGACGTTTTGGCTTGAAAGGAATCCCAATTTGATCATCACAGACCAGCAAAAGCGGGCCGTCGCCTACCTGCTCCACGAGATCCGACCAGACTGGCCCGTCGCCTCGCTGGTGTCACTCATCGACAAGCACCGCGACGTCCCAAGCCTGGGCGCCCTGACCATCGCCGCAACCACCAAGGCAATGGAAACCACATGCCAGACGCCGGCGCCGATCTTCCATCCGGGGCCCCACTGGCCGGAAGCCGCCCGTCGCCAGCTACCGAAGCCACCACCATGTGCCGACCACATAGGGCAAGACGCCCACACCTGCAGATCATGCTGGGCGGACGTCAAAGCCGGGATCCGCCCACAAACCCACATCGGAAAACACCACGAAGCCGTCTCGGAAGAGGCGGCTTCAGTCATTGAAAGCGAGGAAGAACCGTGACGGAAGTGACGCACACCGCCCACAGCATGACCGAGCTCCTACGCCAGCACTACAACCCAGACGGCCGCGCAATGGGGCATCTCTTCATGCCCGAGATCGGAGCCCCTGGCGGGCGCCGGCGGGCCGACCTGCTTGTTGCCCCCATATCCATCGCAGGGGCAAAGGCAAACACCCTGATCGGGCATGAGATCAAGGTGACCCGATCGGACGTCATGGCCGAGCTCGCCGATCCCACGAAGGCAGACCCATGGCTTCGGTACTGTACCCGCTGGTATCTCGTCGTCGCCGACCCGGCCTTGATCGAGGGCCTGACCATCCCCGACCTGTGGGGCGTCATGGCACCTCCGTCAGGCAGGCGCACCCGCTCAATGACGATCCTGAGGGAAGCTCCGAAGCTCACCCCTGATGGCGACATGGCACCGGCACTGTCCCGTCTCGCCGCTTACATGGTCGGCAGGCTTGAAGGCGTCGTGAAACGCGCCGAATATGACCGCGACGCGTACAAGCAACGCGCCGAACGCGCCGAGCAACGAGAGCAAGAACTAAGGCTCACCGGCGCCGGAGGCTTCGCAAGCCCGCACACGCAACGAATCAACGCGATCGTGAACCTCGTCGAGAAGGGCAAGCACGAATACAGGACAGGCCTGCCCTACCTGGCCAGCAAAGACGTCACCGATCAGGACATCGCCGACGGAATACTCGACCTGGCTCGCAGTCGCTCAATCGCCGCCGAGGTGCGCCGGAACATCGACGAAACGATCAGTGAGGCGCAGCGGGCACTCGACCCGTTCAAGTACGTCACCAAGAACCTCGAAGCCGTCAAAGCAAAGGCCGAAAGCATCGACGAACGGCAAGCATTGTGAGCGTCGCCAACTCAACCAGCATCCAAGAAGCCGTCCCAACCGGGGCGGCTTCACTCATTCAGGAGAACTCATGAACTACCTGCTGCTCGCACTTGCGATCGCCAGCGCCTTCGTCGCACTGCTGTATTCGGCCAACATCGTCAGGGTTGCTATCGGGCGGATCGTATGGGCTAGCAACCTCGCGCACATCGGTCATCTCGTCATCGCACCGACCGCCATTGTGCTGGCGATATGGCTCTTCCAGATGGCGGTGGCCGCATGATCCGCAAAGAGGGCAAGGCTCGCTGGACGTACACCTGCGAACCATGCAGTGTGCGCGTCACGAAGCCCGACCAGTTCCGGGCTATCGAAGCCTGCCATCGGCACGAGCGCGGATTCGGGCACGCCCAACGCATCATGAGCATCGCCTACCAAGCGATCATCGATGCGTTCTCCGAGGCTGTGAAACCTGTGCTCGACGTCGTTGAATCAATCGCATCCGCATTAGCGCCACCACCGAACCGCCCGCACGATCCAACCCTCCTGCGGGACCGGCGAAAGTGGGGCGGGCGATGACCTCGCTGCGCGTCGTCGCCTACGGTCTCCCCGCCAGCCAAGGCAGCAAGAAAGCGTTCAAGCGTGGACGGAAGATCGTCTTGGTCGAGATGGACGAGAAGCTGCCCGCTTGGCGCGCTGCAGTCGAAGGAGCAGCCCGAGCCGCTGCCGGACTCAACTGGACGACCATCGATGGGCCAGTATCCATTGCGGGCGAGATCCGGCTACCCAAACCCAAGACAACCAAGTACGCCGACGCGCCCGCCGGTACCCCGGATCTCGACAAGCTCCAACGCGCCGTCGGTGACGCCCTCACCAAATCCAAAGTCATCAAAGACGACGCCCGAATCGTCCACTGGAACATCCGCAAAGTCTGGGCCGAAAACCTAAGCGGACTCGACATCACCATCACCCAGGAGCAGCCATGAGCAACATCAAGATCGAACACGCCGCTGACGACAAGAAAACCGGCATGACCGTCGGCGACGTCTTCGCATTCGCCCAAAACGCCCTCAACCACAACATCGACCCGCGCACACCCGTCAAAGTCACCACCGGATTCCGCACGCAAATCCAGAAACTCGAAGCCGGAGGCAGCCGATGACTCTCAGGGATAACATCCACCAACTCATCAACGAGCACATGACAATGGCCGACGACGGCTCCTTCATCAAAGCCCCACCACTGCTCGCCGAACTGCGGGCCGCCGTCACCTCTGACTTCGCTGTCGGCCGCGGCGGATCAGGCGGCGCCGGGATGATGATCAACTCCGCGGCCGACAAACTAGAGCGCGAGATCAAAGAGCAAGCACTCGCTGAGCACTTCGAAATGACCGGGAACGAGTACCAAGGCAACCCAACAACGCTTCTCCAAGCGTGGGCCGTAGCCGCATCAAGCGAATGGCAGGCATACCTGGAGCCCATCACCTTCGGATGGATCGAAGGAATCCGCGCCCTGCTCGTATCCAAACGACCACCGTGGCGCCCATCGATCCCTTGCCCATCCTGCGGGCAGCGATTCTACGGTCCTGAGCGCGAACCGTGTCTCGCAGTCCATTACTGGGACGACGACACCGAAGCGATCGCGCCTCCAGCCAACTGGACTGCGAACTGCGACGGATGCGGAGCCGAATGGAATGGTGACGATCTGAAATGGCTCCGCGCCGCCTCCAACACGCCGGTGGCTGATGTTGCACGTGTGAGTTAATTCCCAGTAAGCTAAGTGCCGTTGGGGCTAGTAGTCTCACAAAAGCAAGCCGTTCCAGATGGAGCGGCTTTTTTACTGCCCAAATCACTTCCCCGGGGAACCGGGAAGCAAGAGCAACGGCTGGTGACCGTTGCAACGCTGGACCCGGGCGAGGCGCGCCAAGCCCGGGCCTGGCACAAGAACCAACAACTGAATAGCCCGCAGAACATGAGCTGCGGGAGGGCTGGACAAATGAGGGCGACCTGAAATCGTCGGCGGTGCAAAGCCGCCCCAGCCCACGGGAACCACAATGGTTCCCCGAATCGAGGCACAGCCGAGAGGCAGCGTCCAGCCCGCGCAAACCCCCATGAGCGCGGGCCACAAGGGTCTCTAGTCCAACGGCAGAGACAGCAGCTTCAAAACCTGCACAGTCCCGGTTCGAATCCGGGGAGACCCACTTTCCGGTAGCGGCGGTCAAAGTCACGCCCCGCCTCACGAACGGCAAGCGAACCAAGGTAGGAGCCGGGTGCCTGCTCTCTCCACCCGCCAAGGCCCCACCTGCCGCTGCACCGGAAACACCATCCCCAAGAACATGTGATGCCGAGCCCAGGAGATGGCAACGCGGAATTGGTACGGGGCTAAGACCTTGGAACGTCGGCAAGCAAACCATCATTCGTCCCGCGACCCGCAAGCCAAGGCACCTCATACCGGCCACCGTCTCAGGCAAACCGGAAGCACAACCAGAGACAAGCATTAGGAGGTAGTCATCGCTACCTCACGCACGGGCACAGCCACATGGAAGCGCGTCTCACGCCAAGCCAAGAAGCTGGCCAAAGCCAATGGCCAGACGCGATGCCCTCACTGCGGTGTCACGCTCGACTACGACGTCGGGCTCACGCCATGCAGTGCCGAAGCAGACCACATCATCCCGCACGCCAAAGGCGGACGAGACGAACTATCAAACGTCATCGTCATATGCCGCAGATGCAACCAATCCAAAGGCAACCGCGCTGCACCCAAAGCAACAACCGTCATGGCAGCCAAACCACTCAAAACCAGCCGGAAATGGTGACCTGTGGATAACCCCAGATACGAAAACTCGTATCCCAGAACCCCATACCCCGATATGGGGGAGGACCCCTCCCCAGGGGCCTCCCGTTCGCACCCCAGGCATTAGCGAAAATATCCCCCCGAGCTGGCTCGTGGGGCCGGCGAGCCTCCCTCGGCCGCTCTTGTAGCCGCCGCGCCATTTGCTCGCAGGGCATTTTGACCCCATTCAAAATGCTCTCGTGGATGGCGCGGCCCCAAACTTCTAGGAGGTCGACGTGGATGTTCCTCCTGGCCTTGGTGAGCGCGGCTTGTCGATCTGGGAGGCGATGGCGACTGAAGATGTCCCGCGGAATGCGCTTGTGCTTGAGGCTGCCCGACTGGCCGACCGCTTGGACGAGTTGGACAACATCATCCAGGGCAAGGGCGTCCTGAACCTCATGCAGTTCCGGGTTCATCTCTGGGAGGACGACGGCGAGGAACGCAACGTCAACGTTGAGGTGAAGTTCGCGGCGCCGTTGGCTGAAGCCCGGCAGCAAGCAATTGCTCTCGCGAATATCCTAGCCAAGCTTTCCCCCGCCGATTCGAAGGCTGCAGCCTCTCCGGCTCCCGCGCCGGCGACTCTTCCGGCCAATGTCTCTCCGTTGCAGAGGTTGATGCAAAAGCAAAAGGCGTAGGTGGTGCGGCGTGCTGATCGGTTCGCAGGTCGCGCGCTTCAACACGGCGCCGTCGCCTCGTGGTTACAGCGTTGAGCATGCTGAGAGAGCGCTGGAGTTCGCCGAGGGATATCAGTTCGTTGCCGATCCTTGGCAGTCTGAGGTTGTCAGGGCGTGGCTGCGCACTGATGATGCTGGCTGGCTTGCCTCAACGTGGGGCCTGAGTGTTCCTCGCCAGAACGGCAAGAACGGCGCTCTGGAGATCGTCGAGCTCTACCTGATGGTGGCTCTCGGCCTGAAGATCCTTCACACCTCGCACCTACTCGGCTCGGCCCGTAAGGCGTTCAAGCGCCTCATGTTTTTCTTTGGCACGAAGGTCAATGACCCGGGTGCGAGATTCCCGGAGCTGAATGCTCTGGTCAAGGAGATCCGCAAGACGAACGGCCAGGAGGCCATTGAGCTTCACAACGGCGGATTGATCGAGCTGGGCGCCCGCACGGGCGGCGCCGGCCGAGGTAGCTCCTTCGACGTCCTTGTTGTTGACGAGGCTCAGGAGTACGAAGAGGACGAGCAGGAGGCTCTTGAGCCGACCGTTTCCGCTTCTCCGTCTGGCGATCCGATCATCATCTACATGGGCACCCCGCCGCGGGATTTGAGCGAGCGCGGCGAGCCTTTCGTCCGCGTGCGTAACGCCGCCGTGACGGGTGCTGATAAGCGATCAGCTTGGGTTGAGCACTCTGCTGTTGGCGACGTCGACAAAATGGACGAGGCAGAATTGCGCGTCTTTGTCGCGGACCGGGCCAATTGGGCTCAGTCGAATCCTGCTCTCGGTGGTCGCATCAAGCTGCGCACCGTGGAGGGCGAGCACTTCCGGCAGTCGGCGAGGTCGTTCGCGCGCGAGCGGCTGAACATGTGGCCGACGCCTTCCGAAGCCGGCCAGGTCGCTTTCACGAAGTGGGATGACCGGAAGATTGATCATCCGGATCCTGAGTGGCCTGTTGCCGCATTTGGCGTGGACATGAATCCGGAGCGCACGAAGGTTTCGATCGGGGTTTCGACGTTTGCGGATGGCGGGGAGATTCACCTCGAGTTGGCCGCTGATGCTCCGTTTGATGAGGCTGGCACGTCGGCGCTCGTGGAGTGGCTTTGGGAACGGTGTAAACGCCGGATTCCTGTGGTAATTGATGCTTTCTCGCCGGCGCGCGACCTGCTTGAGGCGCATCTGAAGAAAAAGCAGATGAAGGTGTTTATTTTGCAGGCGAGTGAGTACACCCAGGCGTGCGCGATGCTGCATGAGGCTGTTGAGAAGCACCCTGCGGTAACTCATTTCGGGCAGGCGCACTTGAATGAGTCGGCGAAGCACACCACGAAGGATCCGATAAAAAATCGGCCGGGCTCGTTCAAGTGGAATCGTACGAGTCTCGACGTTGATTTGGCCCCGATCGTGGCCGTGACTTGCGCCCATTTCGGCGCCGTGAAGTTTGCCAGGCGGCCCCGTTCCGGGACCGTGAGGAAAAGGCACGCAATTGTTGGTTAGGGGTGACGCTGGTGGCTGTTCTTGAAGTGGTTCGGAAGCTCTCTTTTGAGGAGTCGACGGCGTTTTACCGGATGCTGTCTACGATCCGGCGTAAGGCCTCGCGCAACAAGCTGCGGGAGTCGTATGTCGAGGATAAGAAGCGCCTGGACAAGATCGGCTTTTCGGTTCCGCCTCACATGATTGATTTCCAGACGCCGATTGGTTGGGCGTCTAAGGGGATCAAGGTTCCGGCGTCGCGGATTCGGCCCGATGGTTTCACACTGCCGCGCCCGTCCACGCTGTTGGACGAGGTCAACGCGACTTTCGAGGATAACTACTTGGGCGCTGTGGAACGGATGGCGATTGAGTCGTCGCTTCAGCATTCGGTGGCGTTCCTTTTCGTTACCCCGGGCGACTCCACACTCGGTGAGCCCGATGTGATTGTTGCTGCCCGCACTGCGCTTGAGGCTACGGCTGAGGTCGACGCCCGGACTAACCGGGTGCTGCTGGCACTCGAGATGGTGTCCGCGACCGTGGCGCTGTTGTACACCCCGGGTAAGACGTTGCGTGTTGAGTCGACGGTGAACGGTTGGATTGTCACCAAGGAGATTGATGGCGTGCCGGGCCTTGTGCCTTGCATCCCGTATATCTGGGGTTGGTCGCTGTCCCGCCAGTTTGGCCGGTCTAGGGTGACGCGCCCGTTGATGGGTTACATCGACAAGGGCGTGCGGACGATGCTCCGGCAGGAAGTTACTGCCGAGTTTTTCTCTGCACCGCAGAGGGCCCTGCTGGGCGCTGACGAGGCGCACTTTACTGGCCCGGACGGTAAGCGGATCTCGCCTCTCGAAGCGCTGATTGGCGGCATGTGGGCGTTGCCTGATGTGTTCGATGAGGACGAGCAGAAGCTTGTTCGCCCGGACATCAAGCAGCTTCAGCAAGCTTCAATGCAGCCGCATTCGGAGATGATGCGCACCATCGGATTGATGGTTTCGAGTGAGCTTTCGATCCCGGTCGGCTATCTGGGCATTATCCACGATAATCCGTCCTCTGCTGATGCGATTCTCGCTTCCGAGTCGGACATGGTTGCCATGGTTGAGAACGAGCGCGATATCAGCTACAAGATTGCTCACGAGTCGCTGGCCCGGACGATCCTTGCCGTAAAGTATGGCGGCATCACCGACGGCATGGCGGCCGATTTGCGCGGATTGCAGGCCAACTTTGCGGATGCTGGCACACCTACTCGTGCGGCCCGGTCTGATGCTGCTCTGAAGTACACCACGGCGTTCCCGAATGGCGACCCTGAGGTTGCCATGGAGGAATACGGACTGTCCAAGACGCAGATCGAGCGAAACCTTGCATACGCGAAACGCGCAGAGTCCGGGCAGCGTCTCGATGCTTTGGTGGCGGCGTCCAAGTCGTCCGCGACTCCAGTGTTCAGTGATGGCACTACGGCGCCTGCTGGGGCGGTTGATGATCAGCTCAAGCAAGCGCAGGTTCTCAAGGCGCAGGCTGACGCGCTGGGCGTACTCCGCCGTGCTGGTGTTGATGCTGGCGACGCTGCCGCACGTTCGGGCCTTACAGGAGTCAAGTTCATGCCGGGCTCGCCGATCACCATTCGTGAGAATCCGTAGCCGTGACTGATCCGATCATTGAGCAGTTCCGGGCGGCTAACGCGGGGCTTTCGAAGCTTGTCCGTAATGAGTTGGCAGGGTTCTTCGCCACCCTCAATTTGGCTAAGCCGGAAGCGGTACGGAACGCCCTATTGGAGTTCGTGCCGCTTTTGGTGGCTGAATATGGTTCGGTTGCCGAGACTCTGGCCCTGGACTACTACGACGAGTTGCGGGCAGCTTCTGGCGCTGTGGGCGTGTTCCGTGCGGTGCCTGGTGCCGCTGGCATTCCCGCGTCCGCGGTAGAGGCGAAAATCCGCTACCTTGCGGGGCAGCTTTGGACCCCGGATCCTGCCTCGATGCTGGGTGGGCTACTGACGGCGGCGGACAAATACGTGAAGCAACCTGGCCGTGACGCGATCGCCTACAACGCGAAGGCCGAAGGTGCCCTATGGGCGCGTGTCCCTTCCGGGCTGAAGACGTGCAGCTGGTGCCTCATCCTTGCTTCCCGTGACGCCGTCTATTTTTCGAAGAAATCGGCGTCAACGAAAGCCGATGGTTCCAAGTATCACGGCCTATGCGACTGTCAGCCGGTGCCGCTGAGGCCCGGGGATGACTACCCGCCGGGGTATCTTCCGGACAACTTCTATGACATGTACCAAATAGCCCGTGATGCAGCTGGTTCCGGGCAGATGAAGGACATCACGGCGGCGTTGCGCCGGGAGTTCCCGGACCATGTCAACGACGGCGTACACGTCCACTAATCCAGCCACCTGACAGGTGTTTTTCCCTTCCGCGCGATGCGGGCGGGGTTATTCGCCGTGCGATGCGGCATCCACTGAAGGAGTTCGAATTGAGCAAGAATTTTCCCCACGGTATCGACATCACTGCACCTGGCGGCATTGAGAAGCTGTTCGCGTTCAACCGGGCCCGTTTCGGCAATGCCGTCATGGAGATCACCCCGGAAGCTGCCGCGCAGGCAACTGCTGATGCTGCTGCAAAGGCTGCCGCTGACGCCGCTGACGCAGCAGCCGCTAAAGCCGCCGGCGAGAAGCTCGGCGAGGGCGGAATCAAGGCACTGCAGGCTGAACGCGACGCTCGAGCTGCTGCCGAAAAGCGGGCCACCGATGCTGAGGCGAAAATTCAGGCCGCGGAGGACGCAAAACTGTCCGAGATCGACCGCGCAAAGAAGGAACGAGACGACCAGGCAGCCGAGAACGCGAAGCTCAAGGCAACCAACGCACGTCTCGCCGCACTGGCAGAACATCCCGTTCCCAAGGAATACCAAGACCTTGTGACCGGGACCGACGAGGCCAGCTACCTCGCTTCTGCAAAGAAGCTCTCCGAACTCTATGCCCGCGCCGAGGGCAAGGCCCCCAAGGGCGGCCCGGTGCACGACTCCGGCAACCGCTCCGGCGATCAAAACCCTACTGGCGGCTCTCTTGCCGCCGGCCGCGACGCGTACGCGGCCAAACACAACAAGAAGTCCTAGAAAGGATCCACCATGCCTCGTCTTCGCACTGAAACTTACGGCAGCGGAAACCTTGCCTGGCTCGGTTCCGGACATGCCCTCGGCAATGCCCGCACCGAGACGGTCAACGTCGCCGCCTTCACCAAAGCAACCCACTTCCCGGACGGCTACCTCCGCTCCGGCCAGCCCGTGGCCAAGGTAGGCGGCGTTCTCGTCCCCTACGACGCCACGGAGGCTACCGTGACGGGCGCGGGCATCCTCGCCGGCCACATCCTGTTCGACCTGCAGGTCGAAGGCCAGACCAACGTTGCCGCCCCGCTGCTGGACCACGGCCGCGTTGTGGCCTCCAAGGTCCCGGGTGTCTTCGTCAAGCCCGCCGCGGCCGCCAAGCTGTCCGCCACGACCATCGTCTACGTCTAAGAAAGGAGTGACTGATTATGCTTTGGACTGATCTCGTCACCCCCGCCGAGGCCACCGGGTACGCTCGCGCCGCCCTGTCCGACCTCGAAGTCAACAAGGCCTCCCTGGCCCGCTGGATTCCGAATACCGAGGTCTCTGACCTCTCGGTCCGGTTCCGCAAGGGACAGGCCGGCTTCGTACAGGAAGCCGCGTTCCGCGCCTTTGACGCCGAGCCGGAACTGGCCGGTTCCACCTCGGGTCAGCGCGTCACCATCGACCTGCCCGCCCTCGGCCAGAACCGCCCGGTCTCGGAATACGACCAGCTCCTGCTGCGCAACTCGCCGGATGAGGTGATCCGCGACTCGATCTTCAAGGAGATCTCTAACGCGGCCCGCGCCGTCGCCGACCGCATCGAGCGGCTTCGTGGCACCGTGTTGGCCACGGGCAAGGCGACTATCAACCAGACGAACTTCATCTCCGATGACGACTTTGGACGCTCCGGCACCCATAACGTCACGGCAGCTTCGCTCTGGTCCGATCCGACGGTTTCGCGCCTGAGCGACCTGAACGCATGGTCGGACGTGTACTCCGCGACGAACAACGGCACAGTCCCCGGCTGCATGCTGATGTCCCGCCGCGTGTTCCGCGCACTTGCCGCCGGCAAGGAGTTCGCCACTCTCCTGGCGAACGGCGCTACCCGCCCCGGCTTGGAAGCCGACGTGCGCGGCCTCCTTACCGCCGCGGGCCTGCCGGAACTGTTCATCTACGACCGCTCCACCTCTGGTGGCCGCGTGATCGCAGATGACAAGCTCCTGTTCCTGCCTGCCCCGGTTGATCCGCAGTCCGGCCAGTCCGAGATGGGCGCAACCTTCTGGGGCCAGACGCTGACCTCGATGGATTCCAACTACGCCATCGAGCCGTCCGAACAGCCCGGCGTCGTCGTTGGCGTCTACAAGAACGAGAAGCCCCCGATGATCGCCGAGGTCGTCTCGGATGCCATCGCGCTTCCCGTTCTGGCGAACGCGAACCTGTCCTTCGTGGCCAAGGTTCTCTAGTTGACCGCTGGGCGGCGCCTGGGCCTCGAGCTCGGGCGCCGTTCGGCCCCAATCTTTAGGAGTCAATATGGCAACTTTTGCCGCACATGTTTTTGTTCATGGTGAGTCCGGGCCCGTGCACTTTGCTCCCGGTGACGAGCTGCCCGAGTGGGCGGAAAGTCTCGTCGGCAAGCACTGCCTTGTGCCCGAGGTCGAGACCGACGCCCCTGATTTCACGGCCGGTGGTGCTGAAGACGGCGAGAGCAACCCGGAAGGCACCGACAGCGATCCGGCTGACGACGCTGACAAGGGCAACGACGACGGCGACAAAGAGGGCGAAGGCAAAACTGACGAAGGCGACGACTTCGACCCCGCTGCGAAGACAGACGCCCCCGACTTCACCGCACCGGCACCGCGCCGCGGCCGTCCCCGGAAGGCCTAACCATGGCGGCCGACTACGCGACGCTGGAAGACCTCCAGGATCACTGGTCGGCTCTTCCCGCGGCGAAAGAATCCGAGGCTCAACAGAAGCTTCATGAAGCGTCGGTCGAAGTCCGGGCACTGTACCCGGATCTCGACGCCCGCATTGCTGCCGGGAACATCGATGCTGACGTGCCGCGCCTTGTCGTGTGCCGCATGGTCAAGCGCGCGCTTGAGCCAAAGGACGAGAACGCGCCACCGTCGGGCATGGAGTCATTCCAGTTCGGTGCCGGGCCGTTCACCATGGGCGGCAAGATGGCGAATCCTGACGGCAGCGTCTACATGACAGCTGCTGACAAGAGGCTGCTCGCCAAGTCCCGTCCGCAGCGCCAAGCGTGGACTATCCACCCGGGAGGCTGACATGGGCATTGTGAGCATGTTCCCGAAGCCGTGGCGCACTGACGTTGTGGTGTTGCGCGGCGGCGGCCGGGACGCCAAAGGCAACCCCCTTCCGGCCCAAGAGATCCCGGTGACGGACTGCATTGTCGGGTCGCGGGCGACGGCCGAGCCGCTGGACCGGTCCGACGTCGTTGACTCGAAAGCTGTCCTTTACCGGGATCCTGGCTTCACGTTCCTGCCCGCCGACCGCGTCCGCGTGCCTGAGGGGGCGCGGATGGCCGGCACATGGTCTGTTGAGGGTCGCCCGGGTGAGTGGCCGTTCGGTTCCGAGGTTGGGTTGGTGATGGGCTGATGGGTCTTCACAAGGTGCCCGGTTCGAAGTCGTACTTGGCCGAGGATGCCGGGCTCAAGGATCTTGGGACGTCGTCGGCGGTCGCGGCGGCAACCTTGTCCGCGGCGCAGCGGCTGGCAGGTAACGCTCAGGCTGTGGGCCGGGGCACTTATGAGGCAGCCCCAGCGACGGTCACGGCTGGCTGGGCGAACAATCGGCGCGCCGGGGCCGTGGTGCGCGAGTCCCGACCGGACTGGCGCGACACAAGGGACGCGATCCTGCAGCGCGTGGCCGAGGCCATGAATGCGAGGGGCAGATGATCGACGCTCTCGTCTTCCCGGACACCCGCGATGCATTATTCGATCTGATCGACGGCGCCACGCATCTTGGCGTGCCGGTCAAGGCTGTTTACCAAATCCCTGCAGGCGACTACGGCGAGATCAAGGGCCCGTTCCCTATGGCGCTGATCTATGTCACGGGCGGCACGCGGGGATTCGTTGACCGTGTGGACCGGGCGACGATCGAGGTTTACGCGCCGGGCCAAGCCGCAGTCAACACGCTCGAATCCATCGCTGCATCGCTCATCGGCACGGACATCGAAACACCGTCGGGATACATCGACAGCATCGAGGCCGACGTGACGCCTGCCGATGTTCCTTTCCAGTCGGACACCCTCAACAAAGCCATCGCGACCTTCTTGGTCACTTCCCGGCCCATCTGACCCCGCCAGGGGAACCAACAAATTCCAAGCCCTTGAAAGGGGTCTTTTGCCATGCCAACTTTTGCCACGATTCAGCAGGAAGCTGACGACCGGAATCTGATCCGCAAGATCCAGAAGGCCGTAGCGTTCCTGGCATCCAAGTCCGTTGAACTGCCTGCGAGCCTGTTTGGCGTCGGCGGGGCCTTGATTGACCTCAAGGCACTGGGCTACCTGCCGGTTGGCATGGTCACCCCGGATGGTTTCGAGTTCGGCCGCGACATCAGCAAGTCTGATGTGTCCGCGCTTGGCTATGCCGGCCCGGCCCGCTCTGACATTGACACCGTCGCCCGTTCGGTGAAGATGACCGCACTGGAAACCGGCCGGAAGCACATGCTCGAGCTGACCTACGGAACCGACCTTTCGGCGGTGACCCAGTCGGCGACAACCGGTGAGATCGTCTTTGACGAGCCGGACTTGCCGGTCGGCCAGGAGTACCGCCTGCTGATCCTGGGCAACGACGGTCCGGCCGCTGACAACTGGATCCTTGGCCGCGGCTACGGTTCCGTGAAGCTCGCTTCGACGGATTCCCAGAAGTGGGGCTCTGGTGACCCGGTGCAGCAGGCCTACACCTTCGACGTGTTCACCGATGCCGAGATCGGCGTCCCGGTGAAGCACTACATCGGCGGCACCGGAGCTCTGAAGGCCAAGACGGCCCTCGGATTCACTGCCGGGACCTAACCCCCTCAAGCACGGTGCGCGTCGCTCTCCGGGTGTGGCGACGCGCACCGTTTCCACCTCACACCCGAAGTTCTTAGGAGTCGATCACATGGCCCGCTTCATTTCCAAGGACGGCAAGCACGCCGTCGACACCGACGTCGCCACTGAGGCTGCTGAGCTTCGCCGCGACGGCTACATCGAAGAGAAGGCCGAGGCCCCCAAGGCCGACGCCGCCAAGCCCACCAAGTAAATCCACCCCTCACACCCGGAGGTAACACCATGGCTAACGACAAGCCGAACATCAACCTTTCCCTCGCCGCACTCGAAGCGGAGGTCGCGAAGCCGGAGCCCTTCATCGTTGCCCTCAAGGGCGGGAAGCGGATCACGTTTCCCGACCTGTACGACCTGCCAGCAGACGAAGCGGAGGCGTTCTTCAAGGACTTCGAGGGGTCCGGACAGAACGACTTCACGTTCCTCGAGAAGTGGCTGTCCAAGGCCGACTTCGAGGCATACAAGGCGGCGAAGATCCCGCTGCGCGTCCATGGCGCCCTGATTGAGCGCGTCATGAACTACTACCAGCAGACTGTGGGCAAGCCGGGGGAAGATACCGCCTCCGCGAGCTCCTAACCCGCTACCGTCCGCAGATCCGCGCCGACCTCTTGCGGGAGTTCGGCGTGGATCTCGCGGAATGGTTCGTGGCTAAACGGTGGGTTGCGTTGCTCGAGCTGATCGACATGCTCCCCACCGCCTGCAGGCTCAACGAGGCGATCGCCAACGATCCCGAAATGGCCGCCATCATGGCGGAAAAGCGGCTTGAACGCCAGGACGATCCTGATCCATGGGCGCCGCGACTTTCAGAGTACGACCTGAACATCACTGTGCTGCGCGAGATCCTGCACGCCGTCAAAGGCCTGCGCCAGGTCAGCATCGCAGCGGCCGGCGGGAAGCCTGGCGAAGAGACGCCATTCCCCGCCCCGTACACGGAGATTGACCGCGCCGTCGAGGCTGCGGAACGCAACTGGGCCGAGATGTTCGTCCAGCAGTTCGGATTCTCTCCGGAGGACATCTGACAACTTCATAGGAGGCCACATGCCCACGATCGGTGTCGCCGACATCCTTGTTGTTCCGGTATTCAAGGACCTCCAGAAGAAGGTTGGCAAGGAGCTCGACGCGGCCGCCAGTAGTGCCGGTGACAGCGCTGGTAAGAGCCTCGGCAGCAAGCTGACTGGCGCTGTCGGCGGGTTCATGTCCGGGACCATGAAGGCTGCTGGCATCGCTGGCGGGCTGACCGTCGGCGCGGCCTTCGGTACGGCACTGGCGAAGGGCTTTGGACGGCTCCAGGCAATCGAGGAGGCCAAGGCCAAGCTGAGCGGCCTGGGCCACTCGGCTGAGACCGTGCAGGGCATCATGAACGACGCCATGGCTGCCGTGAAGGGCACCGCTTTTGGGCTTGGTGATGCCGCTACGGTCGCAGCTGGTGCCGTCGCGGCTGGCGTGAAGCCCGGCAAGGATCTCGAGAGAACCCTCAAGCTCACTGGCGACGCGGCGACCATCGCTGGTGTCGGAATGGGCGAAATGGGAGCCATCTTCAACAAGGTGAGCGCGTCCAACAAGATCCAGGGCGACGTGATTGCCCAGCTGAATGACGCTGGTATCCCGATTATTCAGCTGCTCGGTAAGGAGCTCGGTAAGTCCGCCGAGGAGACTGTGAAGCTTGCCTCCGAAGGCAAGATCAATTTTGAGACCTTCCAGAACGCCATGGAGAAGGGTCTCGGTGGGGCTGCGCTTAAGTCAGGTGAAACCCTTCGGGGCGCGTTCAAGAACACGATCGCCTCAGTCGGCCGCATCGGCGCCTCACTGCTGTCCGGCGTGTACCCGAAAATTCAGCAGTTCTTCGCTGGGGCAATCAACTGGCTCAAGCCTCTTGAGGAAGGCGCGAAGATTGCCGGCGCGGCAATCGGGACCTTCCTTGATAAAGCCCTTTCCGGGGCGCAGGCGATTTGGGATCTCGTCGTGGGAGGCAATTTCACGGCGAAGTTTCGCGAGATTTTCCATGTCGAGGAAGACTCCCCACTCGTGAGCTTCCTGCTCGACGCACGAGGCGCCGTGCTCGGCTTCCTGGGCGCCTTCACGGGCGAAGGCTCAACGGCACTCGACCGGTTTTCCGGGACCACTATCAACCAGATCATTGATGCCGGAAGCAACGCCCGATGGGTATTCGAACAGCTGAAGGACGCCTTTCTGAAGGTCGGCCCCGCCGTTGTCGACGTCGCGAAATTCCTGTGGGAAATGCGCGTGCCGATCGGCATCATCGCAGGCCTGATTATCACCGCCCTCATTCCGCACTGGATTGCGCTCGGCGTCGAAGCGCTGAAGAGCGCCGCAATGCAGAAGATCGCATGGGGCATCGCCCGCGGATCGGCCATCAAAGCCGCGTTCGTCCACTCCTGGGCTGTCGCAACCATGGTCGGCGGGTGGATCCTGATGGGCACACAGGCGACCATCCAAGCACTGAAGATCGCTGCAGCCTGGCTCATTGCCACGGGCTGGATCGGCCTGATCATCGCTGTCGTCGCGGCATTGGTTGCTGGCTTCATCTGGGCCTACAACAACGTCGACTGGTTCCGTGCCGGCGTCGATGCCGCCATGAAGTGGATCTCGGATGCCGTTTCGACTGCCTTCCAGTGGATGCAAGGTGCCATTGCCGCGGTGGTCGACTGGTTTACCGGCACGGCCGTACCGGCATGGCAGTCCGCTATCCAAGCCGTGGGTGACTTTTTCACCTACCTGTGGACGGACTGGATCAAGCCAGCGTTCGACGGAATCGCCGCGATCATCTCGTGGGTTTACGAGTCGATCATCAAGCCCGTTTTCGACGGGATCATGGCCGCTGTCCGCTTCGTGGGCGATGTCTTCAACTGGCTCTACACGACCATCCTGAAGCCGGTTTTTGATAGCGCCGCGGTTGTCCTGGGTGGCTTTTATCTGCTGTTACGGGGCATTTTTCAGGTGATCGTTTCGATCATTCAGAACATCCTCGCGCCCCTGTTCATGTGGTGGTGGAACAACGTCATGGTCCCGGTTTTCCAAGGGATCGGTTCGACCATCGCTGACTGGTGGAACTCAGCGGTCGCGATTTTCAACGGGGCCATTGGTTTCGTCCGGGACGTCCTTGCCGCCGTGTTCACGTGGTTCTACGAGTCTGTGATCAAGCCCGTTTTCGACGGGATCGGCGCGGCGATCAACTGGGTCTGGTTGAACGTCATCAAACCGACAATTGACGCCTGGGCGTACATACTCCAAGTAACCCTCCCGGCGGCCGTCAACTGGCTCTATAACAACGTGATCAAGCCCGTCTTTGACGCTATCGGCAAAGCCATCAACTGGGTGTGGCTGAACGTCATCAAGCCAACGATCGACACGTGGGTGTACGTCTTCCAGAACATCCTCGCGCCGGCCGTGAGGTGGCTCTACGAGACGATCATCAAGCCGGCGTTCGATGGGATCGGCAACGCCATCAAGTGGGCTTGGGACAACGTCATCAAGCCTGTGTTCGATTTCCTGAGCACGGCGATCACAAAAACCATTCCGGATGCTTTCCAAACGGGCGTCGATGCGGTCAAGAAGGTCTGGGACACGATCCTCGATATCGCGAAGGCGCCGGTTCGGTTCGTCGTGGACACGGTGATCAACGATGGCCTGATTGGCGCGTTCAACACCATCGCCGGAGTCCTGCCAGGCGTGGATAAGCTGCCGCGTGTGGCGCTCCCCAAGGGCTTCATGAACGGCGGTTATACGGGCAACGGCGCCAAGGACGAGCCTGCGGGCATTGTTCACGGCGGCGAGTTCGTGTTCACCAAGGAGCAGACCCGCCGCGCTGGTGTGCGGAACCTGTATGCCTTGGCTGATTCGCTGGCCGGTTACATGAACGGCGGGTTCGTGAATCCGCTGAAGCAGATGGTGGAGACTCAGGGTTATAACCGGGTCCACAAGGGTGTCGACTATGCGGCTTCGGTGGGCACTCCGGTGTTCGCGACGGAGAACGGCCGGGTTAGCTGGTCCGGCCCTGGTGTTGCGGCACCTGGCGTGTGGGGCGGTAACGAGATCCACGTCGACGGCGGCTCCGGCATCCAGACGTGGTTCGCTCACCTGTCCTCGATGGCCGTGAGGGTTGGCGAGATGGTCCGGGCCGGGCAGCAGATTGCGCTGTCGGGCAACACGGGCATCACGTCCGGGCCTCACCTGCACTTCGGGACATTCGCCGGCGGCTGGCCCAACGACATCGACCCGCACGGCTACCTTGGCGGGGCGGGGATTCCATCGGGCGGCGGATTCAACCCGTTCGGCGGGATCATCGACGGGCTGCTTTCGCAGTTCAAGTCGGCGTTCCCAGCGGCGGGCATCATGGCTGACATTGCCATCGGCATCGGCAAGAAGCTGTTTAGCACTGTCGCAGACGTCATCACCGGCGGCGGCAAGGGCTCGGCAATCGGCGATCCCGCGCTGTATGACCTTGGCGGCATCCTGCCTCCGGGCGTCTCGCAGGTCGTCAACCGGACAGGCCAGCCTGAGGCGATCCTGAACCCGCAGCAGTGGGCGGATATTCACCGGCTCGCGACCCTCCGGAGCGAAAGCTCCGGCGGCCGCGGGGACGTGATCTTCAAGGGCAACGTCGGTTGGGATCCGGATGAGGTCGCCAACCGTATCGAAACGAAGCGGCGGGATACTTTCGCTGCCTTCGGAATCTAGGAGGTCACATAGTGGGTATCGTTTACGCCGCCCCGTACAGGCCGCCGGCACCTCCGGCGAATCCGTGGCGGGGCATTGGCCTGTCATGGACGGGCTGGGATGGCAGCGAGTGGGAGCTCACCAACCCGGCCGCAGGTTTGTTCCTGCGGCCGGGGGTGCGCGGGCTGCAACTGCCGTCGTTTGAGCGGCATTCCAGCTCGTCGCCCGCCGTTGCCGGCTCACGGCATCTTGGCACGTCAACCAAGGACCGGGATGCGTTCTGGCCGCTCTACCTGTACTCGGATACGAGTTCTGCCGAGTTCATGGAGCGGGACCGTGCTTTCTGGCGCAGTCTCGACCCTGACTTCGAGGGCACCTGGACGGCGAAACTGCCGAACGGTGATCGTCGGACGCTCGGGCTGCGGCTGATCAGCGCTGACGACGAACTGACCCATGACACGATCCAGCGCGGCTGGGCGAAGTACGGCATCAACCTCTTGGCTGATAAGCCGTACTGGCTGGGCGAGAAGGTCACGAAGTCATGGGCGCAGGGCGACATGCGCAACTACTACATCACCGAGGCGGACCGGATTGCTTACGGTTACCCGGCTGATGCCATCCACTACCTCTCAGCGGGTGGCGCGCTCGGCTCGGCGACGTTCACGAACGACGGCGACGTGGCGGCGTATCCGGTGTGGACGGTCGTCGGTCACACCACGGCCGTCTCATTCGGGGTCGGCGGCAATGACATCATCGTCCCGTTTGAGATCCCCGCGGGCTATGCCGTGCAGATGGACACCGACCCGGTCAACGGCCAGGTGCTCTGGTACGGGCAATGGGACGAGGCAACGAAGTCGATCCTGTCACCACTGGACCGCACTTCGGAGCTTGACCCGACGTCAGCGTTCGTTGCGATTCCCCGAGGGCAGGACCGCCCGCTGACCATCCAAATGACTGGCACTGGCAGCGTCATTGCCGAGGTGCAGAACCGGTATCGGAGGGCTTGGTAGTGGCTTCCGAGATTCCCTACGAGATCGTTGTGTACAAAGGCTGGGAGTTCAAGGGCTGGGTTGGACGGCCGCTCGATCTGAAGCCGACCATCCGCCACAACGTAAAGTCCACCGCGACGTTCACGATCGACGCGAACCACCGGCGGGCTGCGGACCTCATGGAGCCAGCCGCCCGGGTGATGATTTACCGGCACGGCGAGTTTCAAATGTCCGGGCCCGTCCGGGTGGCCGGCGGACAGTTCACGACAGCGGCCACGCTAACCTTCACGGTCGAGGATGATTTCCGGATCCTGAACAACTGGCTAGCCTGGCCGAAGCCAACGGCACCCCTGACTGGCCAAGACGTCGCGTACCGGTCGATCACCGGCCCGGCTGAGACAGTCGTCAAGACGGTCATGACCGAGGCCGCAACCCGGCTCGGTTACCCGCTGGCCGTGGCGCCGTCGCTTGGGCGTGGGGCGTCCGGTAAGTACACGTTCCGCTTCCACCCTGCCTATGACCGACTCTTCCCGGCCGTGGACCAAGCAGGGATCGGTGTGACCGTCAGACAGCAAGGCAACGGCCTTCTGCTGGACTGCTATGAGCCCCGGAACTACGCGCACCATCTTTCCCCGGAGAACGGCACTGTCGTTGGCGGGACCTACTCGCTGGCGGCCCCGGCTGTGACCCGCGTGGTTGTCGGCGGCCAAGGTGAGGGCGTCGAGCGGGAGTTCAAAGGCTTCTCCGAGCCGGCGCGCGAGACCGAATGGAACGACATCATCGAGGTCTTGCAAGATGCCCGCGACTCATCCTCCGGCGACGTCTACGCCGACCGCGCCAAGGAAGTCCTTGCCGAAGGTGCACCACTGGCCGGGCTGTCCCTCGAGCTGTCCGAGACAAAGCACTTCCGCTACGGCGGGGACGGGCTGCGGGTGGGTGATCGGGTGACGGCCATGATCCGCGGGCAAGCGTTCACCGATGTTCTCCGCGAAGCCCGGTTGTCCTGGGACAAGGACGGAGACACGGCCACTCCCATTGTGGGTGAGCGCGCCGACGATCCGGATACCGCCTTGGCCAAGAGAATCCGCGCTTTGCAGCGCGACAACGCAGACAGGAAGGCCCGCTAATGGCTTTGACCAGCGTCTTTTATGACGGTGTAGTGACTGAAACCGACCGGGCAAAGAACCGGGCAGGCGTTCCCGATTATGGCGTGTACGGTGCCGAGGATTTCAAGGTGAAACCTCACCCGTCGATCCCGTACGCGGTGATCGTGACCAAGGGCAAAGCCCACGGATGGGGGGTCACGGATGAGGCGGCGACGGATCAGGTTGTGCAGTGCGACGCTATCAGCTCTGGGACTCGCTACGACTTGATTGTGGATCGTCGCAACTGGCAGCCGGCGGCTGGTGGACCGTCAACGCTCGTGGCGATCCCGGGCGGGGCGACACCGGAAATCCCCGCGGCCCGGAAGATCGGCCCCGGAGTGGAGGATGACCAGCCGCTCGCTCTGGTGGAGTGGAATGGCGGGTTGAGCGCCCCGAACCGAATCATCGACCTTCGGGTGTGGGCGGGCAATGGCGGCCTGTACGCCAAGGATGACCTCGTGCGCACCTATCTGACGGGCATCGGTACGGAGGTCAACATCAACGGCACGGTCTGGTCTTTGCAGCTCGGAGACAATAACCTCGCGGTCTGGGTGAAGAAAACCCCGGGCGCCAAGGTTTACGTCGCGTCGTCATGGATGGCCGGTGCCATCCCGATCTCGACGTCGCCTGACGGGAACAACATCAAGCTTGCAACGATCAGCATCCCTGACCCTGGCTTCCCCTACCACGTTCAGGTTCAGGCCCGTTTCGAAGGTGGCAAGTCGGCCACTCGATGGGACGCGAACATTTCCATGGCTGGGCAGCCGTGGCTCGCAGTCGCCGCCTTGGGCAACACTGTGGCTCCTTGGTATGACATTAGCGGGTTCACAACGAACCCCGTCAGCGGGCCGAGTTCCGTAGATCTGAATCTGGTTCGGCTTTATGGCACTGAGTCGTTCGGGCTCACGGCTTTCAACCGGGCCTTCCGGGCCATGGTTGTCCCTGCGGCGCTGTGAGTGGGTGGAAGCCAATGAAGATCAAGACGACCATTCTGACCATGTGGCTCATGATCCAAGAGCCACGCTTCTTCTCTATCTGCTATTGCGGCGCGTACCTGGTGATGGCGATCGCCGGTACCGCTGTCCTGTTGGACCCGCCCCGGACGATGGAACACGGCCTCGGTGAGATCCTTGTCCACGTCTGGGCCTGGCTACTGCTCTTCGGCGGTGTGCTCGGCTCGTTGACGACCTTGCCGGGGATTTGGTGGCTCGAACGGCCCGCCACGATCGCATGTATGTTCGCGATCACGATCTACGGCGCTGCGGTGCTCGCCCTGCCACTAACACAGCCGAGCGCCCGGATCGTCTCAATGTGCTTCATCGCGTTCGCCCTTCTCACGTTCGCAGTCCGCCTAGTGAAGATCAAACACTTCGCCTACGACCCCGAAAAGTAGAGGTCCAGCGAATGGACGGAACACAACAATTCGTGCTGGCCATGGTCAGCATCGGCGGCGGCATGGTCGCCTTGGAACTCATCAAAGGCCTCGTCAAGTTCTTCACCGGCGCCGCAGGTCGCGAGCGCGCCCGAAACGTCACGATGAAGGAACAGCGCAACGAGGCTTGGGCGGATGCCGAGCGGGAGCGCGACCGGGCCGACCGCGAGGCGCATAACCGGCGCATCACGGAAGAGTACGCCTCCCAGCTGCGCCGAGACTGCACTGAGCATGGCATGACGGATCAGGAGCTTCGCCCGTGGCCCGTCCTGAAAAAGCCGCCGCCTGACAGCACCACCTAACCAACCCTCGAAAGGCCCTGGCAGTCGCCGGGGCCTTTTTCATGCCCGGAAAGGGGCCATCATGAAGCTCTCGAATCTTGCAAATGTCCTTCGCGCTGCAGGTCTTACCGTTGTTGAGACCTCGGGCTGGGCCTCTCGTGGCTACGCCGGGCACGACCTGGCCGAGGTTCGCGGCGTCCTCTGGCACCACACCGCCACGAACCGTGGCGCGTTCGCCGGCTCCGACGCTCCGACCCTGAACATGTGCATCGGTGGGCGCCCCGACCTCGCCGGGCCCCTATGCAACATCGTCTTCGGGCGCAACGGCACCGTCTACCTTGTCGCCGCGGGGCTGGCGAACCATGCGGGCCGCGGTTCGGCCGCCGGGATTCCAACGGACGCCGGGAACTACTACCTCATTGGCATCGAAATGGAGTCCTCCGGGGTAGCGCCGTTCGACTGGACAGAGGATCAGATCAGGGTTGCGCCGCACCTGGGCGCGGCACTGGAGCGGGCATACCTCCTGAATCAGCCGGAGGAACTGCGCCTGCAGCTGGGCCACCTCGAATACTCCTCCGAGGGCAAGATCGACCCGGCTGGCTGGCCGGGCGGCATGGACGGCTTGCGGGCATCGATCAACGCCGTTCTCGGCGGCGGCGCTCCTGCAACTCTTGTGCCGGCTTCCACACCCGCCCCGGCGCCCGCGCCCGCGCCGGCCCCGGCTCCTGCCCCCGGGCAGATCATCCGTAGTGACAACGAAATCCACTGGGTGGTTGAGCGCGGTGACACGCTCTCGAAAATTCAGGCCTACTACAACGGCCCGAGCGTCGATCAGATCGCGGCTTACAACCGCATCGACAAGAACAGCATCACCCCCGGCCAGAAGGTGTGGATTCCGGGGCCGTTGGTGTGGATCATCGAGGCTCCGGACACGATCCGTTCGATCGCCGACTATTACGGCCTTGACGCCGGATACCTCGCGGCGCTCAACGGCCTTCCCGGGCCGGATGCCGAGATATACATCGACAACGTCCTCACCATCAAGGCCTAGGCCCCATGCGGTCATTTCTTTGGGTGGCGGCCATCGCTTTCGCGGCGGCCGCCACCTGCCTGGCCATCTACGCACTAACCGTTGTGGACGCCTTCGTTGCTGTCCTCGAACTAGTGAAAGGGGCTCTGTAGTGGAGACTCTCGCAACCATCATGGCCGCGGTCCTCACCGTTGTCTCGCCGCTCGGGATTGCCTGGGCCAAGTCGGAATCGTGGTCGAAGGTCATCAAGGTGGCCGTTCCGATCATCGTCTCTCTGGTGATCGCTACCGGCTACCTGTGGGCCAGTGGCCAGCTCTACAGCCCGGAAGGTTGGGCAAAGACCATGCTTGCCGTCTACGGCGCCCAGCAGCTCGCATACACCACGATCCTGCGCTGGTGGGCTTCCATCCTCGAACAAGCAGGCCAGAAGCCCAACGACGGGCCATCCCACCGCGCAGACCACAAGGAGACCTCATGACCACGTACCCTTTCGAGGCGCCCCTGTTCGTTGACGCTGTGACGTTCACCCGGGCCCCGAACGCGCAGATCACGATCTACGACGAGGCGGACACTGCAGGCACAACGCCTCTCGTCCTGACGGACCCGAACGGCTTGCCTCTGGCCAACCCGATTACGTCTTCGCCGGATGCGTTCGGCCCCAACTTCCGCGCCCCGAGCTTACGGGTGAAGTGGTCAGGCGGTGGATTGACAGGCTTCCTGTCGTCGCCCCAGGCAGTGTTGGACGAAGCAAAGGCGGCCCGGGTCGCAGCCGAAAGTGCTCAGGCATCCGCTGCGGCGTCGGCCGATCTGGT
The DNA here is from genome assembly GCF_030209795.1 of Arthrobacter sp. efr-133-R2A-63. NCBI lineage: Bacteria > Bacillati > Actinomycetota > Actinomycetes > Micrococcales > Micrococcaceae > Arthrobacter > Arthrobacter sp. efr-133-R2A-63. Next base: position 68,160 of record NZ_JARVRG010000021.1, on the reverse strand, counting down.
CGGCGCACCTGCGGACGTAGCCGTGGCGGCCCTTCTGAAGGGTCCGTCGCAGACGTCGACAGCCCTTGGAGCTCGGGTTGACGTCCACGCTCAGGACGCCGTCCCACCGCTTGTCGCTCAGGCGATTGCTGCTGACCACACACCAGCAAATGCAGCGGCTGCCGCGATCACCACGGAAATCGCTAACCGTCGGCTCGTGCAGGCAACAGACCCGGGCGCGCCAGGGGTGCAAGACATTGCTGAAGCATCAGGCGTCGTCTACGTCGAGGCAACCCTCGATCCGGCGAACCGGATGATCGAGGGCATCAAAGCTGACGGAACGAAGCACATCCCGGTACTGCAGACTGAGCGTCTAACCCTCGGCCCGACGGTATTTGAAGCAAGCAGGCCGCCGTACTTCAGCACTGTCGAGGCGGACGGCGCCGGGTACATGGCCGCGACTGTTGATGCCGCCGGGCGGGTGTTGGAGGACGCGCTAGGCGAGGACGGCCGGACTCCTGACTGGATTCTGGCCGCCCACAAAATGCGATCCGCACCGCTTTCGGACAAGTCCTTCCCGATGGACATCATCGTCGGAGCCGGCCAGTCCAACATCGGTTCTACACCTGATCCGATCATCGCGGCCATCGACCTTGAGCCAGTTGACCCGCGCATCTTCTTGTGGTCCGACACTGAAGGTCTGGTCCGGTTCTCAGATTCGGTCAATCGCCGGATACTGACGCCGCGTGCCATCTTGTCGTTCGCAAAAGAGTACGCGCGCACGAAGCTCGCGCCCGGTCGGAATGTCCTGATCGTAAATGGCGGGCTCGGATCGACGGGGTTCAGCACCTCGAGCATTGTCCCCACGCCAGCCGGGTATGTGGCCGGCGGCGGAACGTGGGACCGGACGCTAACCACGGACCCGAACAACCTCTATGCCCGGCTCGTAAACTGGACGAACGCCGCGAAGGGCCTTGCTCCTGCCGGGTCGAGTTTGGCCGCTTTGCTCATCTCCCTCGGGGAGACCGATAGCGACCCCGGCAACAAGACGCAGGCGCAGTTCGCCACCCTGTTGGATGACATGATCGCCCAATTCCGGGCAGACATGGCAGCCCCAACACTGCCTGTTCTCATTGGCTCCATGGTTCCTGCGTGGACTGACGAGACAGCGACTCGCCAGGCCATCGCGAGGGCGCACGAGGACACGCCTCGGCGTGTCGAGCGTTCGGCTTACGCATGGGGCCCGGCTGACCTGCCCGACTACTCGGGAAATGTGCACTGGTCTGCTCAAGGCCAGATTGCCCGCGGCCCAATCTTCCTCGCTGCTTACGAGCGGGCGAGGTGGAATGTCGCGACGACGGAGCCAGTCCCGCCGCAGGGCTTGAACGCTCGTCGTACGGGCGGGACGGTCCTTGCATCCTGGGAGCATCCGCCGTGCCGGATCTCGTCGTTCACGCTGCAGTATCGGGTGGACGGCGGCGCATGGAACACTGTCGCGCTCACGGACGCAACGTCACGCAGCGCGACTCTGGCGATCTCCCTCGCGCCCACATCAACGATTGGGCTTCGCATCAGCACCACCAACTCCGTTGGCACGTCCAATTACTCACGAGAGGTTCAGGCATAATGACGATCGTTCGACGCACAACCACAGCAGCGAGCGGCCCCAATGTTGGGCTCCTGCCCCTGTTTGTCCCAGGGGCCGGGGTCCCGGGGGTCGCGCACCGTTGGCTGGCTTCACAGATCGCGGGCGTTGAGGGCGACTCTGTGGCCTCGTGGGCGGCCCAGTCCGGGGCGGTCGCCATGACGCAGGCAACTGCGGCTAAGCAGCCAAAGCTTCACATCGAGTCCGGTGTGAAGATGCTCCGATTCGATGGTGTTGACGACATCCTGAAAATGGCGACGGCACCCGTCGAAGCGAACGTACTCACCGTCGCAATGATCGCCAGAGCCTACACAAACCCGACAACCCAAACGGGCATCATTGGTCTCGGCGGCGCGACCGCGAAGTACAACGCTGACGCGATCCCGAAGAACGTCTACGTCTTTTGGACTGGTACTGGCACCAACAAGCGGCTGCAGTTGAATGCCAGCCTGGACGGGGCTAACTTCCACACCCTGAGTGTTGTTGGCGACAGGGTGGGCGGGAAATATGCCATGAACGTCGACACCGCGACCGCCTCGGTGCTCGATGCCGGAACGGCCCCATTCCAGGGCAACGGCCAGATCGAGGTCGGCGCCTACGCAGGGTCAACCTACGGGGCCATCGACGTCCTTGAAGTGATCACATGGAACACGGCGCTCACTCAGGCGCAGCACTTTGCTGTTCGGGACGCGATGAGGCTTGCATACCCGGGCATCGTCGCTTAGCGAACGCGGGATCTCCGGCCAGCACCCGAGCTTTGAGTGATCGCTGACATGGCAAGCATGGCGAGCAGCATGCCGGGTATCCCCCATGCCGGGGCCATGTCCTGCATGAAGGGGAACGTGATGTAGATCCAGAGGAGAGTCGCCGCGGTAGTCACACCAACGATTACCGCGGCGGCGGTCAGGAAGATTCGTTCCGTCACTTGGAGAGAAGTTCTTTGAGTGCAGCTTCGTATTCCGAAGCGATTACTGACAGGTCTCGGCCTCCGGCCGGGAAGGTCGCGAGGTCGCCCCAGTCGGAGCGCACTTCCTTGGCGCGAGCATATTCGGCGGACAGTTCAAGAAGGCGTTCCCCAATGGTCATGCTGTACACGATACCAACTGACGCTCTACTGAACTAGCGCCCGATCATCAAGCTTGGCGCCATTGGCGCCATTGGCGGTTGGTGCGGGTGGTTCCTCTGGGGCCTGAACTGTCACGTGGGTTTTTGCCGCCGACATGGCCAGGACAAGCCCGAAGAGAGTTAGAGAGGCGGCCTCGAAAAAGAAGAAGTCCTGCGTTACCTGACCGAGGAAGCCGATGAGTGCGGCGCCAGCCCCGAGGCGGAGGGCATTGTGCTTGGCGCGGATTGCCGCGAAGCATGCGCCGACGGTGAGGATAACGAATCCTGCGAAGCCGATCCATCCGGCGTCGAGAGCCATCTGGAGGAACGTGTTGTGCGAGTGGGCAAGAGCCTTGGAGGCATCGACTATGCCGGTGGAAACGTAGGCCTGAAAGTTGTTGAATCCAATGCCGAGAGGGTGCTCAGTGGCAAGCTGCATGCCGCCAGCCTGCATCTGCTCCCGAACGACGTCCCCGCCGGGCTGGACGATAAATCGGTTGATGAGGGCTGTCTGATCGGCCTCGGGAATGACTAGCCAGATGATTCCGCCTAGCCCACCCAGTGTTGCGAGGATCCCAAGAAACCGTCCGGGCCTCGTGACCTGGCGGAACATGATGACCGCAATACCGATGAGCATGCAGATCAACGCGCCCCTCGACAAGGACTGCACCACACTGATCGCGCAAAGCACGGTCATGGCCAGAGCCCAGAAGCCGCCACGTCTGTGCGTGCGGCGCAGTTCAAGCAGGAGGCCAAGGCCAAGAACGGATGCCAGCGCCATGAAGTTAGCAAAGTTGGTGTAGTACCCGAATGTCGAGTTGTAGACACCGTCAGCATAGGGCGGCCCAACTAGGAAATACTTTCCGGAGCGTTGCAGGATGCCAAATATGGCGGCTACTGCCCCTCCAGTAACCATCCACCAGGTGAGCTGTCGGGTCAGGTTCGGGCGTGCCCCACACATGGCGGCTGTCCCAACTATCATATTGAGGACCAGGAGCCAGCGAACGGTCCCGAGAGTTGCTTCGGTCCCGTCCTGGGCACCCAATGCTGCGGCGACTAGGCCGATCGCCAGTAGAAGTGAGCCGACCACAACATATGCTGACAGGCCTCCGCGGCGGATTGCGGCCGCCGCGAACACGGGGGCCGTAAGGGCAAGGACGATGAGCAGTGTTGTGAGTTCGAGGCTGTCAAGGCCGTAGTAAATATGACGGTCATAGACGGCGGCGACTATCACAAGGAATGGTGCGAGATAAGGTCGTTTCATCATCGCAGCGATTGCAAATATCGCAATTAGCCCACCGAAAACTATGTAGGGGGCTTTGCTCCCGCCTTTGATCATCCCGTAGGTGGCCAAGCCCGCTACGGCACCTGCCCCGAGAATCCAAAGAACGTATGAGTACCTTCTAGCAAGCGATCGCACGGGTTCCCCAATAATTAGACAAACAACCTTACCGGAAAGCTTACTTCGTCCGGCCGCAAAGCGACGCTCGGTACTCCACGGAGGACCGCCGTATTACATGCGACTCAAGACACGAAGGTCAGACGGGCGCGCCAGCCTTTTCCGTGTTTCGAGGCGAAGTCCGGAGCTTGACCCGCGATACTCCGAGTGCCATACCCGGGACCTCTATGAATCTGCGGCTGAGAGCCGCGAGACCGAAGGAAACCGGCAGAGCGATCGCTGCTGTCAGCCACGTGCCCAGGTGGAGACTCTGGGCGAAGTAGAACAACGGGTAGTGCCAGAGATACAACGAGTAGCTGATGACGCCGATATAAACGAGCGGCGGGCAAGAAAGTATCGAGGCAATTGCACCGCCGGGGCCAGCCATGAGGCCAGCCAGGAGCGGCAAGCATCCGAGGATAACGACTGGGGCCAAGATCGCTGCATCAACAAGTCCGGTGCTGTTCATGATGATTGCACAGATGCCCACCCCGGCCCCAGCCCACATGAGCCATGCGCGGACCGTGCGGATGATCCCGGTGTTCAACGCGAGCGCTACAACGCAGCCTGCGGCAATCCCTCCCATTCTCGCAATTGGGTTCAGGGTTGCGGTTCCGCTGCCCGTAGCAACAACGAACAAGGCGATACATCCGCTTGAGGCAAGGACGGTCACGAGAAATTGAGCTTTACGTGGCATCTGGAAACGGGACGCGATGATGAGGAACAGTGGCCAGATCAAATAGAACTGTTCCTCTTGGGCCAGTGACCAAGTGTGCTTCAGCGGTCCTAGGTCGAGGTGAAGGAAAACAGTCCCAATGTTTGTCGTGTAGGTTCCAGCCGCAAAAAGTGCAATCCAGTTCGAGCCGACGATCGGCGTAAGCGCAGCGACCGCAAGGATCACAACCAGGAGCGCAGGGTAAAGCCTAAACAGTCGACGCAAATAGAAATGCCACAAAGATATGCGGCCACTGCGATCCAACTCTTTCAGGAGGATCGTAGTTATCAGGTAGCCGCTTAAGACAAAGAAGACGTCAACGCCTACGGAACCAGCATCCCAAGCCCCATAAGCGTGGTGCGCGAGAACCAGCAAAATGGCGATTCCCCGCAGCCCGTCAAGGGCCGGAACGTATCCAAGGCTAGATTCCTTGCGCTGCTGATCCACAGTTCCCCCCAATTGTTCCCGTGCAAGACGAGCCGATTCTACATGTAGCCAAGAACCCAGCTGGGCCTTGAGGTTGGCGACGGCGTAGCAATCGACACATTCCGGGCGACGCCGGATCCGCGCCGGAACTCGTCCCACGGAGACTCCTCATGATCGAAACACTGTCCCCAACGGCCGGCTAAGTGCGCGCAGATCTCTGCTGCGAGGAGCTATTTCACGACGACGCCGTGCCCAGCGTTCCCATCAGCGCGAAGGCCGTCGATGTCAAGGCTGGCATCGCCCTGGATTCGCATCCCATCCCCGCCGTTGTCGCGAACGGTTATGTTCCGCATAGTCGTGCGGGCGCCCGGCCGCCCCACACCTTGGACCGTATGCGGGTCCGGAACTTCACCCGACACGGCGTCAGCTACTGGCTCCAGGTGCGACGCCTTGTCCCACAGAACGTAGGCGCCTTGGAGGGTTAGTAATAGGCTCGCGACAATCACTACAGCTAGGCCGCAATATGGAAGCCACGTCGGTAGATCACTGACCTTGAAGATGACGACGGTAATGCCCACAAGAGACAAAACCCCTGCAAAGTTGGCCACCCAGAGCACCAAGCGGACCATGCCCTTGGCGTAGCTTTCGCGGTACGCCGCGACGATGAACTTGAGAAACCCCATAGCCACACCATATCGGATGACCGAAATTGCGAACCGTCCGGCATTCTGCCGACGTTGTCTGCGAGTAGCCATCGTGGGCCATCCGGACCGCGCCGTCTCCGCGCCGACGCCCGGCCCTAAGGGATGGGGCTCAGCGGCCACCTAGCGGGCCCGTGCACCCCCGCCCACGACTACACAAAACAGCCCCTCACCGTCCCCCACGGTGAGGGGCTGTTTTGTCGTTAGTGGACCGAACCCAAAGGCGGGAGAATGTGATCAATCGCGTTTTGCTGTTCGACGGTTGGTTCCGTGAAGAAGTCAAGAATCAGGTCACGTAGATCGGCCTCGAGAATGTCCCGGCGGCCAAGGAAGAATCTCGTAAGAACGAGCAGCCCGACACCAAGCATCTCGGCACGGGTCTCCCAAAGCTGAAGCTCATCGAAATCGACCGTCTCCTGCAGGCCAGGCTCCTTCTCGCGTTCCATATAGAAGTCGACCGCGCCGCTTGCGATGGAAATCTTCGCTCCCACCACCGAGTGGGCTAGTTTGTTGCGGTAAATCTGAATCTTGTCGATAGCTTTTCTGAGCCGCTTCCTGTCCGCCCACTCGTCGGGAAGCGCTCTTTCCAGAAGCCTAAGTTTTACGCTGACTTGCTCGCCCTCGAAGATCCTGCGCGTTACGTCGTGGTCTGCGCTCGTGGTCATCCACGCCAGCAGGGAGGACAGATGCTGGTCAATCTGAGCCGACAACACGGTCAGTCGCCCTATGTGTTCAAGAATTCGCTTTTCGGTCTCTCGCATGGCTTCGATATCCACTCGGGATGAAGTGATCACATAGCTCTCCACTCAGCATCGGTTCCGGGCCCCTACTGGTGACGATGGCTAGGGGTGGTGCGCTCTAGTCAATCAGATGTTTGATTGAGTCGCTCGCGTTCAACGCTCTCTCAGGTCGATCTTCCTTCGTCGCACCCTGGACGCTTCCACCCAGACGTCTTTGCGGCCCTCGTAGTATTCCTCGGGCCAGGGCACCTGCACCAGCACATGCACCTTCGTCCACCCATAGGCGAAGGCAGGCACCTCGTGACTCTGCCCGTTGTCGTAGTCAAGCTTCACGAAGACCGGCAGCGGTTCCTTGGGCATCGTCGCACCCTCCAAGGCCGCGGGGTCCACAGGCGGCACCATGGGCGTGACCTTGCGCGAACGCGGCGGTCCCCAGAACTTCTTTTCCTCCACAGCCAGAGTCTCCCACCGCGGGCAGACAATGAGCAGAGGTAGCTGGCTTAGGCCGCCGGCTCGATGAGTTCGGGCCCGTTGTTCCGCACATAGTTGACCTTGTCACTCACCACGCGGGGCAAAAGGTGAGGTTCGGGCATCGAGTCCAGCAGAGCCCGGACGTCAGCCTCGGACGTCGTTTCGGGGTCAAGCCAATCTGAGAACATCTCAGGCGGCACGATCAGCGGTGTGCGGTCATGGATGTGTCCTAACGCGTCCGAGGCCGCCGTCGTGATGATCGTTGCCGTTCGCAACCACTTCTCAGGGTGACCGTCCGGTAACGCCGGATCCGGCCAGTTCTCGAACAACGCCGCGAACGCTAAGATCTGATCGTCGGGGGCGTGCAGATACGTCGGGATCTTCCCGCCGCCGGGCTTCTTCTCCCACTCGTAATAGCCATCGCCAACGAGCAACCCGCGCCGGGCCGAGGCTGCTTTCCGGAAGGACGGCTTCTCGGTGACGGTTTCCATCCGGGCGTTGATGAGTCGTGCACCGCCCTTGGGATCCTTCGCCCACGACGGCACCAAGCCCCAGCGAGCCGTGACCAGCTTCCTCGTAACCGGCTCGCCTTCACCTGAGCTACGGTCCAGGATCAACGGAACCGCGTCAGTCGGCGCCACATTGTAGGAAGGCTTCAGCTCATCGACATAGGACTCATGCACGTCAAAGGCAGCCATCAGGTCGGCAGTCGATTTCGAAACAACGTAACGTCCGCACATGACTTCTCGATCGTGTGACTATGCGTTTGGTTGGAGCAACTCGCGGAGCGCTTCCTCATATTCTGCCGCAATTTGCTTTGATTCCCGGATGTTTGGACGGCGCATGTAGTCCAATCCGCCGGCTTCTCGATCCGCTTCAACGGCGGCGTAATACTCGAAGGTCAGGTCCAGTAGCTTTTCCCCAAGGCTCATGTGGTCGAGCCTACAGCGATAGTGGGTTTGCTGCGCGGTATCGAACCAATCGATCGACTTTGCGGATCGCAATCATGCGGCCACCTTCGGGAACCTGAGTCTTGGCGGCGGTTAGTGCTTCCTCGTAAGTCGCGGCTGTCTCCGTGACATGGCTGAATGAGCCGTCCGGCGCTTCGATAGTGCAGGTAACTTCCACCGCAATAGTGTATGGCTGGGCCGGGCCGGAGGTGCGCCGCCACCTGACGCGATTAGGTAGGCCCTCAGGTGGCGGCGACCCTCCAAATTATCGACAGTTCAGAGCCCGCTCTCAGTTTCGCCATTATCTTAACGAAATCTTTACGCCGAGTCCTCCCCGGAAACACAGGCCTCCCCGGGTGCCCGGCGCCCTGCGTCCCTGCCTGTCGTCCGGTGGCTACGTGTGGCGCGTAGCTACAGGAGTAGCTACACCTCGGCGTCGATCGACGATCTCTAGAAACGAGAAAACCCCGGAATCTCTAGGATTCCGGGGTTTTATTTGGTAGCGGTGGGGAGGCTCGATCTCCCGACCTCACGATTATGAGTCGTGCGGTCCTGCTAGGCGGTGAGCACGCCGGTCAGTGCAGTTTCAACCATTGCGGCGGCCCGGAAGTGAGCATCCGGAACCAGGTGACCGTAGGTCTTCGTAGTGGTGATGATCGACTCATGCCCGAGCCTATTCGCCAGCTCGTATAGGTTCATGCCGCCGGCGATCATCATTGAGGCGTGGGAGTGCCTGATGTCGTGGATCCGTGGGCGCTTGCTGACCACAAGTGGCGCATCCTTGTTCGCTTCGGCGGCTTTCACCGCGTCATACCAGCCATCAAGCCACTGCCTATGCTGCGGATAGACCAGCGTGTCAGGCGAGATCGAGAAGACAGGCCGACCGGGCACTGCTGACTCGACGCGGGCGCGGATGGCTTCCACCGTGGAAGGCGCCAGCGCAACTGTGCGGCGCGCTTTCTTGGTCTTCGGGGCTCCGACGGCCCAGCCGTCTTCCATCTCTTGGTAGGCCTTCGTGATGCGCACTGAGGGCGTCACCGCGTCTAGCTGGAAGTCAGCACGCGTGAGCGCTGTTGCTTCGCCCAGGCGCAGCCCAGCCCCGATGAGCAAGGTCCACATGGGGCGCTGCCATTCGTCGGCTTGCTCGATGATGAGATTCATTTGGTCCATGGTCAGGAACATCGCTTTGTCTTCGGTGGCATCATCCTTGGGCAGTAGCCGCCCGTTGCAGGGGTTGTCTGGCCGGAGGCGACGGCGAACGGCCGAGTTCATGGCCGCGTGGACGAACCCGTGAACGTTGGCGACCGTCTTGGGGGAGCACCCCTTTTTGACCATGCGCTTGATCCATTGAATTAGGTCATCTTCGGTGATCTGATCCACCGGAAGGTTTCCGAGGCCACTGAAGTGATTGTTGATGTACCCGCGGTATCGCTTGATCGTGTATTCGCGGACGTTGATCAGCCGTTCGATGTGCCCATTGGCTACCTCTTCAAATGAGGGGGACCGGGAGATCTGGCGGAGTAGCGCCGTTTGGGCTGCTTGGGTGTCGTGCTTGACGGCTTCGAGCAGGTTCTTCCACTGGGCGGCAGCCGACTCGGTTGGCAGTGTTTGCCTGTGTCTTTCGCCCTTGTCGTACCACTCGACGCGGTAGCTGGTGATCTTCCCAGCCTTGTTTTTTCTGGTTTCTATCGTTGCCACTTGATTCGGCTCCTTATGCCCTTGGGGGGATTTTCGCCGATCAAGGGGGGATGCCCGGTAACTTCGTTGAGTTACCGGGCATCCGAGGGCGGAGACGGGGGGATTTGAACCCCCGGTGGAGTTGTGCCCCACACTTCATTAGCAGTGAAGCCCATTCGGCCGCTCTGGCACGTCTCCAGTTGCTATTGCTAGCCAACCAAGGATACGCAGAACTGGGCATCCAGTGCAAAACGGGGGTGCGGGCCGCCGTCGGGCGCCGCGCTGCCGCCTGTCGGAGGTGGCGCGGGCCGCCGTCGGGCGTTCCATCGTTGAGTGCGTTAGTGCCCCGAGCCGTCCTTGCCGGCAAGGGCCCGCCACAGGAAGTGCTGGCTGCGGGCTTGAAGTGAGGCCGCCTGGCGGTTGTCCGAGGCTCCCGCGTGACCGCCTTCGAGCGCTTCGTGGAACCACACGTTCGGGATGCCCATTGCCTGCATCCGGGCTGCCATCTTTCGGGCCTGGACCGGGCCCACACGGTCATCGGACGTAGCTGTCCAGATGAAGGTCTCCGGGTACTCCACGCCGTCGCGCAGCAGGTGGTACGGCGAGAAGGTACGGATGAACTCCCACTGCTCCGGGACGTCTGGATCGCCGTACTCGGCAATCCATGAGTAGCCGGCCGAGAGCTTGGTGTAACGGCGCATGTCCAGCAACGGGACGCCGCAGGAGATCGCTCCGAACAGTTCCGGGTACTGGGTGAGCATGTTGCCCACGAGCAGTCCGCCGTTGGAGCCGCCCACGCAGCCGAGCCGCCGCGGACTGGTGACGCCCCGCGAAATGAGGTGCCGCGCCACAGCAGCGAAGTCCTCGAAGGCGCGGTGTCGATTCGCCTGCAAAGCTGCGCTGTGCCAGGCGGGACCGTACTCGCCCCCGCCGCGGATGTTGGCTACGACGTAGACGCCGCCGCGTGAATGCACCGCGGAGCCGTCTTCGGAGGTGGTGCTTTCGGTCCGGCGCTCCAGCCAGGCGCGCCCGATGGCTCCGCTGTAGGCCGGCGTTCTTGAGACCTCGAACCCGCCGTAGCCCGAGAGCTGTGTGGGGTTCTCGCCGTCGAGGTCCAGGTCTTTGGAAGCGACCTGGAAATAGGGCACGCGTGTGCCGTCCGCGGACGTGGCGAAGTGCTGCTGTACCTCATACTCCGCCTCGTTGAAGAACGACGGCGAGGACTTCACCGCTGCATGCGTACTGGACACACCGCCGTCGTGCCCTGCGTCGAGGCTGTAACTTGCAACGCCCGGGGAAAGGGTGCCACGCATGAGCGTGGTGGGAGTGGTGAATCCGGTGGCCACGAGCCAGTAGTCGTTGCCGGCGTCGTCACCTTCCGCTTCGTCCTCGTCGTCGACGGCGTAGGCATTCACGTCGTGCAGCGGCGGGCACGCGTCCAACAACGTCGAGGCCCACCCTCCGGCCGGGTCCTTGCTGGCCGGGTCCAGCACCCTGATTTCGGAAGAGACGTCATGCAGCAGGTTCAGGAGCAGGTAGTTCCGCGTCCAACTCCACGACTGGAGGGACGTGTGCTCATCCGGGGTGAAAAGCACCGTGAAGTCGCGTTCCCCGGACAGATAGCCCTCGAAGTCGGCAGCCAGCAGGGACCCGGCGGGGTACGTGGTCCCGTCCACGTTCCAGTCCTGCCGCGGACGGAACATGAGCCATTCACGGTGGGAACTGAGGTTGACGTCGGTGGGGACATCGATCGCAAGCCACGCGTCGTCGCGCAGCACCGACGTGGTCCGGTTGAAGAAGTCGATCCAGTCCACGGCGAAAGTGCGTTCGAAGCCCGGGGTGGAGTCGTGGGCGACGAGCGCCATCATGTGGTCTTCGGGGATCTCGAAAATCCGCTCGGCTTCGGCCAGTGACTGGCCGCGGCGGAGCTTCACACCCGTGCGCGAGTAGGACGAACTGGTTTTCGGCAGGCCGTCGGCGGTCGTGGCAACCAGCAGGGTATCGCCGTCGAGCCAGCTCACGTTGCCCTTCGCGGTCGGAAGGTCGAAGCCGCCTGTTGCAGGGTCCACGAAGGTGCGGGTCTCGACGTCGAACTCGCGGTGGCGGTTGGCGTCGCCGCCGTCGGGGGAGAGGGCGATGATGGCGAGGCGGTGCGGTCCGCCTTCGGCCGGGCGCAGGAAGTTGGCGCCGTGGAAGACCCATTCTTCGCCTTCAGCGGCCGCCAGCGCGTCGATGTCGAGCAGCACGTCCCATTCCGGGGCGTCGCTGAGGTAGCTTTCCCACGTGGTCCGGCGCCAGAGGCCCTTGGGGTTCTGCTGGTCCTTCCAGAAGTTGTAGTAGTGCTCGCCGCGCTTGTTGACCATGGCGATCCTGTCCGTGGAGTCCAGGACCTCCAGGATTCCGGCTTCCAAAGCGGCGTATTCGGCGTCATCCAGCAAGTCTTCGGTGCGGGCATTTTGCTCCCGCACCCAGGCCAGCTGTTCCTCGCCGTGAATGTCTTCGAGCCAGATATTCTCGTCGACAGGTTCGGGGGCGATTGCGGTTCCCTGGGCAGTTGCGTTGTCGGGCGCGGGCGCTTGATCAGCTGCTGTGGTGGTCATGCCTCATCCTAGAGTGACTATCTGAGGAGGAAGCAAGTCACAAGAAGTTAGGCTTGGGCGTGGGTAAATCGCAGAACATTCGGGTCGGGCTGATCGGGGCAGGTCCCCGCGGCACCAGTGTGCTGGAGCGTTTGCTCGCCAATTGGGCTGCGATGGAAACGCAAACGCGCTCCCTTCACATCGACGTCGTGGACCCGTATCCCGCCGGTCCGGGGCACGTCTGGCAGCCCCAGCAGTCCCGGCTCTACCTCATGAACACGCAGTCGTTTTATCCCACGCTGATCCCCGAAGACGAGCGACTCGCGCCGCCCCTGGCCGGGGGCTCGTTTGAGCAGTGGCGGGCGAAACAGCGGTCCGACGGCGGCCCCGGCCTGAGCCCCGAGGAACGGGCCGAACTTGCCGGACTTGCCTCCCACGACTTTCCCAGCCGCGCCCTTTACGGACGGTACTTGCGCTCTACGCTCGAGCAACTGCTGGACCGTATCCCGGCCGGCGTGGAGATCGCCTTCCACCGGAGCAACGCCGTGGCGGCGCATCCCCTGCCGGGCGCCCCGGCGGACGGCGCGCGTGACGGTTCGCCGGGCAATCCCGCGGGCGGAGGGTTCGACGTCGAACTCGACGACGGCGGCAAGCTCACCGTGGATTCCCTCGTCCTCGCGCTGGGGCACCTGGAGTCCAGGCTCAACCCGGAGCAGCGTTCGTTCAGGGAAGTCGCGGCGGAACTCGGGCTGCTGTACGTGCCGCCGGCCGCACCCGCCGACGTCGACTGGGCTCTGGTTCCGGACGGGGAGACGGTCCTGGTGCGGGGCATGGGCCTGAATTTCTTCGACGTCATGGGCCAGCTGACCGAAGGCCGCGGGGGACAATTCGTGCCCGCAGAAGATGGTCTCCAAGGGGAGCTCAAGTACCTGCCTTCGGGCCGCGAACCGAAGATCATCGCGGCCTCGAGGCGAGGCACCCCGTACCGGGCCAAGGCCGGGCTGGACGGTTACTATCCCAAGTCCGTGCGCTTGCGGTACCTGACCGAGAGCGCGGTGGAACGCTTCGACGCGGCCGGGATCCAACCTGGCTTCGACCACGACCTATGGCCCCTTCTGCATCGGGACGCCCTGTGGGCCTATTACTCAACGCTGGTCGAGGCCGAACCCGTGGCCGTGACTGACGCGACGGAGTTCCTGGCTGCCCTCGAAGATTTGTTGCAGCCGCATGCACACGCCACAGGGCGATGGGAGAACCAGGTCGGGGAGTTGGTCACCACCCATGTTGCCGCGTCGCGCCGCCTTGACCTGCTGGGTCTCGCGGCGCCCTTGGCCGGGCATTCCTTCGCGTCCAGGAAGGAACTCGACGCGGCCGTCGTGGACTACCTGGACGACGACGCCCGCCGTTCCGCGCTCGGCGAGTCTGATCCTGTGAAGATGGCCATCGGGGCCTTGCACGCCGGACGGGCAATCCTGAAGAGTGCTGTGGCCGACGGCGGGATCACGGACGAATCGTGGGTCGGTGAGCTGCGCGGCTGGTTCGAATCCTTCGTTGAGGGGCTCGCGAGCGGTCCTCCTGCTCTGCGCGCCGAACAGTTGGCCGCTTTGGCGCGCGCCGGCGTCGTGAGTTTCGTGGGGCCCGATCCGCGATTCAGCGTCGACCGCTCCAACCGTGTCTTCCGCGCGGTGTCTGCTTGGGTGCACGACGACGCCGTGGAAGCCAGGACGCTGATTGAAGCCATGTCTCCCGCGAACCGGGTGGGCATGAGTGTTTCTCCGTTCCTCCGCCAGTTGCTCGCCGACGGGTTGGTGCGGCCGAAGGTCATGATGACAGCCGAAGGAACGCCCGTGCAGACCTCCGGCTTGGACGTCCAGCCGCATCCCTACCGTTTGGTGGGGGCCAATGGTTCGGTGACTCCAGGGATGTACGCCCTTGGCCTGCAGCTTTCCTCCACGCAATGGGGAACGGCCATTGCCGCAGAGGCCCGGCCTTCGGAGGGCACCAGCTACCGAAGCGGCCAACGGACCCTCCGCGACGCGGACGAAATCGCCAGGGACATGCTCGGCCTTCCGCTCCAAAAATGAGCATGTCCCACCAACAAAAATGAGCATGCCCCCCGCCCGTTCCGACGAGTGGACATAAACGTGGTATGTCCACTCGTCAGGGCCGGGGGAGAGCATGCTCATCCGGGGTTGGCGCTGCGGCTAGCCCTTAAGGCACTTCTGGTACTCGAGCCACGCGAAGGCGTACTTGATCCAGCCGATCACGTCGTACCACTTGCTCGGCGCTACCGGCGCGGTGCACTTCGGAGGCAGTGGGGCGGCAACCTTGACGGCGGCCTTCACCACGGTCCCGGACTCGACGGCGGTCAGCACCAGGGTTCCTGTTCCGGCCGCCGCTCCCGCGGGTACCTTGAGGTTCACCGAGGCAGCACCGGAAGCTACGCCGACCGTTCCCAGTTGTGTCGCGAGCCCCTTTGCGTCCGTGAAGACTGCCTTGAGCGAGGCGTTTTGCGGGCTGCCGAGCGAGGTCAGGTTCAGCTTGGAGACGGTCAGGGTCATGGCGTCGCCCCTCTTCACCTCCGCCGCCGTGGTGTTCACTACGGCAACCGAACGGCGGGCGAAGTCCGGTGACACCGGATGGTGCGCGCTCAAGTACTTGATCCACGCGTCGCGATCCACCAGTCCTGAGTCCTTGGTGTTGCTGCCTTCCTTGAAGACCCGGAAGTTGTCACCCCCGGCGGCCAGGAAGCTGAAGGTTCCGATGCGGTACGACTTCGCGGGGTCGATGAGCGCTCCGTTCACCCAAATGGAGGTGATCCGGTCGCCTGCGGGGCGGGCGGCGTCGAACGTGTAGTTCACGTTCTTGGACACGCCCAGCTGCAGGTACGGACGGCTCGGCACGGAACCATCGGCGTTGGTCTGCCACTGCTGCTCAAGAAGTGACTTGAACTTGGCGCCCGTCAGGGAGGTAGTCCAGAGGTTGTTCACGAAGGGCAGTACAGCGTTGGCCTCCGCGTAGGTGATGGTGCCGTCGGGTGCGTAGTAGAGCTCGTTGCGCAGTCCGCCGGGGTTCACGACGCCGATCTCGGCACCGCCCAGTTCCGGAGCCTTGAGCGTGTCCACGAGGGAATCCGCCACCAGGTTGCCGAGGGTGGATTCGCTCGCGCGGTCATCACGCTTGGGAGTCCCTCCAGCGGGGTCCGGCGTGAACGCCGTGGTGATATCCGCGGTGACAGCGCCCACCGGCTGATTGCCGACGACGGCGGCGTCGGCCAGCGCCTTGTCGACGATGGCCTTGACCTGTGCGGCACGCGGGTAGGTTCCGGACATGTCCGTTGTTGACCGCTTGACGTTGCCCGCGGTGTAGGCGGTCACGGCCATGCTCTTGGTGTCCACTGTCAGCGTGATACGGCCGATGTTTTCGCCGTAGTTTCCGGTCTGCACGATCGGGCGGGTCTTGCCCGTCGGCTGGCCGTTGGCGTCGAGGATCGGTGCGTCCCAGGCATATTCCTTGTGGGTGTGGCCGGTGAAGATGGCCGCAACATCAGGTGTGGTTTCGTTCACGAGCTTGGCGAACGGCCCGCCCGCGGCCACTTCCTGTTCGATGGTCGCACCGTCCGGGGTACCGGCTCCGGCGCCGTCGTGGACTTCCGCGACGATCACATCGGCCAGCTTTCCGGCCTTGATCTTGGCGGCAACACGGTTGACGGCGTCCACAGGGTCACCGAATTCAAGGTCGGCGATGCCGGCCGGGCTGACCAGGGACGGGGTTTCCTGCGTCACGGTGCCGATGACGGCCACCTTGATGCCGTTCATGTCCAGGACGGTGTATTCCGGCAGTACCGGGGTGGTGGTGCCCTTCTGGTAGACGTTGGCACCCAGGATCGGGAACTTCGCGTTGTTGCCCCCGGCGATGACGCGGTCCCGCAAGTCCGACCATCCGCCGTCGAACTCGTGGTTGCCCACTGCGGACGCCTTGAGCTCAAGCGCGTTGAGCACGTCGATGGCCGGCTGGTCCTTGGCCACCGCAGAGGCGAAGAGCGACGCGCCGATGTTGTCTCCGGCGGAGATGAAGGCAGTTGAACCGGCCGCGGCGCCGGCCCGGAGCTGTTCGATGGTGCTGGCGAACAGGACGGTGTTGCTGTCGATGCGTCCGTGGAAATCATTGATGCCCAGGAACTGCAGGTCCACGCTGGCCGGTGTGGTCGGCAGGTTCAGGCCGACCACCACGGGATCGTGGTCGCTGGCCCGGAATTGGTCCGGGGCGTAGTAGTTGCCGACATTGTTGTTGTACCTGCTGTACTCAAAGGCGACCGACTCCACCGAGTTGATGTTCCAGATGTCGGTTCCCGTGACCACCTCACGGGCAGCGGGGGAGGCAAAGATGTGGTCGAGGGAGCCGACCATTCCGCCGAACAAGTACGAGTGCTTCCCGGTGCTTGTTTCCAGATCTGTGTAGCCTGCCCCGGTCAGGACGTTGATCGGGTCTTCTCTGGAATAGGCGTTGAAATCGCCGATGAGGAACACTTTGTCGGTGCCCTTGGAGGACTTCAACAGATCGGCGAAGGCCAGGAGCGATTGTGACTGCTTGGTGCGGGCGAGGTTGGAAGCGCCTTGGCCCTTGTCGGTGTCGTCCGGTGTTACTGCTGAGCCCTTGGACTTGAAATGGTTCACGATCGCGATGAACTTCTTGTCATCGCTTGCCCCCACGGGCTTGAATACCTGGGCGAGGGGTTTGCGTGCGCTGGCGAAAGCGATGGTGTCGTTGTGGATGATCGACTCACCCAATGGTTCGGCGCTGGCCTTCTTGAAAATGAACGCCGTACGGATCATGTCCTCGTCGCTCAGCGGGGGAGCGTTGGCAGGCGTGCGGACGTAGTCCCAGATTCCCGGGGTCTCGATGTTGAGGGAATCCACCAGCTTCGCGAGGGCATCGTCGCGGTTCTTGCCGAATTGTGCCGAGTTCTCGATCTCCTCCAAGGAGACGACGTCGGCGCCGGACTTGGTGATCGCAGCGATGATCTTTGCTTGCTGGCGCTGGAGGTTCTCGGCATTCGCCGCACCGCGGGCGTTGCAGCCGTCCTTGACCGTGATCGGGTTACCGTCCCGGTCCGTGTAGTAGGTGCAGCCGCTGAGCTGGTCACCGGTGGTGGGGAAGAAGTTCAACACGTTGAAGGAGGCGATCTTCAGGTTGCCGCCCACGTTAGCCGGGGCCTGGGGGCGGCTTCCGGTGAAGCTCACAGGCTGCACCGAATCCGCGGTGGCCGGGGTCAGTTGGGAGAGCGGCTGGAATTTCCAGGAGTTGTTCCCGTAGCCGAGGATCACGTTGGTGCGGAAGGTCGCAGCCGATCCGACCCGCACGGGATCGCTCGTTGCCAGGTAGGGAAGCGCCTGTGCCTTCGTGGAGGCGTCCTTGAGGAAGTTGGTGGACGCGCCGTCGTCGAGCTTGATGCCGCGAAGTGCGTTGTCCGCAACCACCGCGTTGTATTCGGCTGAGCCGTAGTTTGCGACGGCGGTGGGCTGGACCAAGGGAGAGGTCCCTGCAGCCAAGCCGATTTCGCCGTACTGGTTCAGTGAATAGTTGTCCGCCACGGTGAAGGCGCCCTGGGGTGCCACGAGCATGCCTTCGTAGCGCTCTCGGGTGGTTTCGTCGGCCGGAAGCGCGAAGTTGCTCGGCTTGACTTCAGGTGCGGCTTCGCTGAGCTTCTTCACTCCGCTTGCGTCCGCGGTGAGCTGCGTCTGGTTGGAGAACTCGCTTACCGTGCCGGTGAGTTCGAGGTAGTCGCCGATCCGGGTGCTTTCCACGGTGGACGGCGAGTAGACGAAAATAGCGTCCGACGCCGTCCTGGCCGCCGGAGCGGTGTCGCCGCCGGTTCCCGGGGTCTGCAGGTAGTAGCCGTTGAAACCGCCCGTGGCGTAGACGGCCGTGACTTTGCCCCGGGTGGTCACCGTGGCACCGGTGAACGGGCTGGCCGCCCCCGTGCCTTGGATTTCCGCAATGGTCTTGGTGCCGGCGACGGTGGGCGGAGGGGCAGTGGCCCCGGCCGCCGTCGGGGTGATGGCGGCGCTGAGGCTTAAGTCGGCGGCGTTGTTGTTGGTGTCCGCTCCGTTGGTCCGGTTCAGGCTCCTGACATCGGTGTTGCTTGCCGGTGCCAGGGCAGCCGCGGTCTCGAAGGTATTCGTGCTGCCGTAACCGAGGAGATCGGCTACGGCCGGGTTGCTCACGACGGAACCCGTGGGGAGGGGGTTCACGGCAGTGCCCTGCTTCGCAAGGACGATGGTTCCGGCACTTCCGCTCGGGTTGAGCGTTCCGGAACCGTCGACGTCGGCAGCCGGCAATTCTGCCGCCGTCGAGCTTGCGCTGTTGCTGGCGCCCTTGACGAGGAAGAATCCCTTGGCCGGGATGGTGCCGCTGAGGGGAGTGATGAAGGTGGGCGGATTGACGTTGCCCGCCGCGCGGTATTGGAGCGACCAACCACCCAGGCTGACGGCGGAGTCGGAGTTGTTGTACAGCTCCACGAACTTGTTCCGGAACGCAGCGCCGGCGCTTCCTCCGCTGAGGTAGGCCTCATTGATCACCACCGACGGGCCTGTAGCGGTGGGCGTATCGGCTGCCACGGCCGGAATGGTGGCGAGCGGGGCTGCAAGCAATCCCGCCGACACCACCAAACCGACGAGAAGTTTCCCATTTTTAAAATGCATTAGCTCTAACTTTCAATTGGCCCTGTAGGGCGCAGTGGAAGACACCCGCCGTGTGCGTCGGCGGGCGGTGAACCGGGCTTTACTCCGGCGGGGATATCACGCTCGGCATCACATCAGGCGTGGATGAATACCGGGTTGCCAAATGGTGACGGCACAAACAAGAGAGAGCATGCCCTCCCTTTGAGGCGGGGAGTGGACATAATCGCAATATGTCCACTCCCCGCGTCGTGGGGAGAGCATGCTCTCTGGTGGGTGGCGGGCTGCGCCTGGCGGTTGGGCTTATGCAGCCTGGTTTTGGATGAGCTTGAAGATCGCACCCGTCGGATCGGTCAGGGTGGCCATCCGGCCGTAGGGAGTGTCCTCAGCCGCCTGGATGACGGTGGCGCCCAGGGCGGTGGCCTGCTCGATCGTCGCATCGACGGTATCCACCGCGAAGTAGACGCCCCAATAGGACGGCACCTCGGCGGGGAGGAAACCGGAGGCATCCATGATGCCTGCCTTGGAGTTGTCGCCCTCCCCGAGCGTCGTGTAGCGGAACTCCGGGGTATCGCCCACGACGGTGGTCTCCCAGCCGAAGACATTCTGGTAGAAGGAAACTGCCGAGTCGTATTCTTTGGCGAAGAGCTCGTGCCAGGCGGGTGCGCCTGTTTCGGCAGCCAGCTGATAGCCCTTCATCTCGCCGAACTGCCAGGCGCCGATTGCTGCTCCGGAGGAGTCCGCGTACATGGCCATGGTTCCCTGGTCCGGCACTTCCATGGGTTCCATGTAGACCTGGCCGCCGTTGGCGACGGCCGCTTCGGTGGTGGCCTTGATGTCGTCAGTGCGCAGGTAAGTGGACCAGACATCGGGCATCTGGCCCATGTCCGGCTGCTTCTGCATGATCCCGGCCACCATCTTGCCGTCCTTCGAGGCCGTGATGTAGCCGCCGTACTTTTCCTGGTCCCCGGTCTCGTAGGTCCAGCCGAAGAGGGTGTTGTAGAAGGACTTTGCCTTCTCCGTGTCCGAGGTCATCAGGTCGATCCAGCAAGGTGAGCCGGGGGTGATGTCAGGCGTGGGCATGTTCGCTCCTGTGTAGTTACCGCGGTTGTTTCCACGGTTTCATGAGTGGGTGGTGGAGACAGACAAAACCCTATGCGGGGCCCCTGACAGTTTCAATGGCTTCGCACAATGCCGGCAGCGAACCTAGCCCATGACGAGCATCAAGACGAAGTAGATCACTCCGCCGACGACCGAGTAGATGGCAAAAGGCGTCAGGGTCCTGGTCTCAAAGAAACGAAGCAGGAACTTGGTGGCGAACCATGCGGCGACGGCCGCGCACAGTGCGCCGACCAGAAATACGCCGCGCTCGTCGGCCATGGCCGGCGTGAAGAGGTCGGGCAGTTTGAGCACTGCGGCAGCGCCGATGATCGGCGTGGCGAGAAGGAAGCTGAACCGCGCGGCGTTCTCGTTGTTCAGCCCGGACAGCAGGCCGCCGGCCATCGACGAGCCCGAGCGGGAAATGCCGGGAATGAGGGCCGCGGCCTGCGCGGTTCCGATTCCGAGGGCGCGTTTCCACGACAACGTGGCGATCTCGGCGTCGGAAGCCGTTGCCGTTGTGTTCACATGGCGCGCGGACGTGAGCTGCCTTTCGCGTGTCCGCAGTCGCTCGGCACCAAACAGGACCAGGCCGTTGACCACAAGGAAGACGGCGGCGATCAGCGGGGAACCGAAGAGGTTCCGGATGGGCTTTTCCAGGACCAAGCCGATGATTCCGGCAGGCACGGATCCGACCACCAGCAACCAGCCGAGCTTGGCATACGTGTCCGACGGAGCGATCTTCCTGTCCCGGATGGACCGGCCAAGACCCTTGGCGATTTCGATCCAGTCCCGGAGGAAGAAGAAGAACAGCACGATTGCCGTTGCCAGGTGGGTGGCTATGAGGAAGTTCAGGAATTCCGGCGCCTTTTGGTCCAGGCCCCAACCGAAGAGCTTGGGCAGAATGACGCTGTGGCCGAGGCTGGAAATCGGGAAGAGCTCGGTGATTCCCTGCAGCAGGCCCATAATGATGGCCTGGATCATATTAATCATGGGTTCGATCCTAGCCAGTACCGGTTACTGAGAGATGAACGTTTGCTGGGAGCTGGCCGGGTGTCAGCCGGTGAATGCACAAGAGGCCGGCCATGGAATCCGAAGATTCGCATGAACCGGCCTCTCGGCTGCGCTGTGTCGCGCCACGCGGAAGGTAAGGGATTTGAACCCTTGGTGCGGGGTTACCGCACACTGGTTTTCAAGACCAGCTCCTTAGGCCGCTCGGACAACCTTCCCTGCCTAGTAGTGTTTCATAGGGAGTTGGCTGCGCCAAAAACCTGCCTCCGCGATTAACGCGGTTAAGGTGTCTGAAAAGCCAACTGCACTGAGCGAGGGATCGGGAGCACTCCATGAAAACCGTCTTCATCTCCGAACCGGGCGGGCCCGAGGTTCTGGAAATCCGCGACGTCCCTGCTCCGGTTCCCGGCCCCGGCGAGGTTCTTATCGACGTCGTCGCCGCCGGCCTGAACAGGGCGGACGTCCAGCAGCGCCGCGGCTTCTACCCGCCCCCACCGGGAGCATCCGACATTCCGGGCCTTGAGGTCTCGGGCAGGATTGCCGCGTTCGGGCCCGAGGTCAGCAAGCCGTTTTCCGTGGGGGACAAGGTGGTGGCCCTGCTTTCGGGTGGCGGCTATGCGCAGCAGGTTGCTGTCCCGGCGGAGCAGGTTTTGCGATTGCCCGACGGCGTGGATCTGGTCACCGCCGCATCCTTGCCTGAGGTAGCCGCAACGGTTTACTCGAACCTCATCATGACTGCGCAGCTGCAGGCCGGTGAGACGGTGCTGATCCATGGCGCCACTGGGGGCATCGGCACCATGGCCATCCAGCTCGCCAGAGCGTACGGCGCTACGGTCGCGACGACGGCCGGTACGGCTGAAAAGGTCGGCACCGCGAAAGCCTTCCTTGGCGCCGACATCGCCATCAACTACGCGGAAGAAGACTTCGCCGAAAGCCTCAAGGCACAAAACGGCGGCAAGGGCGCGGACGTGATTCTCGACGTCGTCGGTGCCAAGTACCTGCAGCAGAACGTGGAAGCACTCGCGGACTACGGCCGGCTGGTGGTGATCGGCTTGCAGGGTGGCGCCAAGGGAGAACTCAACCTCGGCCAGTTGCTCAGCAAACGGGCCGCGATCATCGGCACAGCGCTGCGCCCGCGGCCGGTTGCGGAAAAGGGTGTCATCATGAACGCCGTCCGCGAATCGGTCTGGCCGATGCTGGCCGACGGCCGGATCAAGCCGTTCGTGGCCAAGTCGTTCCCCTTGGAGCAGGTCCGCGAAGCCCACGAATACTTCGATTCCGGCGAGCACATGGGCAAAGTCCTGCTGCTGCTCTAGCCGCGCCCGCCAAACCGGCAGCACGAAGGAGGCGTATGTCCATCCGGTACAGCATCCTGGCGTTGCTTCAGGAGCAACCTCGCTATGGCTACCAATTGCGGGCAGCGTTCGAGGAACGCACGGGAGCCGTCTGGCCGTTGAACATCGGGCAGGTGTACACCACCCTGACCCGTCTGGAGCGCGACGCTTTGGTCCGCAAGGAGGGCGACGACGGCCGCGGCCACGTGCTTTTCAGCATCACCGACGCCGGGACCGCGGAAATCCGCCGATGGTTCACAACAGCGGTGGACCGTGGAGCTCCACCAAGGAACGAACTGGCCATCAAGCTTGCGCTGGCCGTCACGACGGCGGGCACCGATGTTCCCGCGCTCATCCAGGCCCAACGTGAGATTTCCCTGCGCCAACTGCAGGCGTATACCCAGGACCGCAAGGATGTCGCAGCCAACCAAAGGGTCACGGATACCGCCCGGCTGCTCGTTCTGGACTCCCTGATCTTCCATGCCGAGGCGGAGGCCCGCTGGTTGGATCTGTGCGACGCGAGGCTGGTCCAGCAGGCCAATGGCGCCAGCAACGGCATGATGGGAACCGTCCGCGGAAACGGGACAGCCACCGCATAGACTGCTCCGCAGGGGAGGTGCTGACATCGAAACATTGACGAATGCCGACGTCCGCATCCGGCTGCTCGGCCCCGACGACGCCGATGCGCTGATCCGCCTGGCGGAGACGGATAACTTGTTCGACGAGGATCCGTCCGTCGCGCCGTCAGGCGCATTGACGTACGACGCCGCCCGCTCCTTTTTGGGCGACCCCGCCGTTCTGTTTTGGCTGGCCGAGCTCGATGACGAGACGGTGGGATTCCTCCACTGCTGCATTCAGCGCCGCCGAAACGCCGGCCCCTGGGCCGAACTGCTCCTCATGGAAATGGGGACCCATCTGGAGTGGCGCCGCCGCGGTATCGGCCGGTCCCTTTTGGCTGTCATGGAGGAGTGGATGCGGGAACACGGGATGGAGGAGGTCTGGGTCCCCGCCAACCTGTATGCCACCGGATTCTATGAAAAATGCGGTTTCGCTCAGGACGAAGGCGAAATACTCGTCAAGGCTCTGGGCTGAGTTGCGGCCCATGAGAGTATGAACGCATGAGCGATCAGGACGACACTCAACCCAGTGGCGAGAGTTTTGACGACATCCCGGTGGAGGGCACAACCTTGGACGCTGGCGCGACACAAAGCACATCGGAAGCAGGTCCCAAGGCCGACGGGAAGGCTGGCGCCAAGAAGGGCACCACCCTGCAGGACCTCGTCGACGAACCCGCCAAGGTCATGCGGATCGGCACCATGATCCGCCAGCTCCTCGAAGAAGTGAAGAGCGCCCCTTTGGACGAGGCGGCACGCGGACGCCTTGCCGAAATCCACGAACGCTCCATCAAAGAGCTGGAAGAGGGCCTCGCTCCGGAACTTGTGGAAGAGCTGGAACGCATCAGCCTCCCGTTCCCTGAAAACGCCACGCCCTCCGACGCTGAACTCCGGATCGCCCAGGCGCAGCTGGTTGGTTGGCTCGAGGGATTGTTCCATGGAATCCAGACAGCCATAGCCGCCCAGCAGGCGGCCCGGGAACACGCTGTTGCCCAGTTGCAGCTTCGCCAGTTGCCACCCGGGACCATGATTGCCCCAGGCGTCGTTATTGGCGAGAACGGTGAGCCCCAGCGTGCCCATCTTCCCGGCAAAGAAGCGGAACCCGGCAATCCGGCTCGCGTGGAAGATCCGGACCACGGTCCGGGCCAGTACCTCTGAGCGCTGGGTTGGGCTTCTTTGGGGCCGTCCGGCAGGGGCGGAAGGATGACGCTGAACTCGGCAAAGGATTGTGGCGGCGTGCCCACGACCGTTTTCATCGAGGCCTGGATCGGTATCACCAAGTGCTGGAGGGTGTCGAAGACGAAAAGGTCTACGGCGAACTCGTAGTCATTGCCAACGAACTCGCGGACTTGTCGTCCCGGGTACGTGCGGTCTGCGTGGAGGCCCAGCTCCGTTCGCCCAGCGACGGGCTGGATATTCCGGGATCGCTCGCCGGCGTCCATCGGGCCTTGTCCAAGGCCGGGAACTCACTTGCCACGACGGCGGAGGCCGCCGCGATGCTGCGTCTCGCCGTCGGACCCGTCCCGGTAGGAGCGGCGTCGGTGCGACGACGCGCCGAAGCCGTTTACGAGCACGTCGAGGAAGCCGAACGACTGCTGAGGGCCGAAGCCGGCTCGTAACCCCTGCCGGCAAAGTAGCTGCAGGCGCGTCTATTCCCACATGGCAACTATTAAGCGCCTAGCTTAGAGGCGCGGAATCCGTAGCCACTGCAGGTGCGCGCTGGCAGGATGGAAGCCATGACTTCGTCACCGAACCTTACTTTTAACGACGGCAACTCCATTCCCCAGCTCGGCTACGGGGTGTGGCAGGTTGAGGACGATGTAGCCGAAAAGGTGGTGCGACAGGCATTCGACGCCGGCTACCGCCACATCGATACCGCCAAGATCTACGGCAACGAGGCAGGCGTGGGACGTGCCATCGCATCCTCCGGCCTCAAGCCCGAGGAAATCTTCATCACCACCAAGCTGTGGAACGCGGACCAGGGCTACGAGTCCACTCTTGCGGCTTTCGAAGAGTCCATGAACCGCCTCGGCTTGGAAACCCTTGACCTGTACCTGATCCACTGGATGCAGCCCAAGCAGGACAAGTTCGTGGACACCTGGAAGGCCCTCATCGAGCTCCAGAAGCGCGGACGCATCAAGTCGATCGGTGTCTCGAACTTCAGCAAGGAGGGCCTGCAGCGCCTGATCGAGGAAACCGGCGTTGTTCCGGCCATCCACCAGATCGAGCTGCACCCGTTCTTCAACCAGTCGGAACTCCGCGAGTTCGCTGCTGCCCGGGGCATTTTGACCCAGGCGTGGTCGCCTTTGGGCCAAGGCGGCGAGCTCCTTGAGAACGCCACCATCGCCCAGATCGCTGCCAGGCACGGGGCCACCCCGGCACAGGTGGTCATCGCTTGGCACCTGGCGATCGGCAACGTCGTGATCCCCAAGTCCGTGACCGAGTCCCGGATCCAGGAAAACTTCGCAGCACTTGGCGTGACTTTGGATGAGGCCGACATCGAGGCCATCAACGGCCTGGACCGCGGTGCCGAAGGCCGCATCGGACCGGATCCCGCAGTCTCGGACTTCGCGTAGTTTCTCCACGGGAAAACCCCGCACCTGACAGGTGCGGGGTTTTCTTGTCATAACTGCTACGTGGGCTGTTGATCGTAGGGTGTTCGGGGTGATTGGCGAGCTTCAAGGCCATTCCTCAGGAAAGTGCTGAACCCAGGGGAAGCACGCGATGAGCGGGATTGACGATCTCATGGCAGGGTCAAACGATCGTTGGGAGCATGCCGCCAGGCGGGCCTCGGGTATCGCGGAGCATAAGCACGGCTGGCGACGCGGGGACTTGCGGCCCATTCAGTGGCACCAGATGGGCCGTAAGTGACTCCGCGTTGCTGGTTCACCTCGCGGGGCGGAGGGGTGGGCCCGTGGATGCCCGGATCGTCAGATGGGTGGGGAGTTCGACTTTCACGCGCATCTGGGACCGGCCCGGTCGAAGCCTGCTGACGAGCATGTCCGTTGCGACCCGTCCGGCTTGTTCGATCGGGGCCGTGAGGGTTGTCAGGGGCGGTTGGCAGAAATCAGCTCCGAAGATGTCATCGCACCCGACCACGCTCATTTCATCGGGTACGTCGATGCCGCGTTCCCTCAGCCGGACGAGGACGCCGATGGCAACCAAGTCGTTGAACGCGATGCAGGCAGTCGCCCCGCTGTTGAGCAGGGTGTCAGCGGCGGCAGCCCCGGACCGGGTACTCGGGTGATACGGGCCAAGGCGCCGGATGGTGATACCCAACAACTCGGATCGCTCCTGCAGGGCCTCCCACCGCCGGCCGTCCGACCAGGAGTTCGGCGGCCCTGCGAGATAGGCAATATCCCTGTGGCCGAGTGAAAACAGATGCTCCATGGCCTGCTGGACCCCTGAAGGGGTATCAATGATCACGCTCGGTACGCCCGGTGTGCTGCGGTTCAACGTCACCAAAGGGGATTTGGCGGCCGCGCTGATGAGCTGATCGTCGCTGAGGCGGGTCGCGGGAAGAAGGAAGCCGACCGCGGAGCTCCGGAACTCGTCCAGGTAGTTTGCTTCCAGTTCGACATCCTCTTCGGTGTCGACAAGCAGCTGGGTATAGCCGGCAGTCTTGAGCTGATGCTGTGTGCTGCGGATGAAGTCAAAAAAGAACGGGTTTGTGATGTCCGGAACCAGGACGGCGACGGCTCCGGACCTTCCCGGGGCGGTGCTGCGGGGATATGCGGACGGCACGTATCCCAGTTCGCGGGCAGCCGCTTCGATGCGTTCCCTGGTGGCTTGGTTGACGCGGTGCGGCTGAGATAAAGCCCGCGAGACTGTGGACGCCGCTACACCGCTGAGAGCGGCGACGTCCCTGATAGTCGGACCCCGCCCCAGCGCGCCGGTTCCAATGCTGGCCTCGCTAATGCTCATAGTGCTGCCCCCTCGCGGCCCCGCAATGCGTTCTGAGAGTCCATCTTCCCTCATCAGGGATGTCCCTTCCCATCTGTGACAGGCCAATCCCCAAAAGCAACGACGGCAATTTTTGGCAACCGTTGCACTTGTTGCAGCAACTGTCATAGTGTTCCAGCTAACATCCGGTCTGTGTGGCCGGTTCCCCCGAGGATTTCGGGGCGACTCAACGAGGAGCATAAGAAAGACATGAACAACTCAAGGACGCGACTTATTGGCGCGGTCGTTCTCGTTTCGCTGGGAGCACTAGGGGTAACCGGTTGCGGTGCCGACAACGGCTCGTCGAGCGCGAGCGGGGGCGCCCCCAACGGCCAAGGCAAGACCCTGGATGTCCTGGTCGGTGCCAACACCAACAAGTCCGATCAGTTCAAGGCCTGGCAGGCCCACATAGCCGATGCATTCAAGAAGCAGACCGGCGCCGACCTGAAATTCGAGACGTTCGCCAGCGCCAACGATGAGCTCTCGAAGATCCAGACCTCTGTGGTCGCAGGCCAGGGCCCGGACGTCTACGCAGTGGGTACCACCTTCACCCCGACCGCGTACTCAACAGACGCCTTCGTCAAGTTCGACTCGAATATGTGGAACAAGGTAGGCGGCCGCGACCGCTTCGTTCCCGCGACGTTGGGAATTTCAGGGCCGGACACCCAGAATGAAGTGGGCGTCCCGTTTACCTCCAGGCCCTACGTTCTGGCCTACAACACCGAAATGTTCAAGAAGGCCGGGCTGGACAAGCCTGCTAACACCTGGGACGGTCTGCTGGACCAGGCCAAGAAGCTGACCACCGGATCCACCTACGGGTTCGCGACCGGATACGCGGACAACTACACGCCGTGGAAGTTTGCCTGGGCCATGGCCAACCAGTCGGGCAACCCCTTGGTGGACGGAAAGACTGCCCGCATCGATGACCCCACCGTGCTCCAGGCTTACGAAACGTACTTCGGTTGGCTCACCAAGGACAAGGTGGTCAACCCGGCCGCCGTCGGTTGGAACGATACCCAGGCTGCCGCTGACTTCGCCGCGGGCAAGTCCGCCATGATGTTGATGACCACCGCATCAACAAAGGTCACTTTCGATGCCTCCGCCGTGAAGGGTAAATACGCCTACGCCGTGATGCCGACCGTGCCGCCGGGACAGACTTCCGCGCCGTCCGGTGGCCAGCCGGTCAGCTCCATCATTTCCGGCGACAACCTGGTGATTGCCAAATACTCGCAGAACCAGGACCTCGCGGCTGCTTACATCAAGCTGCTCACCAGTGAAGACGAGCAGGTCAACTACAACAAACTGTTCGGAGATCTTCCCACCAACGCTGCGGCCGCAAAGAAGGTCCAGGATGCGGATCCTTCGCTGGCGCCGATCATTGATTCAGCGTCCAAGTCCAAGACCACACCGTTCACCGGCGCGTGGGGCGACATCCAACTGGCGATGACCAACGTCGTGGTTCAGTCCCGCCCCGATCTTGGCAATGGCAGCTTCAATGAGGCCAACCTCAAGGCTGCGCTGGCCAAGGCCCAGAAGGACTCCCAGGCCTCCCTCGACAGGGCGTCGGCAAACCAGTGAGCACCACGGTGAAAAAAGCCGCCGCCTTGCGGCGCGCCCCGGAGCTTGGCGGGCAACCGCCCGCCAAGCGCCGGCGGACTGTGAGCGAACGAAACCGGCCACTATGGATGCTCACCCCTGGTGCCCTCCTGATCGGCCTGATAATCGTCGTCCCCCTGATCCTGGGCATCTACATCGCGATGCTGCAACTGGATCAGTACACGATCCGGAAATGGATCAGTGCCCCCTTCGTAGGATTGAAAAACTTCGTCGAAGCGTTCACGTCCACTGACTTGGTCCATGCCTTCGGCAACAGCATCGGTTTCTCCTTGATCGCCACCGTCATCACGGTACCGATCGGCATCTACGCTGCACTGGCGACCCAGAATGCCTATCGCGGCAGGTCCTTGGTGCGCTCGATGTTCCTTATTCCCTACGTCCTTCCATCGTTCGTCGTGGGAAGCTTTTGGCGCACCATGCTCCAACACGACGGCATCGTCAACAAGGTGCTGACCGCGTTCGGCCTGCCTGCCGGTCAATGGCTCACCGGTCCGGCCAGCTTCTGGGTCCTGATCCTGGTCGAGGTATGGGCGGCGTGGCCGTTCATCTATCTGATGGCACTTTCAGGCTTGCAATCCGTGGACCAGGAAGTCCACGAGGCAGCGGCCATCGATGGCGCCTTGTGGTGGACGAAGCTGCGCTACGTGATCTTCCCGTATTTGCGCGGGCCGGTCGCCTTGGCGTGCCTTATCGCGACACTCCACCACATGAACAACTTTTCGCTGGCCTTCTTGTTGTTCGGCGTCCCGGCTCCCTTCGACGTGCAAATACTGCCGACCCTTGTCTACAGCATGAGTTTCACCAGCCTGCGGTTCGGCATGGGAGCAGCGATGGCACTGATCTCGCTACTGCTGATCGCCATACCGCTCTACTTCTACTTGAAAGCCGTTCGGCTCGACACCGGCGCGGACGCGGGAGGCAAGAAATGAGCAACAAAACGCCCGACGTCGTCATGGAGGTCCCGCTGGAGGCCTCCAGCCCGCTTCGCACTGGAAGCGCGCCCCGCAAGACCGGACGGCAGACTGCCGCGGTATACCGTCTGCTCCCGACCCCGCTGCTGGTCGGAGGCACCATCGTGCTGTGCGCCATGGTCGCGATTCCGTTGCTCTACATCGTGTTTTCCTCGATGAACTCCGATGTGGAAGTGGCACGGGGGGCATTCTTCCCCACCGAATTCACCCTCGCCAACTACACGAAGATCTGGAGCACCCTGCCCTTGGGCACTGGCCTGATCAACAGCGTCATGATCGCCGGTGAGGTTGCGGTGGTTTCCTCATTACTGGGCATCATCACCGCTTACGTGCTGGTCCGGTTCGAATTCAGGGGCCGCCTAAGCATTCTCCGGGGGCTCATCGGCCTGCAAAGCGTTCCGGGCGGTCTTTTGCTGCTTCCGGTGTTTGTTCTCTTCGCCTCGGCGGGCAACTATCTGGGAATCACCGTCATCGGTACCTACTGGGGCCTGTTCCTGGCGTACTTGACGTTTGCCCTGCCGTTTTCCATCTGGGTCATGGTCACGTATCTGCGGGGCTTGCCCAAGGAACTGGAGGAGGCAGCCCGTATCGACGGATCTTCCTCGATGGGGGTTCTCTTCCGGATCATCTTCCCCCTGAGCTGGCCCGGGCTCGTGGTCGCCGGCGTCTTTTCCTTTCTGCTTGGCTGGAATGACGTCATGTTCGCTTCGGTCCTGACCCGTCCGAATACCCAGACCGTAGCGGTAGTGCTGCAGATCTTCGGGTCCTCCTCGGAAGGTGGGGCGCTGCCCCTGTACGGCCAGATGATGGCCGCATCCTTGGTCTGTGCCGCACCTGTGGTCATCCTCTATCTCATTTTCCAACGATTCCTCGTCGGCGGCCTGACTGCCGGCGGTGTCAAATAGGCCAGCCACGCCGGCTGCCAACCATGTATTACTTCAAGGAGAAAACGACGTGACCGTCAAGCAAACCCAGTGGACACTGTCTGGATTCGGCGACGAAATAAGTCCTGACCCGCTGATCCAGATTGCAGTTCTGCAGGCCTTGGGCGCCAACCACATCGAGGTCCGCAGCGCGTGGGGCACCAATATCGTGGAGCTGTCCGAAAAGGACCTCGCCCGGCTGGACCAGATACTGCGCGAGCAGAACATGGGTGTGTCGGCCATCGCCTCTCCCATCGGCAAAGTGGACATCACCACACCTGTCGCATTCGAAGTGGATCGCCTCCACGCGGCCATTCGGGCCGCGAAGGTCCTGGGCACCCGTTACATCCGGATCTTCTCGTTCTATCGGGCCGAAGGCCTCAGCGCCGAAGACATCCGCGACGCCGTCATGATCCGCATGCGAGCCTTGGCCGCAGAGGCCCAGGCGCACGACGTGGTACTCCTGCATGAAAATGAAAAGGACATCTACGGCGACACGCCTGAACGCGTCCTGGACATCATCACGACTGTTAATTCCCCGGTGCTGCGGATTGCCTGGGACGCCGCGAACTTCGTCCAGGTGGGCGTCAAGCCCTTCAGCGAGGCCTACGACATGCTCCGCCCCTACCTGGAATATCTCCAGGTCAAGGATGCCCGTGCCGATGACAGCCTGGTGATGCCGGCGGGGGATGGCGACGGCCAACTTCGCGAAACCATCAACGCTTTGAAGGAAGACGGTTTCGAAGGCTTCGCTTCCCTGGAGCCCCACCTGGCCAACACCCACCACCTCGGAGGATTCTCGGGACCGGCAGCGTTCGGAGTTGCCGGCCGCTCTTTCAACCGCCTCCTCGAAGAAGCCGGAGTTACCACCAAATGACCCTCGCGAACACAGCAACCACGCCCAAGCGGCGGCTGCGCACCGCCGTCGTCGGCTGCGGAGTCATCGGCCGTCAGCATGCCAAGCTCATCACCGCGAATGATGACCTGGAACTCGTCGCCCTCGTTGACCCGCTTGAGCCGGCCGCGACCGCGCTGGCAGACACGGTCGAGAGTGAGCTGCACAACCCTCGTCCCGCAACGTACTCGTCGCTGGCGGCCGCACTGAAGGGCGCGGACATCGATCTTGTCGCTGTCTGCACGCCAAGCGGCCTGCACGCGGACCTGGCCGTCGAAGCCCTGAATACCGGCAAGCATGTCATCATCGAAAAGCCCATCGACGTGGATTTGCCGAGCGCCCGGCGCGTTGCAGATGCGGCGGCCGCCGCGACAGGGCAGGTCGTCTCGGTGATCAGCCAGCACCGCTTCGATCCGGCGAGCGTCGCGGTGGCCCGGGCGGTCCGGTCCGGACGCTTCGGCAGGATCACCTCGGGAGTGGCTTCGCTGGCTTGGTGGCGGGGCCAGAACTACTATGACTCCGGCCAGTGGCGGGGCACTTGGGAGCTCGACGGCGGCGGCGCGGTCATGAATCAAGGCGTCCACAGCGTGGATCTGCTTCTTTGGTTCCTGGGAACCCCCGTCCAGATTCAGGCCCACACTGCGCTGCTCGCCCATGAGCGCATCGAAGTGGAGGACACTGCCGTTGCGACGGTCCGATTCGCCTCCGGCGCTTTGGCAGTGATCCACTGCACCACCGCGGCCTATCCCGGTCTCACCGCCCGGATCCAGGTCCACGGCGAGAGGGGCTCGGCGGTCGTCGACAATGATCGGCTGCAGTACTTCCATGCCGCTGACAATGCTCCCGCGGAAGGAGAATCTTCCTACGGCATGGCCGGGGCCGGGAACCAGGCCGAACTTGAGGTCGGGGCGCATGATGCGGCAGCCAATACGGACGGATCAGACGATCTGCAGACCGCGCACCAAAAGCAGTATGCCGACGTCGTGGAAGCCATCCGTTCCGGAAAGAATCCGCGGGTTGGCGTCGAGGAAGCAACCGCGGCACTCGCTACCGTGCGGGCCCTTTATGTGTCGGCAACTCTCGGCTCGGCGGTGTACTTCGAAGACGTCCTGGCCGGCAAGTATGACGACCTCGTCGTCCACACGGGCCGCGCCTAAGTCTGCTTGGCTGCCGTGCTGGTGCCGCTCTCTGCGGCGCCAGCACGCAGTTCGCGCAACCACCCCAAGGCTTCTTGTTCATCGGAGAAATACTGGGTGGGGCACTGCGGTGCGGGGAGCCCGTGCCTACCGTGGGCGATGACACGGTCCACGGGCGTGCTGCCCAGAATCGCGAAGGCCGTGATGGTGGCTGCTTCGCTGAAAAATCTGACGGCGTCGCGGCTGACGTACTCGACGCCGATGACCTGAAGCAGTACAGCGGCGCCCATTCCGCCCGTCAGAGCCAGGTATCGCTCCTTGACAAGGGCTCCGTCCTCTGCCGTGATCCGGCCTCCGGGGCGCAAGATGATCCGGAGGATCCCCTCACCCGAGTCCTCAATCCTGACATTTTCATGTTCCGAGCTGAGCCAGGCCCCGCCCTTCGCATCGGAAACGGTGTTGGCCTCTGCGTCGGGGCGTAATTCGCCCTCCGACTGAACCAGCGTTGTCATCAAATCCCCCAGATGTGATTTCGCTGCGACTCCATTGACGCAGTCCCGGATGAGCACCATCCCGGATGAGCACCATTCGGGTGTGATCACACTACCGGTGAGGTTGCCCGGCGTCCATGATTACTATGTCTGCGGTGTGTTCCCGCGGGAACACGTCTGGAATCAGGTACCGGCACGGCGAAGGGCGCACCCCGATGGAATGCGCCCTTCGCCAGACGGTCGGATCAGTCCTTCTTGAAGGCGTCCTTGACCTTTTCGCCGGCCTGCTTCAAATCGCCCTTGGCCTGGTCGGCCTGGCCTTCCGCCTTCAGGTTTTCATTGCCCGTGGCGTTGCCGGCAGCTTCCTTGCCCTTGCCGCCAGCCTTCTCGGCAGCGTTCTCAATCTTGTCGCCTAGTCCCATGGTGTCTCCTCCTCTGGTTCGGCAGCCGATCGATACGGCCGTTGTTACATACTAAGCATGCTTCGGGTTTGGATTTCAAGTCCGAATGAGTTGCCGGGCATGAAACTGTGGCGTGTTCATCCGGCGGTCGCCCGTCAACAAAGGGAGGAACCGTGGAAGCCAAACGCACAACCTCATGGGCCGTGGCAGAATCGTCTGATGCCCCTGATCCAGGTTTTGAACGCTTCGCCGGCATCTACCGAGAAGAAGCGAGAGCTGCTGGCAGCGCTGACTGCGACCTACGCCGACGTCATGGGGATCCGGCCGGACACCATCCGCGTCGTCCTCCACGAAGTCCCGCGAGAGAACTGGTCGGTGGCCGGAGTGACCCTCGCTGATTCAGGTCAGAACGAAGCGGTTTAAGCTCCGCCAGGGAAATGCAGGCGGCGATCCGGGTTGTCAGGCACACACTCATCTTCCTCGGCGAACCGTGGAGGACCTTCGGGTCGTGTTCGACGTGGGCCCGGTCGGGGTCCTAGTGGTTGGCGCCGTTCTATGAGTCCTGCGGCTGCCGCCGGATGCGTGGTCAAGAACGGTGCCTATCAAGACGGGACAGGACCACAGTCGTCGAATCCGTAGATACTCCGATCATGATTTGCTCCGCCGCCAAGAACACCGCATCGTGGCCCGCCGGGCTGATCGATCCAGCGGGAACCCCTTGGTGGAGCGTCGCGGGATGGAGGTCCCGATCGGGCCCTTTGCCGGCATGTCCCGCGGCGCCCTCCATCATCTGGGGAAAGCCGCGCATGTCCTATCCCGCGATGAGCACCTTGACCGGCCCTTCGTGGAGGGCTAGGTAAACCGCGTTCCGGATCTGGTTGGCCTGTGAATCCGTCATGGTCCGGGCGAGGGGGCGCAGCACCAAACGTATGAGCGCGTTGGCTTGTCCGTCGCAGATGCGGAGCCGTTCCCGCGCTGCCGCCGGGAGCTCTCCCCATGAACTCAGCGCCAGGAGTTCGACGCTTTCCAGATCTTCGGCTTGCTCGCCCAAGGATGTCCGTACCCGGTCTCCGAGAACTTCGGCGTCCAAACCCGCGGGGACGACGATGGAAATGTCCCTGCGGATGGAAGGCATCTGGGAGACCGGTTTCCATTGGGACAGGTCCAGCATCTGCTGTTCGATTCTTTTGTCCGTGGATCTGAGCAACCTGATGTCGGGGATGCCTTTGCGGAGCATCAGTGCACGGTCCAAGCCCATCCCTAGAGCCAGTCCCGACCACTTTGCGGGATTCAGGCCGGCCTCGGCGAACAGATGCGGGGCCATGAGTCCGCATTCCGCGAGTTCGAGCCATTCTCCTTCCATGAGAACATCGAGCTGCAAGCCCGCCGTGGTGTAGGGGTGAACTGCCGGAACTGCGCGCCATTGTGCTCCCGGAAGGACCGCCTGCGCGAGGGAAGAAAGCATTTCCTGGAGATCACCGGCGTCGAGGGCTTGCCGGGAGCTGATGCGCCACAAGTCGACCTGGTGCGGGGTACCGACGTGGGTGCGGTCGATGGAATCGCGCCGGTAGACAAGACCGGGGATGGCCCAGAGCTCGTCGATGGATTGGTCTGAATCCAGTGCCCGCAGCAGGGACGGGATGGAAGCGGAGGTATGGCTGCGGAGCATCACCGTAGGGCTGACGTAGCGGGAGTATCTTTGATCCCGCGTGACATCCGATTCGCTGAACCCCAGGCGGTCATAGTTGTCGGTCACGCTCACCAGCGGGCTGTGCCGAATGATCTGTTCGGGCACGCCCCACTTGCTGCCGAGCGCGTCGATGACACCTTGCAAGAGTGTCTGCATTGCATGGGGCCCGGCGTCCGGATTTGAGAGGTCCCGGATAGTCAAAGCATCGTTGAGTTCGGAGGGGCCGAGATAAGCGGGCATTACTGGTCCTTATGTTCGGATGTGAGTGGCGGGTTCCACCCCCCGACTCACATCCGGCGCCAGGACCTAGGCGCGCGCCTGAGAGCCCTCGCGACCGGAAACCGGTCGGGGGCAAGTAAATCGACGCGTGGAGAGCATGGGGCGACTATACCCCGGCTGACGACCCTACTCGTCGGAGCCAGCGCTTCGCGCTGCTACAAACCGAGGTCTTTGACCGCGGTGACCCAGTTGTGGGCGATCGCCTTCTGGGCAGCCGACAGGGTGACCTTGTGAGTGCATACGGCCTTGTGCAGGGCGTTCTCCACCGCGTCTTTCGGGTTCGTGGTGCCCGTTGCGCTCGCCTTGTTCGGCTCAGGCCACAGATTCGATACGGAGTTGGTGCCGCCAAGCTCAAGACTGATGAGATGGTCGTATTCCGTGGTCTTGACGGCGGTCTGGCCGTATTCGCTCAGGCTCTCGGCCTTCACCTTGTCCGTGTTCGAAGCGGGCGGGCGAACCGTGGCCGTGTAGCCGCTCGTGCAGATGGTCGAGTCGATGTTGTCCTGAGTGACCGCTGGATCTGCGGCGCCAGGAGTGCAGGCCGGGTCCGGCAGGTACTCGCCGGTGGCGGCATCGACGACCTTGGCGGAGCACTGTCCGGCACTAAGCTGTTCGTCGGTGGCGACGATGCGGGGGGAGTGGATGGACTTCACGGCTGCGGCCGACGCACCTGAGGATGCTCCCCCGGGAGCGGCCGCGATTGCCTGGGGAGTTGCTGGCGACATCGCTTCTGTGGCGGGACCGGATCCCTGCTGGCATCCGGTGAGGGCAAATGCGGCAAAGAGGAACGCGGCGGGCAGGGCGAAGTGTTTGCGGAAGTTCATGACCCTCATGTGTTCGGCGGCTCGGAAGACTGTCCCTGGAAACGGGTACAGACGGGCGGAAGATGGTAGTTCCCGCCCATCTTTTCTATCCTGTTGCCTGAACTTCGCAGCGCCCGACGCGCCGCGCAGCCTACTCGCCTCGGGTCTCACCTCGACCGCTGTGCATTAGGGGTTAAGGAGGTACCGGGCGACGAGGTAGAACGCAAAATCGGCGATACCGATGATCATCCCCGCGATGGCGAGCCCGCGTCCACGCAACCCGCGGTCTCTGGCCCGCCGGACGGCCAGCGCTTTTCGGGAGGCGGAGGAACACTGCTCAAGAGGTTTGTCCTTTCACCTGGATGACGTTAGCCGAGCCCACGATATGGCGCGCAAGCTTGCCTCCAGGGTCCCGGTGTGTCGGAGCCTTGATGGGAGACATGAAACATGAGGCCAAACCGGACGGGCTTCTAAGCGACTATGCAGAACGACGGCTTCGCCCTTCTTGCGCTGGTCGGCGTTGCCATGGCCGTCAGTACCCTCAGGAAGGAACGGCCCGCGCCCGAGGTGTTTCTTGAGGAGGAACATTTCGACGGCGGAGGGACCGTGCGCTCCAAAGGCACCATTTGGGGCGGCCTTTCCGTCAGCAGTGGGTACAGAATGCTGGTGCTCAGCCCCACCCGGTAGCTCCCACCTTCAGCGTCGCATACGGCTTGGCAAGGTTCATCGGGCCATGGACCCTGCAACGGGCCGAAGTCAACAGGATCGAGCGCGTCAGCACTTGGTTCACCAATCACGACGCCATCAGGATCATCCCGGTCAGCGGGACGCCTTGGTATTTTCTGGCCGGATGGACTTCCGGCAGGAGCGCCGTGAATTTTGGAACGAAAAAGGAAGCCCCGCCAATCCAGTGGAATGGCGGGGCTTTTCGAGCTTCCTATCAGAATCGAACTGATGACCTTTTCATTACGAGTGAAACGCTCTACCGACTGAGCTAAGGAAGCACCGCGTTATCGTCCGGGTACCGGCTGAATCACGCAAGATACAACTGTAATAGAGTCACCTCGTCCGGGTCAAAACAGCACCGGGCAGGGCTCCCGTGGCGCCGTTGTTGCGGAATTCACCCGCTCGTCGCGCCGGGTTCAGGCCGCCGTCGCGGACCGGGGGCAAGCTGGGCGGACTAACGTGGCCGCACGATTTCGGCCATCAACCAGCGAAGGGGCGCCATGAGCATGGACAGCGGCAAGAGGATCAACACGGACGACGCCGGGGCACATCGTGCGCAGCGGCTCCGGCTTGCTGTCTTGGACATGGTGGGCACCACGATCACGGACGATGGTCTTACGGAACGTGCGATGTCCCGCGCACTGCAGGAGACCGGCGTCGAGCCCGGTTCGACCCGCTTCGAAAGCATGCTCGGCTACGCCCGGGACACCATGGGCTTTTCGAAGTTGACCGTTTTCAGCCACCTTTTTGACGAAGCCCAACGGGCCGAGAGCGCCAACAAAGCGTTCGAACGCGCCTACGACGATCTGATTGCCGACGGCGGTGTCCGGGCTATTCCGGGCGCCGAGGAAACCATCGACTGGTTACGGGACTCCGGCGTGAAAGTGTGCCTGGCTACGGGATTCGGGCGGCACACCCAGAACATGGTGCTTGAGTCCCTGGGCTGGATGGGGAAGGCAGATCTCAGCCTGTGCCCCGCCGACGCCGGACGCGGTCGCCCTTACCCGGACATGATCCTTACCGCCGTGCTTGCCCTTGACCTCGATGATGTCCGCGAGGTCGTCGTCGTGGGCGACACGAGCTCGGACATGCTCTCCGGTGTTCGTTCCGGTGCGTCCGCCGTGGTGGGCGTGCTCACCGGCTTCCACTCAGAGGCGGCCTTGCGCGCGGCCGGCGCCACCGCCGTCGTGCCGTCGGTCAAGGACCTTCCAGCGCTGCTTGAGCCCCGCGGGGCACGGCTCTAACGCCTGCCCCTCAACAATCCACCGGTTTTGGCCCGGTCTCAGCGGCGTGGATGCCGTCAATCCGCCACCACGCTGCTAGGCCCGCGCAATTGCGCTGGAGGTGGAGCGTGGCAGCTCTTGCCGATGTCCGCGTGCATGCGTTGCGATGCCGGCCGGCAGTCGAAGCGTTGGTCATGGTTGAATGCGCGGTTGCACGTGGCGACATAACCGTGGAGTTCCCACGCGGCGTGACACGTTCAACTGCCCGGGTCAGCTCAACCCGGCTCCAAAAATGGTCAGAACTGGCGGCCGGCCAAAACGGCCGGGCTCAGCACATGGTCCCGTCCGAAGGCACCTTTCCGTCCACGAAGTAGTTGTCCACGGCGTCGGACACGCACTGGTTGGAGCGGCCGTAGGCGGTGTGGCCTTCGCCCTTCCACGTCACCAGGGAAGCGTTGCCGAGCTGCTTCCGCAGTGAACCAGCCCAGGCCACCGGTGTTGCCGGATCCCCGGTGGTGCCGATAACCACGACCGGAGCGGAGCCGGTGTACTTGACGGGAGCCGGCGTGTGCACGGGCTTATAGGGCCAGTCCTTGCAGTTGATGCCGCCATAGGCGAAGTAGTACCCGAAGGTGGGGGAGAGCTGCTTCAGCCGGGCTTCCTCGGAACGCATCCCGGGCGTATCCGTGACCATGGGGTAGTCAAGGCAGTTGATCGCGTTGAACGCGAACTGGGTGTTCGAGGTGTAGGTGCCGTTCGGGTCCCGGTCCGCGCCAAAGTCGGCAATCCGGAGCATGAGCGACACATCGCCCTTGAACGCGGCCACGAGCGCCTGGGTCAGGACAGGCCACGATTCGTTGTCATAAAGCGGGGTGAAAATGCCGCTGACAAACGCGGCTCCCGTCACCAGCCGGCCGTCCTTGGCTCGCTTGGGATTCTGCTCGACGTCGGCAATGAGGTCCCGGATTTGCTGCACACCATCGTCGACGCTGCCTGTCATGGGGCAGCCGGGCTTTGCTTGGCAATCCGCCACATAAGTGTGGAGCTCCTTTTCGAATGACTCTGCCTGCCCCGCAGTGAGGTCCTCGTTGTTGAGGGCAGGATCCACTGCGCCATCCAAAGCAAGCTTGCCGACGTTGTTCGGGAACAAGGACGCATAGGTGGCGCCAAGCGAAGTTCCGTAGGAGAAGCCAAGGTAGTTCAATTTTGCGTCGTTCAGCACTGCGCGGAGGATGTCCATGTCCTTGGCAGAGCTGGCGGTGTCGATATGTGCCAGGGCGGGGCCGGATTTTTCCACGCACTTGGCATTGATGGCCTTGGTGTCGGCAAGTGCCGCCGCGAGGCCTTGGTCGGTGTCATAGTTGTAGACCTTCTCGCGGGAAGCGTCACGCTCGGCATCGCTGAGGCACGTCACCGGCGCCGAGCGCTTGACGCCGCGGGGATCGAAGCCCACCAGGTCGAAGCTGGACCGGAGCTTGCTGGTGAAGTGCGTCTTCCCCGCGTCCCTGACGAAGTCATAGCCAGACGCGCCGGGGCCGCCGGGATTGACCAGCAGCGAACCCTTCTTCGTGCCCTGGGCCGGGAGCCGAATCGCCGCGATGGAGATGCTGTCACCGTCGGGTTTGGCATAGTCCACCGGCACTTTGATGTTGGCGCACTGGAATCCCTGCTCGCAGGACGTCCAGTCCACTTTCTGGGAGTAGAAACTCTCCAGTCCTGCCGGCGCCGCGGCTGCGATGGACGAGTCGGCGGTGCTGCCCGACCCGTTGCTCGCGCCGTCGTTGGGCACCGGCACGGAGAACACGCAGCCACTCAGCAGCAGGCTGGCGGAGACCGTGGCAGCGACTGCCGCTGCCGCCCGCCGCAGTGATGGGAACCGGGTCCTGGAACTGGACCCGGCGGTCCGGCGTCGTGCGGGGGTCATGCGTTTCTCCTCAGGCTGGGGAAGCGTGTTGTACTTCTAAACTATCCGGCTATTGCTGAATCAGGCTGCTCGCCATGGACTCGACGGCCAACAGGGGTGCCACGTTGGTGGTGGTGATCCGCACACGCGCCTTGTTGATGGCAT
This sequence comes from Arthrobacter sp. efr-133-R2A-63, assembly GCF_030209795.1. NCBI lineage: Bacteria > Bacillati > Actinomycetota > Actinomycetes > Micrococcales > Micrococcaceae > Arthrobacter > Arthrobacter sp. efr-133-R2A-63. Next base: position 27,833 of record NZ_JARVRG010000021.1, on the reverse strand, counting down.
CCATGCGCGCCAAAGTGATTTCGGGCGTGGAGTTTGCCGCATAGGCTTCCAGCTCGCTCCTGAGTTCAACGTTGACCAACTCCACGGCGTTTCCCATCTGGATGACCAGGACGTCCCTGTAGAAGGACAGCAGATCGGTCAGCGTGCGGTCGAGGGAATCCGTGATGGATCGCTTGGCGCGCCGTTTCTGGTCGTCTTCAAGCTGCTTCACCTGGCTGCGCATCGACGGAGGCAGGGTGCCCGACTCCGGAGCGCCCAGGCTCGCGAGCAGGGCCACCTTCTCGGCGGCGTCGCGTTCGTCGTTGGAGCTGTTGGCCTCATCGCTCGCGATCTTGACCAGCTTTTCGGCCATCATCACGGCGGCAGTGACGCCCCGCAGGCCCAGCGGGAAGCGGACCGTCTCCATCCGGCGCTCCCTCGCCTCCGGGTCGCGGGCCAGCCGACGCGCAATGCCGATGTGGCTTTGGGCAGCCCGGGCGGCCCGGTCCGCAAGGGCGGGATCGACGCCGTCGCGGCTCACCAGCAGGGCGGCGACGTCGGCAGCCGGCGGAATCCGGAGGCTCACCGGGCGGCAACGCGAGCGGATGGTGACCAGCACATCGGCGGGCGACGGCGCGCACAGCATCCAGATGGTCCGGGGCGTGGGCTCCTCGATGGCCTTGAGAAGGACGTTGGTGGTGCGCTCGGCCATGCGGTCCGCGTCCTCCACCACAATGATGCGCCAACGGCCCGACGCCGGCCGGTCGCCCGCTTTGGACACCAACTGTCGGGCTTCCTCGATGGTGATGGTGACCTTCTCCGTGCGGACAAAGGTCACGTCGGAGTGGGTCTCGCCGAGGATGGTCCGGCACGATGCGCATTCGCCGCAGCCTCGGAGTGCCACGTCGTCCTGTTCGCAGTTCAAGGCAGCCGCGAATGCCTTGGCCGCGTTGGAGCGGCCTGAACCCGGCGGTCCGGTGAACAGCCAGGCGTGCGTGAGGCCTTCGCCTTGGGCGGCGGCCCGCAATTGCGCGACGACGGGTGCCTGGCCCTGGAGCTCATCCCACACGGTCACGTGCGGCTCCCGAGCAAGTCCTGCACGCGCCGGAGGATCTGCGCGGCGAGATCCTCGATGGCGTCGTTGGCGGGCAACACGAGGTACGTGTCGGGGCGGGCCCCTGCCAGTTCGAGGAATGCCGCACGGATGCGGGCGTGGAAATCGTCCGGTTCCGACTCGAGCCGGTCCTCGGCAACGTCTCCGGCAGTCCTGCGGTCCCGGCCATCGCCCGGGTGGACGTCGAGGAGTACCGTCAGGTCCGGTTCAAGGCCTTCGGTGGCCCATTCGTTGAGCCGCCTGACATCCACGGTTCCGAGGTCCCTGCCGGCCCCCTGGTAGGCCACGGAGGAATCAATGTAGCGGTCCGTGATGACCACTGAACCCTGCGCCAAGGCCGGGCGGATGACCTGGCTTGCATGGGCGGCCCGGGAGGCTGCGAACATGAGGGCTTCGGTGCGGGGATCGATCGCGCCGTGGCCGTGGTCCAGGACGAGGGACCGCAGTTTCTCGCCGATCGGCGTGCCCCCGGGCTCGCGGGTTCGCAGTACTGACAAACCGAGGGACTCGAGCGACTCGGCCAGGCGGGCGGCCTGCGTGGACTTGCCGGCCCCGTCGCCGCCCTCGAAGGCGATGAAGAGTCCCGGGCGCTGGTCCGGCATGGGGCTCTGGTCCTGCTTGAGGGGCTGCGTAGTCACGGATCTAAGCGTACAGATGATCACTGACAGTGCCCGACGACGGCGCACGCCCACCTGCGCGGGACGCTCGCCCCGGCGCTCGGCAGCGGTTCGCCCGTAACACCTTTCCAGCGCCCGCACCCCTCGCCGTAGGCTGGTGGAATGAGTCTTTCCCGAGAACATGCCGCAGATCTGTCCCCTGACACTGTGGTGGTGGCGGCAGGCCGTCCCGAACGAAGCCATGACCAGCCCGTCAACCCGCCCATCGTTCTGTCCTCCACCTATTTCGGCACGGGAGCACTGAGCGACGGCGACCGCGGCTACGGACGCTACGCCAACCCCACCTGGGATCCGTTCGAGGAAGCGCTGGCCCAGCTCGAAGGCGCCGATCTGCCCGGTCTGCTCTACGCCTCGGGCCTGGCTGCCGTGGGCTCCGCGTTGTCGCTCGTGCCCGCCGGTGGCGTGCTCGTCATGCCCACGCACAGCTACGCGGGGTCGCTCGTCATGGCCACCGAACTCGCGGCCAAGGGCATCCTTGAGTTGCGGACCGTTGACATCGCGGACACCGATGCCGTCAAGGCTCAGCTCGCCCCCGCGGATGGAAAGCCCGCCAGCATGCTGTGGATCGAAAGCCCCACCAACCCGATGCTCGGCATCGCCGATGTCCGGGCACTGGCCACCGCAGCCCATGAGGCCGGCGCGATCGTGGTCACGGACAACACTTTCTCCACGCCCCTGGTTCAGCAGCCCCTCAGCCTGGGCTCCGACGTCGTGCTGCACTCGGTGACCAAATACCTGGCCGGCCACTCCGACGTCGTACTCGGCGCCTTGGTGACCTCGAATGCCGGGCTGCGCGCGGAACTCCTGCACCACCGCATCATCCACGGCGGCATCGCGGGTCCCTTCGAGGCCTGGCTTGCGCTCCGCGGCCTGCGCACGCTGGCACTCCGGATCGACCGCTCGCAGGCTTCTGCCGCAACGCTGGCCGAGAGGCTGAGCACCCACCCGCGCGTCGAGTCCGTGCGCTTCCCGGGCCTGCCCAACGATCCCGGCCATGAGCGCGCCAAGTCCCAAATGAAGGGCTTTGGTTCCATCCTGTGTATCCAACTGGCCGGAGACGGAACCCGCAGCGGTGCCGACGCAGCGGATCAGCTGGTGCGCGCATTGCAGTTGTGGATCCCCGCGACGTCGCTGGGCGGGGTCGAATCCCTGATCGAACGCCGGCGTCGGCACACTGCCGAGCCGCTCAGCGTGCCGGACAACCTGGTCAGGATGAGCGTCGGGATCGAGAACGTAGAAGACCTCTGGGCGGACTTGGAGCAAGCACTCAAGGCGCTTGACGGCTAGGCTTGAGGGCGTGGACGGAAAAATTTTGATTTCATACATCCAGAATGGGATTTGGGTCATTCTGGGACTGGTTGCCTTCGCTTTGGAGCTGTGGGCGCTGGTGGATTGCCTGCGCCACAAACCCTCGTCATTCGAAGCCGCATCCAAGCGGACCAAGACCTTCTGGCTCGCCCTCACCGGTATTGCAGCCGCGATCGGTGGCATTTCCGTCCTCAGCGGCGGCGGTGGACTGGGCCTCTTTGGAATCGCCGCCGTGACCTCGGCGTGTGTCTACCTGGCGGACGTGCGTCCGGCCGTGAAGGAAATCGGAAACAGCGGCCGCAACCAGGGGCCGTACGGTCCCTGGTAGCAGTGAGCTCAGGCCGGAGCCACCGCCGACCAGTCGACGGTAAGTTCCCCCAAGCGCCAGCGTGACGTTCCGTCCTGAAGCGGCCACCCGGCGTCGCGCATTGACTGGCACATGGCGGTCCACCGCTGCCTGCTGCCAAAAGACGCAAGAGGTGCGGCCTCCAGCCAGGCCTGGTCCAAGGCAAGCAGGAAAGCATGGATCCGTTCCCCTGGGATATTGCGGTGGATGAGTGCCTTCGGGAGGCGTTCGGCCACGTCGGAGGGCAGCTCGAAACCGCCGAACCGCATGGACAGGCTCAGGCTCAACGGTCCGTTCGGGTCCAAGGCAACCCACGTCACCCTGCGGCCGATTTCGTCACACGTGCCGTCGATGAACAATCCCTGCGGAGCCAACCGAGACTGAACGAGCGCCCAGATCCCGGGCACATCCGATTCCTCGTATTGGCGGAGCACGTTGAAGGCCCGCACCAACACGGGATTGCCCGGAACAGGAACCTCGAAACCGCCCACGTGGAAGCTGAGCCCGGGCCTTTCCAGGGATTTCGCGATCCGGACGCGCTCGGGGTCGATCTCGATCCCGCACACGCGGACGTCCGGGCGGACGGCCCGGAGCCTTTCGAAGAGTTCGACGGCGGTGGCCGGCGAAGCGCCGTAGCCGAGGTCCACTACCAAGGGGTCGACGGCGGAGCGCAGCCGCCATCCCTGCGGGCCAGCCAACCAGCGGTCGAGGCGGCGCATGCGGTTGGGATTCGTGGTGCCTCGGGTGATGTTGCCGACGGGTTTGCCGCGTCTTCCCTGCACCCGCTCCGCTTTTTGCACCACCGTCCCACTTTATCCTCCAACGCGGGGTCACTTACGGCCCATCCGAGGAGCAAACACCGGCGCGAAGTGACCCTGCGTTGCCGTAACGCCCGGCAACGGCGGGTCCTCATCGCTTAGGATGAAAACCATGACTTACAAGCTGATTCTGCTGCGCCACGGCCACAGCGACTGGAACGCCAAGAACCTGTTCACCGGCTGGGTGGACGTCGACCTGAACGACCAAGGCCGCGAGGAAGCAGCGCGCGGTGGAGAGCTCCTGGTCGAGAACAACGTTCTCCCGGACATCCTGTACACGTCCCTGCTCAAGCGGGCCATCAACACCGCGAACATCTCCCTGGACAAGGCCAACCGCGGCTGGATCCCGGTCAAGCGTGACTGGCGCCTCAACGAGCGCCACTACGGTGCGCTCCAGGGCAAGGACAAGGCCCAGACCCTCGCCGAGTTCGGTGAAGAGCAGTTCATGGAGTGGCGCCGCAGCTACGACACCCCGCCGCCCCCGCTCTCCGACGACAGCGAGTTCTCCCAGGCACACGATCCCCGATATGCGGACCTCGGCGACGCCCTCCCGCGCACCGAGTGCCTCAAGGACGTCCTCGTGCGCCTCCTCCCGTACTGGGAATCCGACATCAAGGAAGACCTCAAGGCCGGCAAGACCGTACTCGTGACCGCCCACGGCAACTCGCTCCGCGCCCTCGTCAAGCACCTCGATGGCATCAGCGACGAGGACATTGCGGGCCTCAACATCCCCACGGGCATCCCGTTGGTCTACGACCTGGACGAGAACTTCCAGCCGATCAACCCCGGCGGAACCTACCTCGACCCCGAGGCCGCGGCCGAGTCGATCAAGGCTGTAGCCGCCCAGGGCAAGAAATAGGTTTGTGAGACAACGACGGCGGCCGGCCCACCTCGCAAGGTGGGCCGGCCGCCGTCGTTGTCTGTGGAGCCCGGCTAGAAGCCTTCAGGCTGCCATTCACCGGTGACCAGGTAGGTCACCTTGCGGGCAACCGAGACGCCGTGGTCGGCGAAGCGTTCGAAGTAGCGGCTCGCGAGGGCCACGTCGACTGTGGTGGCGGCCGTCTCTGCCCAGGCAGGATCCGCGATGGCCCTGAAGACGCTCAAGTGCAGATCGTCCACCCGGATGTTGAGCTTGAGGATGTCGCGGGCAACTTCCAAGTCGCGGGACTCCAGGAGCAGGGTGACCTTCTGGACGATTTCGAGGTCGAGGCGGGCCATGTCCTTGAACGTGGCCGTCAGCTGCTCGGGGATGACGGTGGCCGGGTAGCGCAAGCGTGCCAGCTGGGCCACGTGCCGGGCGAGGTCACCCATGCGCTCCAGGGATGCGCTCATCCGCAGGGAGCCGACAATCATCCGGAGATCGCTCGCCACGGGACCCTGGAGTGCCAGGATGTCGATGGCGCGCTCGTCGAGGCCGTTCTGCAGGAAATCGATCCGGGCATCGGCGGCAATGACGTCCTGGGCGAGATCGACGTCCGCACCTTCGAACGCAGTAGTCGCGTTCTGGATCGCCTCAGTGACCAGTTTTGAGATCTCGATGAGGTCCTCACCGACCTGGATGAGCTCCTCCTGAAAAACCTTGCGCACGGTGGCGTCCTCTCCTTGGAATTCTCCTCCGCACCCCTCTGACGGCGCGAAAATCATCACAGCTAACTATGGTCCAACTAGTAAGGATGGCAGTGGTCAATGAACGATTGCGCACCTTTAGGTGAACGTTAGCTGAATCGGGGCGGTTTGGTGACCGTTCCATATTTTGCAGTGTTTCGAGCGCATAAGCTAGATCCGTGGATCCAGTGCTCATCGGTGTCATCGCAGGTCTAGTCGGCCTGTCGTGCGGCGTCTTTGGCGTGCTCGCGTTCAGGCTGAGTGAACGGCAGCGGAAGATCGTGGACCTGGACGTCACGGAACCCCTGCTTCCGGAGGGAGCCGCTGAGGTGCTGTCCGTCGTCGGGCGCGCTTTCGTCGTCGTGGACGCGATCGACGGCGTCGTCCGGGCCAGTCCCGCAGCCTATGCCTACGGGCTCGTGAGGGGCCACACGGTGGTCCACAAGCAGTTGCTGGACATGACCGCAAAGGTGAGGCGCGACGGCGTCATCCTGGAAGAGACTTTCGAGTTGCCCCGTGGTCCGTTGGGCAAAGGAACCATTGTGGTGCAGGTGCGGGCAGCCATGCTCGGATGGGAATATATCGTCCTCCTGGCCGATGACCGCACCGAAATCACCCGCACCGAAGAGATCCGCAACGACTTCGTCGCGAACGTTTCGCACGAACTCAAGACGCCGGTCGGCGCCATCTCGCTGCTGGCCGAAGCGCTCGAGGCGAGTCCCGACGACGAAGAAGCCGTGCGCCGCTTCGCGAAGCGCATGCACAAGGAGTCGACACGGCTCGCCGCGCTGGTGCAGGACATCATCGAGCTGTCCCGGCTCCAAGGGGCCAATGTGGCACAGCAAGGGCACGCCGTGGATATCAATACGGTGATCGCCGAAGCCGTGGATCGTTCGCAGCTCCCAGCCGAACTCAAGAACATCAAGATCGTCGTCGGCGGCCGCACGGAAACAATGGTGTTCGGCGACCAGGACCTGTTGGTGACCGCCTTGCGGAACCTGATCGACAACGCGATCCGTTATTCGCCCGAGAACACCCGTGTGGGAGTGGGGGTCCGCGCCAAAGAAGGCGTGGTGGCCATTTCCGTCACGGACCAGGGTGAGGGTCTCAGCCCCGAGGACCAGGAGCGCATTTTCGAGCGCTTCTACCGCGTGGATGCGGCGAGGTCCCGGCAAACCGGTGGAACCGGCTTGGGCCTCAGTATCGTCAAGCACGTGGTGTCCAACCACGGCGGCGAGGTCACGGTCTGGTCCCAGCCCGGCCAAGGTTCTACTTTCACCATCCGCCTTCCGGAAATGGAAGGCCAGGAGGACGACGCCGGGGCGAAGCCCCGAAACGTGATTCAAACGACGGGCGCTGTGCGCGCCCTAGAGCAAGGAGCTGGCGCTTGAGCAGGATTCTGATCGTGGAGGACGAAGAGTCCTTCAGCGACCCCCTGTCCTACCTATTGGGCAAGGAAGGCTTCGATGTCCAGGTTGTGGACAACGGCAGTGACGCCTTGGTGGAGTTCGACCGCAACGGGGCCGACCTGGTGCTGCTGGACTTGCAGCTTCCGGGGACCCCTGGCACCGAGGTTTGCCGGCAACTGCGCCAGCGTTCCAGCGTCCCGGTCATCATGCTGACCGCCAAGGACTCGGAAATCGACAAGGTGGTTGGCCTGGAGCTCGGCGCGGACGACTACGTCACCAAGCCCTACTCCTCGAGGGAACTCGTGGCCCGGGTGCGTGCCGTGCTGCGCCGCCAAGGCGAGCCGGAGGAACTCATCACGTCCACCGTGCAGGCCGGCCCGGTGCGGATGGACATCGAGCGGCATGTAGTGAGCGTCAACGGAGAACAAGTATCGCTTCCGTTGAAGGAATTCGAGCTTCTCGAGATGCTGCTGCGCAATTCCGGCCGGGTGCTCACCCGCGGGCAGCTGATCGACCGTGTCTGGGGCTCCGACTACGTGGGCGACACCAAGACCTTGGACGTCCATGTGAAGCGCTTGCGGAGCAAGATCGAGCCTGATCCCTCCGTTCCCCGCTATCTCGTGACAGTACGGGGCTTGGGCTACAAGTTCGAGCCGTAGGTCGGCGCGGGCAGGAACAACAAAGCAACAGCAAAAGGAAGGGCTCCCGTGGGGGAGTCCTTCCTTTTGTCTTGGTGAAGCCCTTTTGTCTTGCCAAGCCGGCTCGTTGCCGAGCGGGCGGCGGTGGCCCCTAGTGGCCTGTGCTGCTCGCGCTAGGCGTGGGGCTGGCGCTGCTGCTCGAAGTGGAGCTGCTGCTCGGGGTGGCCGAGCTGCTGGCGGAGGGGCTCGGTGAAGCGGAAGGAGTGGGAATGTACTTCGCGTATTCCTTCAAGGAAGCATCCAGGACCGGGAACTGTACGGTGCTGGAATCCGATCCGCTCTTGATGGTCACGGGAACCACCGAACCCGGGACTCCGCCGGTGGTGCTCAGGATAACGGCGCTCGTGGTGTCGTTGAGGTAGGTCTCGGAGTTTGCCTTCACCGGAATGGTCGCCTGTGACCCGCCGGCGCCACTGATGGTGAGGGTGGCATCGCTCGAGGAAGTGTTGAACACGGCACCAATGACGCGGCCCGGCTTGTTGGCGTCCGTGGAGACGATGAGCATGTTTCGAAGCTGCAGTGAACCGAGGTCCGCCCTGACGCCGTCAGACGGTGAATACTGCTGATTCGTCTGCTGGGGGTTGATATAGCCACAGCCGGTCACGGACAAGAGACCGATGCTGATGGCGACCGCCGCCATCGCCAGTTTGCCGCGCTGGACACGGTTCATCGCAGTAATGCGCACGACACGTACTCCTCTAAGAGTCATTGGAACACTTTTCAGCCATAGCCTATCGGCAAACCGGCAAGAACAAGGATTCCGATCACCATTGTGGCGGCCCTCCAGAAGGAGTAGGGTCATCCGGAACGCTCTGTCCTATGCACTTTTATGCCCTCCCGTCAAGAGGGGGCCGGAGGGCTGAAAAGGCCATTTTCCGCGTATTTACAGGGCTCAGGAGCCCTTTCCGTGCCAATCGTATGCCTTAAGCGTGATAAACTGGTCTGCGGGAAAGGGGAAAGTCCACATGGTTTTTGAGGTCGGCGAGACAGTAGTTTACCCTCACCACGGTGCAGCAAAAATTGAAGAAATCAAGATGCGCACCATCAAGGGCGAAGAGAAAATGTATCTCAAGCTCAAGGTGGCTCAGGGTGATCTGACCATTGAAGTTCCAGCAGAAAACGTAGACCTTGTTGGGGTTCGCGACGTAGTGGGCAAGGAAGGCTTGGAGCACGTATTTGACGTTCTCCGTGCCGAGTTCACTGAAGAGCCCACCAACTGGTCCCGGCGCTACAAGGCAAACCTGGAGAAGCTTGCTTCCGGCGACGTCATCAAGGTTGCAGAGGTCGTCCGCGACCTTTGGCGCCGTGATCACGATCGCGGCCTTTCCGCAGGTGAAAAGCGAATGCTGGCCAAAGCCCGTCAGATTCTGATTTCAGAACTGGCATTGGCTGAGAAGACCGACGAAGAGAAGGCCGCAAGCGTTCTCGACGAAGTTCTGGCTTCCTAACAGAGATTCAAAGATTTGAACCCCGGTAGCAACCTGCTGCCGGGGTTTCCTTTTGCCCGAGGCCCAACTAACTCGCAGTAGGTGTCGTTCTGGGCGCCCAAAACGACAACTACTGCGAGCTGGGTTGGGCCGGTGGGCACCACGTAGGCTTGGGCGCATGACTACACCATCCCAGCGCGAGGCCACCGCCGTCGTCGTCGTCGCAGCAGGCTCGGGGGAGCGCCTTGGCTATGGCATGCCCAAAGCAAAAGTGCCGCTGGGCGGCGAAACGATTCTGACCCATGCCCTTCGCGGCGTCGCGACCGCGGACGTTGCACGCCAGATTTGCGTGGCCGTCCCCGCAGGCGATCTGGAGCTGCGCGAGCTGTGCGAGGCATTCCGCCGGGAGCTCGGCACCGACGGTCCGCTGATCACAGTGGTCGACGGCGGATCGACCCGTGCCGCTTCGGTCCGCGCCGCACTGGGGGCAGTTCTTGAGGGAACGCGTGCGGTGCTGGTTCACGACGCCGCGCGGGCGCTGACACCCGAACGGGTCTTCCACCGTGTCGCCGTGGCGCTTTCGTCGGGCGCCAAAGCGGTCATCCCCGCCATGCCGGTGGTGGATACCGTCAAGATGGTCGCGGAAACGGACGGGGACGACGCCGGAATCGCGCCGGAGATCGTCACCGGCACCGCCCCGCGCGAACAACTTCGTGCCGTGCAGACTCCGCAGGGATTCGACTATGAGACTTTGTTGCGCGCACACTCGGCCGCGGCGACGTTCGACGACGAGCAGTCGGCGGCCGTCACGGACGACGCCATGCTTGTCGAGCTCCTGGGCGTCCCCGTCCACGCAGTCCGGGGTGCCAGCCAGTCGCTGAAGATCACCACGCCGCTGGATCTCATCATCGCCGAAGGCCTCCTGGAAGGGCCGCTCGGAGTCCGCTGGGTGGAAGGCTGATGGCCGCACCGGAGAACACCGCGATGATTCTGCCGCGCACGGGCATCGGGGTTGACGTGCACGCCTACGCACCTGAGAACGATCCGCAGCCGTTGTGGCTCGGCGGGCTGTTCTGGGCGGGGGAACGCGGACTTGCAGGGCATTCCGACGGCGATTGCGTCGCCCATGCAGCCGCTGATGCGCTCTTCTCCGCTTGCGGCATCGGTGATCTGGGCACGCATTTCGGAACGGACCGTCCCGAATTCGCGGGTGCGTCCGGGGTGAAGCTGCTGGGGGAGGCCGCCAGGATCGTCCGTGCCGCCGGTTTCGAAATCGGGAACGTGGCGGTGCAGTTCGTTGCCAACAGGCCAAAGTTCGGCCCGCGCCGTGAAGAGTCGCAACGTGTCCTCAGCGCCGCCGCAGGAGCCGCCGTAAGCGTCACGGCGACCACCAGTGACGGCCTGGGTTTCACCGGCCGGGGCGAGGGCATTTCCGCCGTGGCCACGGCACTCGTCTACCCCGTGCCCGCAGCACCCCAGGGTGATGGCAGCTAAACAGGGATACAGGGTGTGCGACGAAGCCAGTCGGTGCGCATCCGCTAATCTGGAGCGGTGACCCTGCGCTTTTACGACACTGCATCCGCCGAAGTCCGCGACTTCGTTCCCCTTGAAGCCGGCAAGGCCAGCGTCTACTACTGCGGTGCCACGGTGCAGGGTATGCCGCACGTTGGACATGTCCGTTCGGCGATCGCCTTCGACCAGTTGACCCGTTGGCTTGAATACCGCGGCCTGCGTGTCACTGTTGTCCGCAACGTCACGGACATCGACGACAAGATCCTCGCCAAGTCGGCACAGTCCTTCGGGCCGGACTGGGCCGAGGAACCCACAGCCAAGGCCGAGGAAGAATGGTGGGCCTTGGCCTACCGCTACGAGCAGGAATTCGAACAGGCCTACGACGTCCTCGGCGTTTCCCGCCCCACCTATGAGCCTCGCGCCACCGGCCACATCCCGGAGATGCACGCCCTCATTCAAAGGCTCATCGACCGCGGCCACGCCTACCCGGCCCTGGACGACTCCGGCGACGTCTACTTCGACGTCCGGTCTTGGAGCAAGTACGGCTCGCTGACCCGACAGAACATCGACGACATGCAGGGAGCCGCCGACGTCGAGCCTCAATTCAGCAACAGGAAGCGCGACCCGCGCGACTTTGCGCTGTGGAAAGGCTACAAGGACGGGGAGCCGACGACGGCGAGCTGGGTTTCGCCGTGGGGAACCGGGCGGCCGGGCTGGCATCTTGAATGCTCCGCCATGGCCACGAAGTACTTGGGCCAGCAATTCGACATCCACGGCGGCGGATTGGATCTCCGCTTCCCGCACCACGAGAACGAGATGGCGCAGTCTCAGGCTGCGGGTGACGGATTCGCCAACTTCTGGCTGCACAACGGGATGGTCACCTACGAGGGCGAAAAGATGTCCAAGTCGGTAGGCAACACGGTGAGCCCGTCGGAAATGCTCGAGCTCGCTAGCCCGCGCGTTGTCCGGTACTACCTTGGGCAGGCGCAGTACCGCTCCATCCTTGACTACCGGCCCACCTCGCTCCAGGAAGCTGCTGCTGCCGTGGAGCGCATCTATGGTTTTGTCGCGAAGGCCTCCAAGAAGTTCGGTGGCGATTTCGCCGCCCACCCTGTGTCGAGCCCAGTGCCCGATGCGTTCGCTGCCGCGATGGATGACGACCTCAACGTCCCGCAGGCCCTGGGCGCCCTGCACGAGACTGTCCGTGCCGGAAATACGGCCCTGGCGAACGGGGACGACGCCGGGGCCCAGCAGGCGCTCCAGACCGTGATGGCCATGACCACCGTTCTTGGACTGAACGACGTCCGCGGCGAGGCCCAGGAGAACTCCGAGACCGTCACGGCCCTCGGGGTCCTCGTGGAAGCCCAGTTGCAGGCGCGGGCCGAGGCGCGGGCCAACAAGGACTGGGCAGCTTCCGACGCGATCCGCGACACTCTTGCGGCAGCCGGTATCGCCGTCGAGGATGGCGCCGACGGCGCCAGCTGGAGCCTCAAACGGGACTGACATTCCGCCGTCGTCCCGATTTAAGTTGATTCAGTAGACTTGATTGCAGACGTACTCAACACAATCAAGGGTGGAATTCATGGCCAACAACGGTCGCCGGGCTGTCAAGAGCAAGAAGGGCCCCACCACCGGAACCGGTGGCCACGGTCGAAAGGCCCTCGAAGGCCGGGGTCCGACCCCCAAGGCTGAGGACCGCGAGTACCACAAGGCGTACAAGAGCAAGCAGCTCGCTGAACGCTCGGCGGCAAAGCGCGCGGCCGGGGGCAGCAGCCGCTCGAACCCGGGCGCCCGCTCGGGCCCCAAGGGCCGCGCTACCGAGGAAGTCGTCACCGGGCGCAACTCCGTGGTGGAGGCGCTTCGCGCCGGAATCCCCGCGAAGGCACTGCACGTCGCCATCCGGATCGAGATGGACGACCGCGTCAAGGAGTCCCTCAAACTCGCTGCCGAACGTGGCATCCCGCTGCTGGAAACCGGCAAGCCCGAGCTGGACCGCATGACCGAAGACGCTGTCCACCAGGGCCTCGTACTGCAGATCCCGCCGTACGAATACCAGGACGCCTACGACCTCGCCGAAGAGACGGTCACTAAGTGGAAGAAGGGGTACATCCCCAACGCGCCCCTCTTCGTTGCGCTCGACGGGATCACCGACCCCCGCAACCTCGGCGCCATCATCCGCTCCGTTTCCGCCTTCAGCGGCCACGGCGTGATTGTCCCGGAGCGCCGCTCCGTCGGCGTCACTGCGTCGGCCTGGAAGACCAGCGCAGGCGCAGCGGTCCGCGTCCCCGTGGCCCGGGCTGCCAACCTGAACAACGCACTCAAGCAGTTCAAGCAGATGGGCATCTTCGTGCTGGGGCTGGACGGCGACGGCGACGTCTCGCTGCCGGATCTCTCGTTGGCCACCGATCCCGTGTGCATCGTGGTGGGTTCCGAGGGCAAGGGCCTCAGCCGCCTGGTCCGCGAAAACTGCGACCAGATCATCTCCATCCCGATCGACTCCGCCATGGAATCGCTGAACGCCTCCATGGCCGTGGGCATCTCCCTGTACGAAGTCTCAAGGCAGCGCGCGGCCAAATAGCGCACGCCCGCTCACTTATGGCGCCAAATACAGCAACGCTCGCTCACTTCTTAGTGAGCGAGCGTTGCTGTCCCCTTCAGAAGTCGCGGCGGTTGGCGAGGACCGGGAGCTTGGCCCTAGCGTCCTCGACGACGGCGGCATCCAGCTCCGCGAACAACAGGCCGGGTTCGGCGTCGAGCTCTTCAAGAACGTTGCCCAAGGGGGACACGACGACGGAGTGCCCCACTCCGGTGGGCGCCGCCCCTTTGGGTTCGCGGCCCTGGCTCGCGGGGTCGCCCTGGCCGCATGCCAGCACGAAGGTTGTGGTGTCGATCGCCCGGGCACGCGCGAGCAGCTTCCACTGTTCCACCTTGCCCGGCCCGGCTCCCCAGGAAGCGGACACGATGTTCACGTCGGCCCCGCGGTCGGCGTTGGCGGTGAAGAGCGCCGGGAAGCGGATGTCGTAGCACGTGGCCAAGCCAAAGGTGAGGCCCCCGGCGTCGAACGTCACTGGACCGGTGCCGGCGTCGACGGTGTCCGATTCCGCAAAGCCGAAGGCGTCGAAGAGGTGGATCTTGTCGTAGCTGGTGTCCACCCCGGGCCCGGTGGCGATCAGGGTGTTCCGGACCTTGCCGTTGCTGCTGCCGTCCGAGGCGAGGCCAGGGGTGAACATTCCGGCCACGATCACGATCCCAAGTTCCCGGGCGATCTCCCGCACCCGGCTGGCCCATGGCCCGTCCAAGGGCTCGGCGATGTCCAGCAGGGAATTCCCGAAGGCGCGCATGCTCGCTTCGGGAAACACCACGAGCTCGGCACCGCCCTCCTTGGCCTGGCGGGCATAGTCTTCCAACAGGGTCAGGTTGTCTGCCAGCTCGCGGCCACTGATGAGTTGAGCAAGAGCGATTCGCACAATTACCTCCGCATTGGTGTATAGCCAAAGTATGCAACGACATCGCCGAGGATACGAACCGCTCGGCGTGCGGCCGCGTGAATTGGGCCCAGTCGACATAATCCGCGCGAGCGACCGGTTTTGCGAAAAGCGTAACTGGCCGAACGATGCGACGTTTTAGCAGGTGAGCGGCTTGTTTGCGTTCGTAGGGGGCGCCGGCCGGGCTCTGACCGCCGGGCGTCCGTGCTGTCATATGGGCTGCGGGCAAGGGAGAATTGGCGTCGGAGACTAAACTCTCAAGTAATGGTTATGCCGATTTTTGACACAGCATCTACAGTGGACGCCTCGCGGCCGTCGCCGCTCGGGCTGAGTGTTCCGCGGCTTGGAAAGTCCGACGGCCACACCCCCTCGCGGGACCGCGTCAACGTCGCCGTCTGGGCCCCAGGACTCACTCGGGTCGAAATCGCGTACATGGCCCCCGGGGACTCCTGGAAGGTCCACACGCTGCCCAAACTGGAGGACGGCGTCCATCACGGGATCGTGGACGGGCTGCCGCCCGGCACCCGGTACGGCTTCCGCGCCGCGGTCCACGAGGATGCGCTTCCGCTGTCCGTTCAGGCTCCGGACTTTGACGCCGACGACGCCGAGCAACTCCTGCTGGATCCCTACGGTCGGGCGGTGCACCAGCGCGGCGAGCTGCTGACCTCCGTGCGGATGGAATCGGCGTTTGATTGGGGCGACGACCGTGCGCTGCGCACGCCGTGGCGGGACACCATTGTCTATGAGGCGCACGTCCGCGGCCAGAGCATGCTGCACCCGGATATCCCGGAGCACCTCCGCGGGACCTATGCGGGCATGGCACACCCGGCCATGATCGAGCACTTCCACTCACTGGGAGTGACGGCAGTCCAATTGCTGCCCATCCACTTCCACATGGACGAGCAGCACCTGCAGTACTTGGGCCTGACCAACTACTGGGGCTACAACACCGCAGCGTTCTTTGCGCCGCACGCGGACTACGCCACGCAGGCCGCCCAACTGGCCGGCCCCCACGCCGTCCAAGACGAATTCAAGGGCATGGTGAAGCTCCTTCACGCCGCGGGGATCGAAGTGATCCTCGACGTGGTCTACAACCACACTGCCGAAGGCGGCCCCGACGGCGACACCTTCAGTTTCAGGGGCTTGGGCGAGCAGCGGTACTACCGCCACGACGCCCACGGCCGCTACCTCGACACGACCGGTTGCGGCAACACGCTCAATTTTGCCGAACCGAGGGTGGTGGATCTTGCCATCGATTCGCTGCGCTATTGGGCCGAAGAATTCCACATCGACGGCTTCCGTTTCGACCTCGCCGTGACTCTGTGCCGCAATGCGGGCAACGAGTTCGATCCTGAGCACCCTTTCCTGAAGCGCATCGCGGAAGATCCGGTGATCTCCAAGACCAAGCTCATTTCCGAACCGTGGGATGTGGGCTACGGTGGCTGGCAGACTGGGCGGTTCCCCAAGGGGTGGGTGGACTGGAACGACCACTTCCGTGATGGCGTGCGCCGTTTCTGGCTCTCAGAGCGGGGTGCCGTGGAAGGCGGGATGTCCGGCAGCACCATGGGAGATCTGGCCGACGCTTTGACCGGCTCGGCCCGGGTCTTTGAATCCGCCGGACGTTCCAGGCTCGCTTCGCTCAATTTCATCACCGCACACGATGGCTTCACCCTGACTGATCTGGTGTCCTACGACCGTAAGCACAACGAGGCCAACGGCGAGCAAAACCGCGACGGGCAGACCAACAGCCTCAGCTACAACCACGGATTCGAAGGCCGCACGGAAAATGAGACAATTCTCGCCGCCCGTGCCCTGTCCAAGCGGAACCTCATGACCACGTTGATGATCTCCATTGGCGTACCCATGATCACCGCCGGCGACGAGCTCGGACGCACGCAGCAGGGAAACAACAACGCCTATTGCCAGGACAACCCCCTGACATGGATTGACTGGACCCAGACACCCGAATCGCATGACATGCTGCGGAGCACCAAACGGGTGATAAGGCTTCGGAAAGAATTCCTGCAAGCCCAGGACGCAGGCTTCCCGGACAGCGGGACGGGCCTGGATTGGTTTGATGAAAAGGGCCAGCCCATGACGGCGGCCCGTTGGCACGATCCATCCCTGCGGATTGTGCAGCTCTTGGTGAGTTCGGAGGGCGGCGCTTACCGCGGCTTGATCGTTATCAACGGAAACAAGGATGACCACAAGGTCGTCCTCCCCAAACTGGTCGCCGAGTCCGGCACGGGAAGCCGTATGTTCGAACTACGCTTGACGACGTCCGAACTCAATGACCGCAGGCAGGGAGCCCTGGTCGCCGCCGGCGAGCGGGAAGTGGTCCAAGGCAACACCATCAACATCTACCGCACCTAGGAACCATGAAGATCTATTCCGCAGACACGTGGACGCTCGAAGAACTGCAGGAACAAGTGTCCGACGCCGGCCGCCGCACCGTGATGGTGCCGCCGGCGGCAAACAAGGCAGCCGTCCTCGAAGTGTTCGGCCAGGTGCTCGATTTCCCCGAGTACGACGGTGTGGACATGGATGCGCTCAACGATTCACTCCACGATTTCGCAGACAGTGTGTCCGACGACGACCAACCACCCGTCACCCTGATTTGGCAGGTCCCGGCGGCCTACCGGACTGATCGGTCCTTCGCCTTGGTTTGCGAGATCCTCCAGGACGCCGAGTTCTACTCCGGGCGGGACCTCGCCGTGATAGCGGTCTTCCAGCAGTAGCGCGGCTGGCCGGGTGGGCAAAGCCCGACCGGCCAGCCACATCGCTACGCGTTGACGATCAGCCCCAGTTCGGCCTTCGAGGCGAGGGAGGGGTGCTTCGGGAAGACCCGGACGGTGTAGCCGAAGGATCCGGAGCGGTTGATCAGAATGGACCCGGTGAACAGGTGGCGCCCGTTGCCGAGATCCTCGAACGAGCTGAGTTCGGCGACGGTGATGTCTTCCAGCTCGTCGCTTTCTTCGGCACGCCCATAGGCGACCTCGACGCACACGTCGTCCGGTGTCAGGGTGTGGAGGGCAATGTAGGCGTTGACCTGGAGGGTGTCCCCGACCTGGGGTTCTTCGGAGACGCCCACGGAGTCCACGTGTTCCACGATGAGCTGCGGCCAGGCGTCGCGGACCTTGCTGGTCCAGGCCGCGAGTTCCTTTGCTTCCTTGAACGAGCCAGCTACGGCACGCCTTCCCGACTCCGCCGCCGGACGGTAGAGGGTGTTGACGTAGTCCTGGAGCATGCGGTCGGCCGAGACGGCCGGGCCGAGGTGGGCCAGGGTGTGCTTGATCATGGACACCCAGTGCGTCGGCACGGCTTCCGGGCCGGTCTGCGAAGGCCCGGCCGCTCCGGCGTGTTCGGAGACGGTGGAGCCGTAGAAGCGCGGGGCCACCTGGGTTTCCAGGAGCTCGTAGAGCGCGGCGGCTTCGATGTCATCGCGTTCGGTCGGGGACGCGTCGTTGTTCGCGGTCGGGATCGCCCAGCCGTTCTCGCCGTCGTACATCTCATCCCACCAGCCATCCAGCACCGAGAGGTTCAGGGAGCCGTTGATGGCTGCCTTCATCCCGGAGGTCCCGCAGGCTTCCAGGGGCCTGAGCGGGTTGTTCAGCCACACATCGCAGCCCGGGAACAGGGTGCGCGCCATGGCGATGTCGTAGTTGGGCAGGAACACGATCCGGTGCCGCACGGCGGGGTCGTCGGTGAACTTCACCAGGTCCTGGATCATCTTCTTGCCGGCGTCATCGGCCGGGTGGGACTTGCCGGCGATGACCAGCTGGATCGGGTGCTTCGGGTGCAGCAGGAGCGCTTTGAGCCGGGCCGGGTCCCGGAGCATGAGGGTCAGGCGCTTGTAGGTGGGCACGCGCCGGGCGAAACCGATCGTGAGCACGTCCGGGTCCAGCACGGTGTCCGTCCAGCCCAACTCGGCATCAGCCGCGCCACGCTTCTTCCACGCCGCCCGGAGTCGACGCCGGACATCCTCCACGAGGGATACGCGGAGTTGCCGCCGCAGCGCCCACACGTCCTCGTCGCTGACGTTGTAGGCGAGATCCCAGCGGCCCAAGGCCTCGGCCTCGGTCCCAAACTGCTGGCGGGCCAAGGCAGAGATGCGGGGATCCACCCAGGTGGGTACGTGGACGCCGTTGGTGACGGAGGTGATGGGGATTTCGGAGTGGTCGAAGCCCGGCCAGAGCCCGGAGAACATCTCACGGGAGACCACTCCGTGGAGTTTGGCCACGCCGTTGGCCCGCTGCGCCAGGCGCAGGCCCATCACGGCCATGTTGAAGACCGCGGGGTTGCCGCCGTCGTAGTTCTCCCGGCCCAGGTCCAGGACCTTCTCCACCGGCACGTCCGGGGCCAGGCCCGCGTCGAAGAAGTGGCGGATCTGCACGGCCTCGAAACGGTCGATGCCCGCCGGCACCGGGGTGTGCGTGGTGAACACCGTGGACGCCCGCCCGGCGGCGAGGGCCTCGGACCAGCTCAGCGGAGCCTCGGAAGACATGAGCTCCTGGATCCGTTCGATGCCCAGGAACCCGGCGTGGCCTTCGTTGGTGTGGAACACTTCCGGGGCCGGGGTGCCGGTAAGGCGCTGGTAGACGCGCAGCGCCTTCACCCCGCCCATGCCCAGCAGCAGCTCCTGCTGCAGGCGGTGGTCCCCTCCGCCGCCGTAGAGGCGGTCCGTGATCCCGCGCGCGGCGTCGTCGTTGGCCGGAACGTTCGAATCGAGCAGCAACAGCGGCACCCGCCCGACGTCGGCCCGCCAGATGTGCGCGTTGAGCTTGCGTCCGTTGGGCAGCGGCAGCGAGATTGTCGCCGGCTTGCCGGTGCCGTCCTCGGACGGTTCGCGCAACAGTGTCAGGGGCAGGCCGTCCGGGTCGAGGACCGGGTAGGTTTCCTGCTGCCACGCGTCGCGGGACAGGGACTGCTTGAAATAGCCCGCCTGGTACAGCAGCCCGACGCCGATCAACGGCACGCCGAGGTCCGAGGCAGCCTTCAAATGGTCCCCGGCCAGGATCCCCAGGCCACCGGAATACTGCGGAAGCACCTCGGTGATGCCGAATTCGGGCGAGAAATACGCGATGCACGCCGGGGCATCCGCACCCAGGCCCTGGTACCAGCGCGGCTCGCTCAGATACCGGTCCAGATCCGCGGCCGCATGCTGCACACGCTCTACAAGTTCATTGTTGGAGGCAAGTTGGTCGAGCTGATCGCGGCTGATTGACCCGAGGAGGCTGATTGGATCGTGACGACTTTCCTCCCACAATTCCTGGTCAAGGCTCGCAAAAAGCTCGCGGGTAGGTCGGTGCCACGACCAGCGCAGATTCGTCGCGAGACGCGCGAGCGGCTGGATCGGCTCGGGGAGCAGGGTACGGACGGTAAACCTTCGAATTGCCTTCACGAGCGCCACACTAATCCACTCGGTGGACGGCAGGAACAGCTTTCGGTTTCTTTTAGGTAAATGACACATTGCGGGGAAGAGTCTGGGCTACCTCTTCGCAAAATGTGATTTTTCTCGCTAACGTCGAGGTTGTGACCACTACTGCAGCACCCCGATCCAGCTCAGCATCCAAGTCCAAGCAGAAGGCCGTTATCACTGAAGGTCTCAGGTTCGGCAGATTCCCGATCACGGCTGTCCAACCCGTGATCGAGGAAGGCCGGTTTCCGGCCAAGGCCTTGCCTGGTGAAGATTTGGTGGTCGGCGCCACGGTCTTCCGTGAGGGCCACGACCAGCTGGGGGTGAGCGCCGTCCTGCTGGACCCGAAGGGCAAAGAACGCCAGCGTGTGCGGCTTGCGCCTGCACCGGGTGAGCGCGGTAAGGGAACAGACCGTTGGGAGGGCCTGCTGACCCCGACGGCACCTGGAGCCTGGACTTTCGCGATCGAAGCCTGGCACGACCGCTATGGCACATGGCACCACAACGCCGAAGTGAAGGTCGAAGCCGGCATCGACGTGGAGCTGATGCTCGCTGAAGGCGTCGCCCTCCTCGCGGAAGCGGCGGGAGAGAGCTCGCGGAGCGCGGCGGACAAGCGCACCCTGCGGGCTGCCTCCGAAGGCCTCGCCGATACTTCCAAGACTGCCGAGGAGCGCCTTGCCGCCGGCTTCAGCACGGAGGTCGCGGCCGCCGTCGAGCGCCAGCCGATCCGTGAATTGGTGACCGTCTCGGAACAATACCCGCTCCTCGTGGAGCGCGACCTCGCCGGACGGGGCGCCTGGTACGAATTCTTCCCCCGTTCCGAAGGTGCCGTTTTCGATCCCTCCACGGGAGCGTGGACTTCGGGCAACTTCACGACAGCTGCCAAGAGGCTCGACGCCGTTGCGGACATGGGCTTCGACGTGATCTACCTGCCGCCCATCCACCCGATTGGCTTCCAGCACCGCAAGGGACGCAACAACACCCTGACCCCGGGTCCGCAGGATCCCGGCTCACCGTGGGCCATCGGCTCCGAAGCCGGCGGCCACGACGCCATCCATCCGGAATTGGGATCCTTCGAGGATTTCGACGCTTTCGTGGCCCGCGCCAATGAGCTGGGCCTCGAGGTGGCGCTGGACTTGGCGCTTCAGGCAGCCCCGGACCACCCCTGGGTGAAGACCAACCCGGAATGGTTCACGACCCGCGTGGACGGCAGCATTGCCTATGCCGAAAACCCGCCTAAGAAGTACCAGGACATCTACCCGCTGAACTTCGACAACGATCCCGCCGGTTTGTCCAAGGAAATCCTGCGGATCGTGTTCCTCTGGGTAAGCCACGGCGTGAAGATTTTCCGCGTGGACAACCCCCACACCAAACCCGTGTGGTTCTGGGAATGGCTGATCGGCAAGGTCAACAAAAAGCACCCCGACGTCGTTTTCCTCGCCGAAGCGTTCACCCGCCCCGCGATGATGCACGCCCTCGGCCGGGCAGGATTCCAGCAGTCGTACACGTATTTCACGTGGCGGAACACCAAGACCGAGCTGGAATCGTATTTCCAGGAGATCAGCCACGAATCCCCGGCGTACTTCAGGCCCAATTTCTTCGTCAACACCCCGGATATCCTCACCGAATACCTCCAATACGGGGGGCCGGCCGCGTTCCGGATCCGCGCAACATTGGCAGCCACGGCCAGCCCGCTGTGGGGCGTATACGCCGGATTCGAGCTGTACGAGCACGTGGCGCGTCCGGGTGCCGAGGAGTACATCGACAACGAGAAGTATGAGTTCAAGCACCGCGATTGGGATGCCGCGGCGGCCTCGGGGCACAGCCTGACCCCTTACATCACGAGGCTTAACGCCATCCGGAAGGCCCACCCGGCCTTGGGTGACCTGCAGAACCTGACTCTGCATCACAGCACGGATGACGCCACAGTGGTGTTCTCCAAGCACAAGACCTTGCCTGACGGCAGCAAGGACACCTTGATCATTGTGGTCAACGTCGATCCCCACGGCATCAGGGAAAGCACCGTGACCCTGGACCTCTCCGCACTTTCGCTGGATCCGGCCGACTTCACCGCCAATGGACGCTTCTGGGTGGATGATTTGGTCAGCGGCGAAAGCTGGGAGTGGGGCGAGTACAACTACGTCCGACTGGACGCGCATCAAGAACCGGCACACATTCTCAATATCCGGAGGTAGCCTTAGTGAGCTTTAATCCGCAGGGTCAGAGTCAGTACTTCACGCCGAAGAACACTTTCGAGCTGAATGCCCCGGGTCTTCAACATGACCCCCATTGGTATCGAAAGGCAGTTTTCTACGAGGTTCTGGTGAGGGCCTTCGCGGATGCGAACGGCGATGGTTCCGGTGACTTCCACGGTCTGATCGAAAAGCTGGATTACCTGCAGTGGCTCGGAGTGGACTGCTTGTGGCTGCCGCCGTTCTTCGATTCGCCTTTGCGCGATGGTGGTTACGACATTTCCGACTACACGTCCGTGTTGGACGAGTTCGGCACCATCAGCGACTTCAAGCGGCTCGTGGCCGAAGCCCATGCGAGGGGCGTGCGGGTCATCATCGACCTCCCGCTGAACCACACCTCGGACCAACACCCCTGGTTCCAGGAGTCACGTAAGAATCCGGATGGTCCGTTCGGTGACTTCTACGTGTGGAGTGACACCGACGAGAAGTACCAGGACGCGCGCATCATCTTCGTGGATACGGAAGAGTCGAACTGGACGTTCGATCCGATCCGCCGGCAGTTCTTCTGGCACCGCTTCTTCAGCCACCAGCCCGACCTGAACTTCGAAAACCCCAAGGTCGTCGAGGCCCTGCACGACGTCGTCAGGTTCTGGCTGGACCAAGGCATTGACGGATTCCGGGCAGATGCCATCCCGTACCTCTTCGAAGAAGAGGGCACCAATTGCGAAAACCTGCCGGCCACCCACGGTTTCCTGCGCGATCTTCGGAAGATGGTGGACGAGAACTACCCGGGCCGTGTGATCATCGCCGAAGCCAACCAACCGCCGCACGACGTCGTCGAATATTTCGGCACGGAGGAAGAACCGGAATGCCACATGGCCTTCCACTTTCCCATCATGCCGCGCCTGTACTATGCGCTCCGCGACCAGAAGGCCGCCCCCATCATCGAGACGCTGCGGGACACGCCGGGAATCCCGGCCGGCGCCCAATGGGGCACCTTCCTGCGCAACCACGACGAACTCACGCTCGAGATGGTCACCTCCGACGAACGTGCCGCCATGCTGGGCTGGTACGCCCCGGACCCGCGAATGCGCGCCAACATCGGGATCCGGCGCAGGCTTGCGTCGCTGCTGGACAACTCCCGCTCCGAGATCGAACTGATCAACGCGTTGCTGCTTTCCCTTCCGGGCAGCCCGTTCTTGTACTACGGGGATGAAATTGGGATGGGAGACAATATCTGGCTTGACGATCGCGACGCCGTCCGCACGCCGATGCAATGGAATCCGGACCGCAACGCAGGGTTCTCCAACGCCGACCCCGGAAAGCTGTACCTGCCTGTCATCCAGTCGCTGGTCTACAACTACAGCATGGCGAACGTCGAGGCCGAAGCGGCCCATTCCGGATCACTCCTGCGCTGGACACGGCAGATCCTGAGTGTGCGGAGGAACCACGCGGCCTTCGGGCTAGGCGGCTACCGTAACGTTCCGGCAGACCATGAAGTGGTCCTTGCCTATCTGCGCGAACTCCGGGAGGACAATCCGGAAGGCGAGGACGCCGAATCAATCCTGTGCGTCTTCAACCTGTCTCAGCATCCGGTTGCTACCACTTTGGATATCCCTGAATATGCCGGAAGAGGCTTGAGGGATGTGTTCGGAGGCCAACCGTTCCCAGGAATCGGCGCCGATGGCTCCCTGACCCTCACGCTCGGCAGCCACGACTTCTTCTGGCTTCGGATACGTTCGGCGGGTTCCACCGCCTCGTCGCCGTACACCCAGGCCATCCCAGTGCTCTCCATCGAAGGCTGAGATGAGTCTCATGGCGCCCACCACGGTCCTGGCCTCCCTGCTCAAGGAATGGCTGCCCCGGCAGCGCTGGTTTCCGGTCAAGGCGGGGTTATTCGAACTGGATTTCGTCGGTTCGTTCTCCCTTTCTGCGCCCTCCTCCGGGACCGGGTTGGAAGTCCAGCTGATCTCCGTCGCGTATGCCACGGCTGATGGCGGTCGGCAGGCCGACATCATCCAAGTACCGCTTAGCTTTCGTTCCGCGCCCTCGGCCGCTTTTGCACCTGCCTTGGTGGGTCAGGTCGGTGGAACAAGCGAGCAGAACCCGCCCGTGTGGGTATACGACGCCCCCCACGATCCTGACTTTGTGACGGCAATGCTGGATCTCATCCGCGGGCAGGCTTCGGCCGAACCCGGGGAGGGGGAATGCACGGCGAGCGGACATACGGTTCCCGGCAGCCTGCAGCTGCCCACCGCCTCAGGCTCCGTGCGTGTCTCTTCCGGCGAGCAGTCCAACACGTCAGTGATCGTCGACGACGGCATGTCCGCGGCGATCGTGAAGATCTTCCGGGTGCTTTCAGTCGGCAAGAACCCAGAGGTGGAGGTCGGCGCGGCCTTGACCTCGGCGGGAACCAAGGAAGTGCCCTCGACCCTTGGATGGATCACGGGAACATGGGAGGTACGGACACCCCTGGGACGGCACGGCACAGCTTCGGCCGATTTCGCCGTGGCCCACGAATTCCTTGCGGGCGGGCAGGACGCTTGGCGTCTCGCCGTCGACGCCGCGGCGTCGGGCACTGACTTTGCCGCCGAAGCCCGGCAGCTGGGCCAGGCGACTGCCACTGTGCACCTGCGGCTCGCGGAAACCCTCGGAACCGCCCGGGAACGCGTTCCGGGCCAGGACATCGCCCCCGAAGTAGTCCGGCGTGTCCGCCAGTCGTGGGCTGAGGCCGGTACCGCCGTCGGGCCACATGAACAGCAGCTTGAGGCACTTCTGACGCAATTGTCAGGCAAGGAAGCCGGGACGCTGCAGCGCATCCACGGCGACCTTCACCTGGGCCAGATCCTCTTGGTGCCCGGCGCCGCGGGAGAACCTGCCCGGTGGGCGATCCTGGACTTTGAGGGCGAGCCCCTGAGGCCGATCGAGCACCGTAATATTCCCGACGTTCCCCTGCGGGACGTCGTAGGGATGCTGCGCTCCTTTGACTACGCGGCCGGTGCGGCCGTCCGCGAGAACCCGGGCGCCCGGGTTCCCGCAACGTGGGTTGACGACTGCGCCGAGGCGTTCCTGGCGGGCTACAGCGACATCACCCCTGGAACCATTGACCGCCGCTCGCCGCTGTTTGTGGCATTGTGGCTGGACAAGGCCTTGTACGAGGTGATCTACGAGCTACGGAACAGGCCGGACTGGTTGCCCATTCCGGTCAATGCTTCGCGGCAGCTCCTCGGAAACACGAGCCCCGGCACGGATGCCGCGGCGACATCGGAAGGTAAGGAAATGACAGGCTCAGCACGTACCGAACGGCCCCGAGTCCCGCTGTATGTGGACGCCGCTACCCTGGGCCGGGTGGCCGCGGGCGCACACCACGCACCGCACTCGGTGCTGGGCGCCCACCTTGACGACCACGGTCACGTCACCATCCGCACGGTCAAGCACCTCGCGGCGGAAGTTGCTGTAGTCACCGAAGCCGGTTCCACCCCGATGACCCACGAGACCGACGGCGTCTGGGTGGCGGTCCTCGAGCCGTTGCAGCAGGGCCATGTCCCGGACTACCGCCTGGAGGTTGTCTACGGCGACTCCGCGCCGGTGACGATCAACGATCCCTACCACTACCTTCCAACCGTCGGCGAAGTGGACCTGCACCTCATCGGAGAAGGTCGGCACGAACGGCTTTGGGACACGCTGGGCTCGCACGTCCAGCACTACCGCTCCCCGCTCGGCGATGTGGACGGTGTGTCCTTTGCTGTCTGGGCGCCCAACGCGCAGGCAGTCCGCGTCAAGGGCGACTTCAACTCCTGGGACGGGCGTGAACACGCCTTGCGTTCCCTCGGGTCCTCGGGGGTCTGGGAAGTCTTCATTCCCGGGGTTGTAGCAGGGGCGTGCTACAAATTCGAGCTGCTCACCAAGGCAGGCCATTGGGTGGAGAAAGCAGACCCGCTCGCCTTCGGCACCGAAGTTCCGCCCTTGACCGCGTCACGCGTCGTGGAGTCCGGGTACCGCTTCAAGGACGACGCCTGGATGACGGCGCGCGCCAACAAGGATCCGCACAACTCGCCCATGAGTGTCTACGAGGTCCACCTAGGTTCCTGGCGTCTTGGGCTCGGGTATAAAGAACTGGCCAAGGACCTCGTGGAATACGTGAAGTGGCTTGGTTTCACCCACGTCGAGTTCATGCCCGTTGCCGAGCACCCCTTTGGCGGCTCATGGGGCTACCAGGTCACGTCCTACTTTGCTCCGACCTCCCGCTTCGGGCATCCGGACGAGTTCCGGTTCCTGGTCGATTCACTGCATCAGGCGGGTATCGGCGTCATCCTGGACTGGGTCCCGGCACACTTCCCGAAGGACGCGTGGGCCCTCGCCCGTTTCGACGGGGAACCACTGTACGAACACTCGGATCCCCGGCTTGGCGAGCACCCTGACTGGGGAACGCTCATCTTCGACTTCGGCCGCAGAGAGGTTCGCAACTTCCTGGTCGCGAACGCCTTGTACTGGCTTGAGGAATTCCATATCGATGGACTCCGGGTGGACGCAGTGGCCTCCATGCTCTACCGGGACTATTCGCGCGAGGAGGGGGAGTGGTTCCCCAACGTCCATGGCGGACGCGAGAACCTGGAAGCCATTTCCTTCCTCCAAGAGGTCAATGCCACGATCTACAAGACCCACCCGGGAGCAGTCACCATCGCGGAGGAATCCACGGCGTTCCCCGGCGTCACCGCGCCCACGAGCCACGGCGGCCTGGGATTCGGCATCAAATGGAACATGGGCTGGATGCACGATTCCCTCAAGTACATCGCCGAAAACCCGGTGAACCGCCGCTGGCACCACGGCACGGTGACGTTCTCCATGGTCTATGCCTTCACGGAGAACTTCCTGTTGCCCATCAGCCACGACGAGGTAGTTCACGGCAAGGGATCGATGCTGCGCAAGATGCCCGGCGACCGCTGGCAGCAGCTTGCCAACCTGCGGGTGTTTATGGCTTACCAATGGGCGCACCCGGGCAAGCAGCTCATCTTCATGGGCACGGAATTCGGCCAGGAAGCCGAATGGTCCGAACAGCACGGGCTTGACTGGTTCCTTGCCGACATCCCGGCGCACCGCGGACTGCAGTTGCTTACCCGCGAGTTGAACACGCTGTACAGCTCGACGCCGGCCTTGTACGTCCGGGACAACGAGCCAGGCGGTTTCCAGTGGATCAACGGGGCGGACGCTGACCGCAACGTACTGACCTTCATCCGGTGGGACCACGACGGCAATCCCTTGGTGTGCGCCGTGAATTTCTCGGGGGCTCCGCACCAGAACTATGTTCTTGGAGTCCCGTCCGCCGGCGCATGGAAGGAAGTGCTCAACACTGACGCCGAGGCATTCGGAGGTTCGGGTGTGATCAACGCCGGTGAACTGCTTGCCACCGCACCCGGAGCGGAAGGACTGCCTGCCGCACTGACCGTCACCTTGCCGCCGCTTGGGGCTTCCTGGTTCACTCCTGCAGGGTAGTTGTTCTGGATTTCTGCGAGTGAAGGGTCCGGAAGCCATGAGTTTCCGGGCCCTTCGCGTGGATCTTGAGGGTTGTCGCTGAAGGGCAGGAAGCCGCCTGGCGGGGCTTTTGCCTCCCCGGAGAACTGGTGGTATAGTTAGTACCCGCGCTGCTCCCCAGTGGAGATCGGTGAAGTTGACTGAGTTCCTCGTGAAGATCAAGTCAAGAACGCCGATTTGACTAGGAGGCAAGCAGCCGGTAAGTTTTAAAAGTTGCTCCGGAGCGATCTTGGACCCTTGTGGGTGTGGGTGGTGCCGGGTGTGTCTGTTGTTTGAGAACTCAATAGTGTGCCAAGTTTGTTGATACCGATTTGT
>NZ_JARVRG010000002.1:0-2882 GCF_030209795.1 Arthrobacter sp. efr-133-R2A-63 | reverse complement strand
CCCTCAGCGCCTAAGCGAAGGATCAACCGTTACACCACTCCACGGGACTTGACCATCAAGGGTGTCAACGTATCGGGATCGGGAACCAGCAATCCCGCGACACTTCAGTGGACCAATAGTAACGGTGCTCGTGGATCCTATCTGAGCGGCACAGTCTGCATGGGGTGGGGTGCCTTCTACCTAGGTGCGGATGTGGCGGCCACCGCTTACTACTACGGTAATTTGCGCACTGCTTCCGCTCGCGTATAACGAAGAGATCGGCACTGCAGTAATGACAAGAAGCCTAGGTATATGCCGTCAAAAATTGCAGCACACACGAAACAAGCTGGTGTCGGTGCTAATCGCGGCCATGCTTTGCCTGACTGCCTGCAGTGCCGGTCTCTCCGCGCCGGCCAACGATGTGTCTGCCATACAAGATGACTTGAAGAAGCTCCAGGGAATCAACGGTCTCATAAGGATGCCCGAAGGGGAGGGTCAAGAGCGTGGAGATCTGTACACGACGGCGTTGTACACCGAGAACTTTGGCTCCCACCTGCTGGCCGCGGACGACGCCAATCGGACCGTCCGCAACGCACTGGGTGATCAGTCCACAGCCGACCTGCCGACGCTCTGGTCGGCGCTCAAGCTGCTTAGGGCAGCCGGCGCAGCTTTGCCTGCCGAATTGGAGAAGAGATTGGCCAGTACCGCGATGCCTGCAAGGCAGCAGGATGTAGGCGCGGAAATCGCCGCCCTCTGGTTTTGGATCGACATCGGTAGGATGCAAGGCTGGTCCGTGATCGCAGGAAAGTCCTTTGTGGAAGAAGCGCTCATACGGCTTGGCGCAATTGACCTCAACTCGATCACGAACAAGCCCTATCTTCTATGGCGTCTCTTCGATTCCTATTCGGCTCTGCAAAAGGAGAGACCCCTCGAATTGGAACAAGCGTTGAAGAACGTGGATTCCAACAAGCTCCCTGGCGACTATGAGTCAACTCTTGACTTTCAAGCCGCTCTTGAAGCTAGAGCAACTCTTGGAAATGACCTGATGGTTCCTAACGGTGCTAGGGACCATATCGTTAGGCTTCTGGATTCGAGCCAGGTGCACGATGACGCGCTGATCGCTTCAATGCTGCGTTCCTTGGAATTGCTGAACGCACAGACAGAGGCGAAGCGACTTGTCAAAGATCATATTGCACCCAGGGTCGACCAGAAGACGGGACTTATCCGTTCATCGACTCTCGCCAAAGGATCGGTCCACGGGACGTATCTTGCCGCGAGACTCCTCGACACGGGCTTTCCCGCTGTCGTGAGTGAGCGAACCCGAGATGAACTGGAACGGGTGCTGAAAGCGCCCGAAACCGATCAGATCACTCAGCTCAAGGCGCTTGTGGCGCTAAAGCGCTCTGGGTCTCCATCCTGGGGGAACTACGGTTCGATCATCGAGCAAGGTAGGGCGGCGCTTCCGGCCACCGTGACTTTCGCAAAACTCAGCGGGTACATCGAGCTGGTGGATGTTCTGGTGCAGCTTGAGCCTAACGCGAGGTTGGCGCGACTGGAGGCGTTCGATGCGGACCCCGGGGTTGAAGACCTACTTTCCGGAGCACTGATGGCGCTCTCCAACTCCATGTACTTCTCAAACAGCGAAGAAGTGAGATCAATGTTTCCGGCCGTCCAGTCCGCGCTCCCGCAGCTCATTGGTTCATCCAAAGAAAAGGGCCTGAATTATTTTCGGGCGTTGACCGCCATGACGAGCGCAAGTCGGTCCGGACTGGGATCAAACGACTTCGACAAAGCGGCCGAGGAACTCCGGACTCTGAAGGGCTGCAAAGAATTCCCGTCCTTGTATCGGATGGAAGCAGACAAAGCGTCACCATGCAGTCTGTCAATTTCGGCCGCAATGATCGCGGTCCCGGGTGCCTACGACTTCGGGGAGAACAAATGACAGCGGTGCTGCGTCTTGAGAACATCGCCAAGTCCTTTTTAGATGATCGCGGGACGCGACAGTTGGTCCTTTCTGGAATCAGCCTGAACGTCGAGGCTGGCGAAATCGTCTGGCTGCGAGGTGAGTCGGGTTCGGGGAAATCAACGATCCTGAACATCTCCGGACTGCTATCGACTCCCGATGCCGGCAAAGTGTGGATCAACGGTGACAACAGGACCGACGCCTCGTCCCGGGAAGCGAGTCGGGTCCGCTCGAACGAAATTGGCATGGTGTTTCAGAGCAGCAACCTGTTGCCCGAACTTACGGCGTTGGAAAATGTCCTCCTTGCCAGCAGCAAGCCCATGACGCGCGCAACGATTACGGAGCAGCTGGAACGCTTCGGCCTGGTGGCGGTCGCTGACCGGCAAGCGAAAAGGCTTTCCGGCGGGCAGCAGCAAAGAGTCGCGTTTTGCCGTGCGCTGATCAACGAACCGTCATTGCTACTGGCCGACGAACCAAGTTCGGGTCTCGATGCGACAAACACTGAGGCCATCCTGGACGCCATGCGAACGGGGGCCAACAGCGGGTGCGGCATCCTCGTTGCTTCCCACGACGAAGTTTTCCAGCAAGTGGCCCACCGTCAGCTTCCTATGAAGGAGTTGTTCCTTGAACAGAAATAGGGTCTTTGCTGCAAGGTCGGTGCGGCTTTCCCTCTCGAAATTGAGGCCGCTCGCGGTCCTGATGAGTCTTGGCATCGCGGTATTCATATTCGCCGACAGCATCGTAGGGGCCGGAATAAGCTCATACTCAAACAAGATCAGCACCAATTCCGCCCTGAATTATGTGGAGGTGACTTCAGTAGGCCCGGACTCAGCTCGTGAGATCACTGATGAATCATTATCCCGGTTCAGCCAAATCGATCACGTAGGGTCAAGTCCCGTGGAGTGGTGTAACGGTTGATCCTTCGCTTAGGCGCTGAGGG
>NZ_JARVRG010000058.1:0-3696 GCF_030209795.1 Arthrobacter sp. efr-133-R2A-63 | reverse complement strand
CCACAAGGGTCCAAGATCGCTCCGGAGCAACTTCCCAAACTTACCCGAACTGCCACTACTTATCAAATCGGTATTTCAACCAGATTCAAGGTGATAATTCGAATTTCCCTCGAATTGCGGCACGCAAAGCACCAGCCGTTTTAGACTCAATTCGAAGGGTTTGGCCACCCGTGGTTCCCAGCTCTAGGCTGTCTCCCTCGCGGCGACTTAGAAGACATTACACGGCTTCCGCACCCCGCGCAAATCCAGCGTTGAGGCGGCCAACTCAAGTTGGCCGCCAGGACCTGATGGGGTCGCCCGGCGGCGTCGACGACGGAACGCGGGCTCCGCCGTCGGGCCCGCCTAACGGAAGGCTGCGATACCAGTCAGCCTGCTACCCAAGATCAGGGTATGGACTTCGTCGGTGCCCTCATAGGTGCGGACGGATTCCAAGTTGTTGGCATGCCGCAAGGGTGAGTGATCCAGAGTGATTCCGTTACCGCCAAGGATGGTCCTCGCTTCCCGCGCAATTTTGATGGCCTCGCGGCAACTGTTCAGTTTGCCCACCGAAATTTGGTCCGGTTGCAAGGTGCCGGCGTCCTTCATGCGCCCGAGGTGCAAAGCCAGGAGGAATCCCTTGTTGATCTCCAGAGCCATATCAACCAACTTCTGCTGGGTCAGCTGGTAACCAGCCAGTGGTTTCCCGAACTGCAGACGTTCCTTGGAGTACTCGAGGGCGGCTTGGAACGCGTCGCGCGCAGCGCCCATGGCGCCCCAGATGATTCCGTAGCGGGCCTCGTTCAGGCAAGAGAACGGGCCCTTGAGTCCGACGACATTCGGCAGGACCGCACTCCCGGGTAGGCGCACATGGGACAATTCAATGTCGCACTGGATTGAGGCTCGCATGGAGAGCTTCGGCTCGATCGGTGTCGCCGTGAACCCAGCGGTATTGGTTGGGACAACAAAGCCGCGGATACCGCCGTCGGTCCGGGCCCAGATGATGGCCACTTTGGCCACCGACGCAAGGCCGATCCAGCGTTTTGATCCGTTGAGGATCCAGTCGCCGCCGTCACGGTGCGCAAAAGTAGTCATGCCGCCCGGATCCGACCCCGCCGTGGGTTCCGTCAGCCCGAAACAGCCGATCGCTTCCCCCGCGGCCATCGCCGGCAGCCATTCGGCTTTCTGCTCATCCGAGCCATGCTTATGGATGGCGCTCATCGCCAACGAGCCTTGCACCGAGACGAAAGTGCGCAACCCGGAATCGCCGGCCTCGAGTTCCGCTCCGGCCAGGCCGTACTCGACGGCGGATCGTCCGGCGCAGCCGAAGCCTTTCAGGTGCATGCCGAGCAGGCCCATTTTGCCCAGTTCGGGAACAAGTTCCAGCGGGAAAACGGCCTTTTCGAACCAACCTGCGATGTGTGGCTTGATTTCGGTATCCACAAACGCGCGCACCGAATCGCGCAGTGCACGTTCATCCGTGCTGAGGAGGGAATCGAAGTCAATCAGATCGCTGATATCGGACATTTATGCGCCTTTCTCGGCGGTGTCCGGGGATCGGACAGCGAAGGTGAACCCCTGGTGCTCTCCAAGGGCCGGGGGAACTTGCCGATAGCTTGGTGCCGCCGCGGACAACCGGATCGGGTTGGTCAACTGCCGGGACTTCCGGCCAGTAGCGGGATCGGTGACAACGACTGACGGCTCCAGCCCGAGGCTCTCAGCGAGTTTGAAAGCCTCGCCGACGCTGTTGACCGTGCCCGCAGGAACACCTGCGGCGAGCAGTTTCCGTTGCCAACTCGCTGCGGTGTCAGCGCCGAGCACAGCCTCAATCGCAATCCGAAGCTCCTCGCGCGATGCTACTCGGCGTTCATTAGTGAGGAACCTCGCTTGCTGGTGCAGAGCCCCAAGTCCCAGAACCGATGCAAGCGCCGCAAATTGCCGATCGTTTCCGACCGCGACGGCGAGCGTGCCGCCTCCGGTGCGGAACGTCTCATATGGGGCGATGCTCGGGTGCGCATTACCACGCCTGGTAGGCGAATCACCCGTCGCCAAACTGGCCGTGCCTTGGTTCGTCAAGGCTGCCAGGAGCGATGAGAGGAGGCTGACCTGCACCTCCTGACCAACCCCCGTAGCATCGCGCACCCGCAGGGCCATCAGGATTCCTGCTACGGCATTCTGTCCCGCGAGGACGTCAACCAGGGCAACCCCGACCTTGCTGGGTTCCCCTTCCGGGTGGCCGGTGATACTCATCAGACCGCCAAGCGCCTGCACGAGCAGGTCATAGCCGGGCAGATCCGCGCCTGCGCCAGCCCCGAAGCCCGAGATTGAACAATAGACGATATCCGGCCGGCCCTCGGAGACCGTCCGATAATCCAGCCCGAATTTCGCCATGACGCCAGGCCGGAAATTTTCGATCACGACGTCGCAGCCGGCCACGAGCGCACGGGCATAGTCCAACCCATCATCGGACTTGAGGTCGGCGACCACCGATTTCTTGTTCCGGTTGACGCTGGAAAAATATGTACCAATCCCGTCGGCGTCAACTGGCGGGGTCCACGCTCGGGTATCGTCGCCACCAGGACCCTCGATCTTGATGACTTCGGCACCGTAGTCGGCCAACATCATGGAGCAAAGCGGGCCGGCTAGAACCCGTGAGAAGTCTGCGATCCGTATACCAGCCAAGGGCTGCGGCAAGCCGTTCGGACTACCCTGTGTGGATGCCACGACGCATCTCCCTCGATAGTTGTATGTTGCATGCAACTGTAGGAGATCGCACGCAGCGTGTAAACAATTCTTGGGAGTATTGGAGTCAAGTGCGGAGTTTAGTCAGCTGATCCAGCTTCGCCAGATACGCATCGGAGGACAGTCCAGGCTTCTTCGCGCAGACGCCTGAAATGAGAAGCCTCGCAGTGCGGGTGACATGCTCGCGAACGGCAGCGGACGCAGCCAGGGGATCCTGTCGTTCCAATGCGTCGAGAATGCCTCGACGGTCATCCGCCAAGTCCTGGCTGCTTCGGATTGAAGGGATGGTCACCAACCCTTGTGCGAGAACCAGATTGCGGAGCTCGCCATCCAGTGCCGTTAGCCGCGGATTCCCCGCCAAGCCCATGAGAAACAAGTGGAATTCCTTGTCCGCCTGCAGGGTGCCGGGACCATCATCGGCGGCTGCTGCATCCAGGATGCGTCCGTGCAGCTCACGGAAATGCGCGAGATCATGCTTGGTGGCCATCTCGGCTGCCCTGGCCGCTGCCGGAGGCTCAAGAAGAATTCGGATCTGGAAGATCTGAACAATTTCATCAAGTGAAATCTGCAATACCCGGACACCGCGGTTCTTCTCGATCCGGACAATGCCCTCCTTCTCAAGCAACTGCAACGCCTCTCGAACCGGCGTCCTGGAGACTCCGAGTCTCTCGGCTAGTCCAATCGCCGAATAGTGCTCCCCTGGCGTCATCTCGCCGGACGTGATCGCCGCCCGGAGCATATCCGTGACCTGCGCTGTGAGCGACACCCCGGGAGTAACCTGTTGCATGCTACTCATCCTGACATTGTACGGCTCAGTATGAACCTGAATCCCGGAGGTTCATTAGTGAGCGTGCGTTTGGGAATTCCGGCGCATGGGTGAGCGGGGGTTGGTGGAAAACGGGCGTATATGTGAGCCCGCGTTTGGGGGTGTTGGTGGTGTTTGTTTTTTTAAGTGGGTCAGGCCCCGACAGTGTGTGT
>NZ_JARVRG010000056.1:0-6830 GCF_030209795.1 Arthrobacter sp. efr-133-R2A-63 | reverse complement strand
CACGATCACTCCGGTCACCGCAGCCTGATCCACCCCTACTTTTGTATTAGTTGGGTGGTGAGGGGTCCGTCGCTGGGCTGCCTCCCCGACCATCGGGGTCACTTGTTGCGAAGAGTGCAGGCAGCCCAGCGGACGGGGGCTCTATCTTTGGGCTCAGGCCGCTACGAGTTCTTCCTTGGTGGCTTCTTCGCGGGCCTCCGTGAGGTAGCGGGCGTAGGCCGGGATGGTCAGGAAGGTCGGGAACTCCTCAGCCAGTGTGACTTCCTCGAAGATACTGCGGGCATCGTTGAACCGGTCGTCATCGAAGCGTTCCAGGCGGGCGAACTCCTCGTCCAGGAGGTCGTTGATCCATTCGCGGGTGATGACTTCACCGGTGTCGGTGATGGCGTGGGAGTAGATCCACTGCCACAGCTGGGAGCGGGAGATCTCAGCGGTGGCCGCGTCTTCCATGAGGTTGTGGATGGCCACGGCGCCGTTGCCGCGCAGCCAGGACTCGATGTAGCGGATACCCACTTCGATGTTGTTCCGGATGCCGGTTTCGGTGATGGTTCCCTCGGTGGAGGCGACGTCGATCAGGGCCCGGTCGTCCGGGGTGACATCCTCGCGTGAGCGGTCCAGTTGGTTCGGACGCTCGCCGAGTACGCCGTCGAACACTTCGCGGCAGACCGGAACCAGGTCAGGGTGCGCGACCCAGGAACCGTCGAAACCGTCGCCGGCTTCGCGGGTCTTGTCCGCGCGGACCTTCTCGAACGCTGCCGTGTTGGCGGCCTCGTCCTTGCGGTTGGGAACGGCAGCGGCCATGCCGCCGATCGCCATGGCGCCGCGGCGGTGGCACGCCCGGACCAGTTGCTCGGTGTAGGAGCGCATGAACGGCTGGGTCATGGAGACCTGGGCGCGGTCCGGCAACACGAAACGGGGGCCGCGGGTGCGGAAGTTCTTGATGACGGAGAAGATGTAGTCCCAGCGGCCGGCGTTCAGGCCCGAGGCGTGATCGCGCAGCTCGTACAGGATCTCCTCCATCTCGAATGCCGCCGTGATGGTCTCGATCAACACCGTGGCGCGGATGGTGCCCTGCGGGATGCCGAGCAGGTCCTGGGCCAGGATGAAGATGTCGTTCCAGAGGCGGGCTTCGAGGTGGTTCTCGATCTTGGGCAGGTAGAAGTAAGGGCCCTTGCCCTGCGCGAGCAGGCGGCGGGCGTTGTGGAAGAAGAACAAGCCGAAGTCCACCACGCCGCCGGCAACGGGCTTCCCGTCGATGAGCATGTGCTTCTCCGGGAGGTGCCAGCCGCGGGGCCGGACCACGATGGTCGGCAGCTCATCGGCGGCACGAAGTTTGTATTCCTTGCTGTTGTGGCCGTCGGTTGACGTGAAGTCGATCCGGCGTTCCAAGGCGTCCGTGAGGTTCAGCTGGCCCTGGATGACGTTCCGCCACGTGGGGGTGGAGGAGTCTTCCATGTCGGCCAGCCACACCTTGGCGCCCGAGTTGAGCGCGTTGATGGTCATCTTCCGGTCAACCGGCCCAGTGATCTCCACCCGGCGGTCCTCCAGGCCCGGGGCCGGGGGAGCGACGCGCCAGTTCGGGTCGTTGCGGATGTCCGCCGTCTCCGGGAGGAACCGCGGATCCTGGCCGCTCGCGATCTGGCCACGGCGTGCGTGCCGCGCCTGCATCAGCTCCTGGCGGCGCTCCGCCGTCGCGCGGTGCAGGGCTGCCACGAACGCAATGGCATCCGGGGTAAGTACCTCGTTCTGCCGGTGAATTGGCTGGGCGGTCAGCGTGATGCCGTTGAGCGTGTAATTGTCAGTGAAGCTGTTCATGGGAGTGGCTCCTTGAATGGTCCCAACTGACTCGCACTAGGTGTCGTTTTGAGGGCTCAAAACGACACCTAGTGCTACCTAGTTGGGGGGAAGTGGGCCCACGGCCGCCGGGTTCCCTCGCGAGCTTGCGAGTGGAGGGGGCGGCTGGGGATTAGTGGAACTGGCCTTCTTCGGTGGATCCCACCAGGGCCAGGGTGGATGCGTTCGGGTTGAGCGCAGTTGCGATGTCGTCGAAGTAGCCGGTGCCGACTTCGCGCTGGTGCTTGGTTGCGGTGTAGCCGCGGGACTCGGAGGCGAATTCCTTCTCCTGGAGTTCGACGTAGGCGCTCATGCCTTCGCGGGCGTAGCCGTGGGCGAGGTCGAACATCGAGTAGTTCAGGGCATGGAAGCCGGCCAGGGTGATGAACTGGAAGGTGAAGCCCATGGCGCCGAGTTCACGCTGGAACTTCGCGATGGTGGCGTCGTCCAAGTGCTTGCGCCAGTTGAACGACGGCGAGCAGTTGTACGAGAGCATCTGGTCGGGGAACTCGGCCTTGACGGACTCGGCGAACTTGCGGGCGAGTTCCAGGTCCGGGGTGCCGGTTTCCATCCAGATGAGGTCCGAGTACGGGGCGTAGGCCTTGGCGCGGGCGATGCAGGGTTCGATGCCGTTGCGGACCTTGTAGAAACCCTCCGCCGTGCGGACCGGCTGTCCCGCTTCGCGGAGGATGAATTCCTGGTCGCGCTCGTCGACGTCGGAGGTGATCAGGGTGGCTGCCTCGGCGTCGGTACGGGCGATGATCACCGAAGGGGTGCCCGCGACGTCGGCCGCGAGGCGGGCGGCGTTCAGTGTCCGGACGTGCTGCTGGGTGGGGATGAGCACCTTGCCGCCGAGGTGGCCGCACTTCTTCTCGGAGGCGAGCTGGTCTTCCCAGTGCACGCCCGCGGCGCCGGCCTGGATCATGGATTTCATCAGCTCGTAGGCGTTCAACGGGCCGCCGAAACCAGCTTCTGCGTCGGCGACGATCGGGACCAGCCAGTCCTCGACCGTCTGGATGCCCTCGGAGAATTCGATCTGGTCCGCGCGGAGCAGGGCGTTGTTGATGCGGCGGACCACGGTGGGAACCGAGTTGGCCGGGTAGAGCGACTGGTCCGGGTAGGTGTGGCCGGAGTTGTTGGCGTCGGCCGCGACCTGCCAGCCGGAGAGGTAGATGGCCCGCAGGCCGGCTTTGACCTGCTGCACCGCCTGGTTGCCGGTCAGCGCGCCGAGGGCATTGGTGTAAGCGCCGGTCTTGGCTTCCTCCGTGAGTTGCTTCCACAGCTTCTCGGAGCCGCGCCTGGCCAGGGTGTGTTCCTCGGAGACACGGCCGCGGAGGCGGACGACGTCGGTGGCCGAGTAGTCGCGGGTGACGCCTTCCCAACGCGGGTTGGCAGCCCATTCGAGCTCCAGTGCTGCGGCCTGCTCGGTTGCGGAGGTGGGCTGCCCTGGTTCAAATGCTGCGGTCATTGTTCTGTCTCCTTTGACGCTGTTTTGGCGTGTTGCTGAGTTTGCCGCCCCGGCCGGCCTTGGCTGCGCCATTGCAGATCATTCCGACCGGGACTTCGTGGTTATTACTTTTCAGCACTTCCACGAGGCTTTCTAGATGGAAACCATGGAAAGAAATGCACTTCTTCGCGTATCCTCAAGAAATGTCACCTGTGAGCTGGAACCGCGAAGTACCGTCGCCGTCGTCGTCTGCTTCCACCGCCGAGCTGGACGTGATCAGCCTGGGGCGCCGCGTGCGGTATCTGCGCAAGCAGGCCGGGCTGACCCTCGACGACGTGAGCGTCGCCGTCGGGACCGCACCGAGCCAGCTGAGCCTCATTGAGAACGGCAAGCGGGAGCCCAAACTGGGCCTGCTGACGCAGCTCGCCGCGGCACTGAATGTCGGCATCGAACAGCTCCTCGGGGCCGAACCGCCCAGCCGCCGCGCGGCCCTGGAAATCGAGCTGGAACGGTACCAGCGCGGGCCCCTGTACGAGTCGCTGAACCTGCCCAAAGTCCGCGTCAGCGCGCGGCTTCCGCTCGATGTCCTCGAGTCGCAAGTGGGCCTCCTGCAGGAGCTTGAACGCAAGCTCAACGAGCAGGTTGCGACGCCGGAAGAGGCTCGGCGCGCGAACGGCGAACTGCGTGCCATGATGCGGGAGCGCGGCAACTACTTTCCGGAGTACGAGGCCGAAGCGCAAAAGGTCCTCAAAGGCGTTGGCTACACGACCGGACCCTTGAGCCAGCACGTCATTGCGGACATCGCGGACCACCTCGGATTCACCCTGCACCACGTGGGCGACCTGCCCCATTCCACCCGTTCAGTGACTGATCTAAAGAATCACCGAATTTATCTCACGCAAAGCCAACGGCAGGACCACGATCCCCGCTCGGTCCTCCTGCAGGCCCTGGGGCACTACGTCCTGGGCCACGAAACGCCCAAGAACTACGGCGACTTCCTGGCGCAGCGCGTCGCGACCAACTATTTTGCCGCGGCGCTCCTCCTGCCCGAGAACGCCACCCTCGAGTTCCTGCAGAAGGCGAAAGCTGCCAAGGAGATCGCGGTCGAGGACATCCGGGACGCCTTCGCCGTCTCCTATGAAACTGCGGCCCACCGGTTCACCAACCTCGCGACGAAGCACTTGGGAATCACCACACATTTCCAGAAAACCCACCAGAGCGGCATCATCTACAAGGCCTACGAGAACGACGGCGTGGCGTTCCCCCAGGACCACACCGGCGCCATCGAGGGCCAGCCGGCGTGCAAAGCATGGACTTCGCGGGCGGTGTTCGACGTTCCCGACAAGTTCAGCGCCTACAGCCAATACACGGACACCGTCTCAGGCACCTATTGGTGCACGGCGCGGACCGAGCGCTCGGCGGCGGGCGAGTTCTCGCTCAGCATCGGCGTGCCGTACCAGCACGTGAAGTGGTTCCGCGGGAGGGAGGCGACGGCGCGGGCTACTTCGACGTGCCCGGACCCGAACTGCTGCAAGCGCCCGCCGGCGTCGTTGGCTTCTTCCTGGGCAGGCAACGCCTGGCCGTCCGCGCGCGCCCATTCGCACCTGTTGGCCGCCATGCCCCCGGGTGCGTTCCCCGGCGTCGACGAGACCGAGGTGTACGCGTTCCTCGAGGCCCACTCTGGGTAGTTTCCGGGCTGTTGCAACGGGGGGCGCGTCACGCTGCGCGACTTTTTGGATTCCTTTGGGTTTGACAACCGCGGAATTCCGCGGCTTGGCTCGTGGCACGGACTCAAAAAGCTGCCCTGCGTGACGCCTACTCCTTGAGGACCGGATAGCTCAAGTGGGTGACGCCAACGCCCTCGACGACGGTCGGGTTGCCCAAAGTGAGCGGCACGTTCTCAACGCGATCGAACATCCGGATACCGGATCCGAGCAGCAGCGGAACCAGGTCGATGCGGATCTCGTCGAGCAAACCGGCATCGAGGCACTGCCGAATGGTGTCCGGCCCGTGCATGCCGACGATCTTGTCGCCAGCGGCCGCCTTTGCCTGCCCGACAGCGCTTTCCAGCCCGTCGGTGACGAAATGCACCGCGGAGTCGGAACGGGGCCACCCCTCGGGCATCTGATGAGTCACGACGTACGCGGGCACGCCGAACGGGTGCTGGCCGCCCCAAGCGTCGGCCCGGTCGGAGGTGCGTCTCCCGGTGAGCATCGCACCCACCTCACCCATCAAGGTCCGTAGGTGTTGGGCACTCGCTTCGGAAACATGGAATGTGAAGCCCGGGTTGAAGGTAGGGACGTCGACGTCGCCTGCGAAGTACCAGTCGAAGACCTCGTCGACACCATCCTCAAGGTCCGCCACGTAGCCGTCGAGGGACATCGACATGAATGCCACTACCTTGGTCATTAGCTTGCTCCTTCGGGTTGGGACGGGTTTGGGCACGGGCCTGGGCCCGGACAGGGTCAGACGGACATGGCCCAGGACAGGGCCGCATCGCGGCGAGGCTCGGACGGGTCGATCAGCCTGATTCTGTCCACGAGCCGGACGCGGTCGACGAGGGATGACTCGATAAGTGCCAGAACGAACGCGTGGTCTTTGGGGCGTGCCGCAATGAGCTTCGCCGCGCAGAGATCGTAGGGATCCAGGCAAAGCCCGGTGCTGTTGCGGGTCTGCTCATTGCGCACACCAACAAGGCGGTACTCCCAGTCCTCCGGGAGCACGGCAGTCTCCCTTTCGGCAGCCTGGACGTAGAACCCGAACTCCTTGTGGAAGGGTGACCACTCACCAAGGGCGGAGTCGATGCTGTCCGCAAGCGTGCCGGCGTCGTCGTCGGAAAACGGGGCGATGTCGACGGCATCCGACATGGTGATCGACGCAGGCAACTGGTCCTCCGTGAACGATCCCAGAATTGACTGGCTGCCGATCACGATCACCCGGTCGCCGTGGATGATATCCGTGGCGGCCCGGATGGCGTGCTCAAGCTCATCGCGGCGCATGGCTGTACCGTACCCCCGCGCTGCCTGGTTGTCAGTAGCCGTTCCGTTGCCGCCCGCGCTCAGCCAGCAGGGTCGCCACTTTTTCGATGAGCTCATACGGCATCGGCTTGCCCAAGGGGAATTTCAAGGTGCCTTTCGCCGCCCGGAAAGGGGCGATTTCGCGCTTGAAGTCCTCGCCGCCGTCGGGCACTGGATAGACGGAAATATGGTGCTTCCACGCCGCGAAGTACACCACGTAATGGCCGTCGAGCGTGATGGTGGGGATACCGTAACTGATCCTGTCCTCCGCTCCAGGCACTGCTGCCAAGGCCCGTCGCCGGATCTCCTGAAGGATGGTTTGCACCTCGTCAGGGCGCGACGCGATGTATTCGTCCACCGTGTCAAAGTGCTCCACCATGTGCTTCCCCTGATCCGTTTCGTGTCCCGCCGGTTCTGGACCAAGCTTGCACTACCCCGCGCCGCCCTGCCAGAGGGCATCGAAGCGACGCCACTCCGACGCTCGCTCACTTACATCGGGTTTTGGCGGGTCGCTCGCTCACTTACATCGGGTT
>NZ_JARVRG010000008.1:0-7773 GCF_030209795.1 Arthrobacter sp. efr-133-R2A-63 | reverse complement strand
CCGACAGGCCAACAACCCCAATTCTTACTCGTTAAGGGCTGCTAAAAAGGTAACGAGGGTCTGA
This sequence comes from Arthrobacter sp. efr-133-R2A-63, assembly GCF_030209795.1. Classification (NCBI taxonomy): domain Bacteria; kingdom Bacillati; phylum Actinomycetota; class Actinomycetes; order Micrococcales; family Micrococcaceae; genus Arthrobacter; species Arthrobacter sp. efr-133-R2A-63. Next base: position 7,709 of record NZ_JARVRG010000008.1, on the reverse strand, counting down.
ACTGCTTCCGCGGCCCGGAACTAAAGGAATTGGGGGCGTCAGTGGCCGTGGTCATGGCACCAAGTGGCATCCTTCCTGCGCAACGAGGACCAGAGTCCAGCCAAAAACAACAATGAGAAGGGGGCTGTCGATCACCCATGCCACCTCCGCCCACCGGGTCCTGGGCAAAGGACACAAATCCATGAACATCACTGATGAAACCGCACCGCGTTGAAGGGAAGACCCACATCCAGGCGGAGCTTTCCCTTGCCCGACGCCGACTTAATGTCCTTTGGGCATGCTGCTCGGCAACAACACCCATCTATGCACCTGCAACGGCGCGGGTGGATCCGATGGCAGTCTGGGTCCTTGGCCGGCGAGCTTCTTCCTTTGCTGGCGGCAATGGTTACCTGTACTTCCGTGGATGTGACTCCTTCCACGAACCGGTACATATCTTGTGCTCCGCGAGGGCCCGGTTTTCATCAATTGACCCGCCTTTCATCAATTTGAGGACCGGAAGCCAACCGTCGAAGAGATGGTGGGACGTGCCTCAAGTTGAAGGCCGGCTCGAGGTCATGTTCCTGATCGGGAGCGGCAGACAATAGCGCGAGTCCGGAATCACTGGACGAATTGCCGACACGGGAACCCGGCTTGTCAGGCACTCATGCCGGCGCCGTAGGATGCCAGAAACGGACGGCAACCCGCCGTTTCAGCTGTGGCTCAGCCGCCAGGCCGGTCTGCACGCGGGGCTTTAGCGGTCCTTGAGACGTTTTTCGCCGACGGATTCGAGCTGCCTGTTGCTCCAGTCGCGGAAGCAGGGGACTGCGCCGTGATGGTGCTTGTTGTTGTACGCCTGGGCAAAGCCCAATGCGTCCTCGAGACCGGGGAAAACCCGGTCTTTGGTGTGATCGGCACAGCTGACGAGGTAACCGGGCCCCTTAAAGCCGTAGCACTGGGTTACATAAGCGGGTCGAGTCAAAACGTTCCCCTTGTGTCGTTCCGCTTCATTAGCGCCCACAGCCTACAGGAGAGAGGCCCGGCAACCGGCAAAGGGTCACCTAAGCCCGCGGCGCACCGCCGGGCTGGAGTCAGTTCGGCGGCCCATCGCCCACACAGAGTCCAGGGCGGCAAAGCGGTCCTCTTCGCTGGCTGTGTCGTGTCGACCCTCAGGCCGCCCTATTCCGGTCGATGGCAAGGCCTGGGGCATCGGCTGAGTGGTCAGCCTGGCATCGAGAAGCCGTCATGACCGGGAGAGCTGAATCTGACCAGGGTGACGATACGTGGGCGTGGATTTCGGGGCAGAGGTCGGTGAACAGTCCCGTTCCGGCGCACTCGCGGACGGCGGTAATGCCGGCGACCGCAGCGGGTTTGTCGGGAAATGACCTGGAGAGGGCCATGACGGTGCCGTCTTTTGATTTGCGACGGAATCTGAAGCTCATGTTCTCGTCTGCGAAGAGTTCGAATGTACCGGTCATAGGCATCCTCCTGGATCGGGAAACGAGCCGAGTGGGCATTTCCTGTCAGGTCGGCATTGCGGTTCTTTTGCGTTGTTTGTGAGGTCCGCCACAGGCGGACGAAACTTAGGGTACTTGGGCGCTCGGCCTACTGGCGAGTATTCCGGTGGCGGTGGGATGTAAGGCGATTGCCGGACATCAAGCACAAAACGCCCGATAAATCCGGGGGGCATGACGGCGCTCAAACCGACGCCGGAGCCAAGCATTTCACTAAGCCACTGGCCGCACTTATCGGTGGTGCCGGAATCATCGTGGAAGACTCCTCGGCCTGGGTGGCTTGGACCTGCGGCTCCTACGCCGTCCGGCGGGACCAGGCGCCTGGCTTTCAGGGCGCCGCTTTGCGGTCGCATGGGCCGGAAGGTGGGGCGGCGCCGCGGCAATGGCACCCGGATCCGGGGGCTCGGCCGCCGTGCATGGATCAGCCAGTGGATGCGGCGCGGGGCCCCGTTCGCGGTGGTGGAGTGTGTGGTCCGGTCCACGTGCAGCCCGGACCGGACAGTTGAGGGGCCCAGCGTCCGGGTATGCCGGAAATTATGGGTTATCGGTCGATGTCCAGCAGGTGTAAGAGTCAGCATTGTCCCTCACGTTCTCTATGATCTTTTTCCGAGTCCCCGCTATCGCCGCTGCTGCTTCGGAACGGCTGACGGGTCTCGGGGTCGGTACACGGGCGCTCCGATGGAGGAGACCGCCCGTGTCTGGCTAACACCATACGTGAGGAACTCCCGGACGGAAATGCCCCAGCTAAAGTGATGGCATACGGTCAGTTACTGCCCGGCGTAGCGGCCAAAAGACTCAGGATTCCTTTCGTTTGTTGCACGCGTCACAGTTTGTTGTTTAGCCTGCTGGCCGGTGCTATAAAAAAATTATTCCAACCACGACATACGTTGGCTGGGAAGAGTCCCTCAGCTCTGTGCGGGAGTGAGGAAAGCATGAGGATTCGTGCCGGCCGGTTCCGTCCCGTTCCGCGAACCCGGAGGGCAAGCCTAGCGGGTTGCCGGGGTCGGCGCCCGGCGGGCGGCCAAGCCAACGGGCAACGGGTGAGAGCGGGGGAACTTCTCGTCGCCTGCGGGCTACCCGCAGCTCTCCTCGATCCGGTGGAGATGGATGCCGGACACCGTCCTGACCGTGACGGCGCCGTCGCAGACGATGGGGAGGGGAGGAAGGTTAGCCATGCCGCTGTCGGACTATGAGCGCAGGCGCCTGCAGGCACTCGAAAACGATCTGGCTGCCGAGGACCCGGCTTTGGCGCGGGAACTGGGGGTGGGGACGCCTCCCCGGCTGTGGTTTCGCAGATGGGCGGGCATCCTCGTCACCCTCGGGGGTTTCGGTCTGTTGATTCTGGGTATCGCCGCCCACGTACCGGTTCTCGGGGTCCTGGGCTTCCTGGTCATGATCGGCGGTGCGTGCGGGTACCCCCCGCGCTGGCCGGCCGGTTCCGGACCGGGCCCGGGACAGGAAGCATCGGGACCATGATGGTGCGCGGATCCCGGCGCCGGCCACGGGAGGGGTGCGTGACCGGGGTGTTGGTTTTGGTCAAGCCGGTGCCGGCCGCTGCTTTGAGACGTGGGTAGGCCGTGCAGGCCTTCCCACCACCGGTCGACGCGCGGTGCCGGGTGACGGCAGCGAAACCGTTGATCAAAACAAGGGGTCCCGGGTTCAATTTCAAGAGAGCGCGGGACCGTTCATATCAAGAAGGTGGTTTCCTATGAAGAAATGGACGCGATGGCAGGATTGGGTCACGGTCATCGCCGGTCTCTACGCTGTCCTGTCGGTGTTGTGGACCAAGGCGGCCGGTGGATCGACAGCCTTGATGCTCGTGTTCGGCGCTTTGCTGATCATCAGCGGCATCATCAATCTGGCCATGCCTGGAACGCCGGTCATGGAGTGGATCCAGGCAGCCTTTGGCGCCCTGTTGTTCCTTTCTCCGTGGTTCGGTTCCTATGCCATGCAAACCGGCGTCGCCTGGACGTCCTGGATCACCGGTGCGGTGGCGCTCGTCGTCACCGCGACGGCCATCAAACCCAGCACCGAGGAACACCGGCACCACACCGTCAGCCCTTCACACTGAACGGCCGGACCCGCACAGCGTGAGAACCGAACGGCCGGCGGGATCGTAGCTGGACCCGCCGGCCGCGGTGGTCCGCGCAGTGAAATCCGCACAGGAGACGCCAGTTTGACCGGCTTGCCGGTTCGGTCTTAGGTCGGCATGCGCGAGTTCGATCCTGACCCGGCCGGGCCTTCTCTGCCATCCAGCCCGGAACTGCAGCGATGACGGGGCACGTGGTGAGCTACGCCCCGCAAATGCTCCTGCAGTGCTTCGTTGCACTGGTCCTTTGGCAGCCGGTTTGGGCTCCAGGGGAAAACGAATGGCCCCGCCTGTTGGGGGCCAGACGGGACGCTCGAACGATAACAAGGCAGACCGGGAATGTGCGGGACCTATCACCGGCTTGGCGCCAGGGGTATTCTGGACGGAATTCACGCCCGAAAGTCCCGGACGGAAGGTGGTATTCAGGCGCGTGAGCCTCAAAGACGAGTGGGACCGGCTCGATTCCGCGACCCGAACCTGGATTCTGGAAAATCCGGCATGCCTTGTCCTTCCGCCCGCACTGTCGGCTAAGTTCAGCAGGCACGCCCACGGGGACATTGCGTGTGACCCGCATGGGCAGGTGGTGCTCTCCCCGGAGGACCACGATTTCATCCGTGAGAAAGCGGAGGCCTCCGGAAAAACGATCCGCCTTCCCGTGAGGGAATACCGGTTCTTCGACACAGCACCCTTGCCTGTTATCAGGACAGCGCCGCCTGGAAGGCGCGCTGCGGCTTCGCCGGATAACGATCAGTAGGAGCACGTTGCTCAGCGCCACAAGGCGAACACCGACCCAAGACACGCGGAGAACCTGCTGTGCACCACTCGGGCGATCTTCATCGGGCCTGCCAGCCGCCCAGCGGGAGGTGAGAATCCATGCGAGGAGCTACCCAGGAACCCTGGTTTCCGTACCGGGGCGCCGGCAATGGCGGCCGAAGGCATACTTCGTCTCCCAGCATCACCGGGGTTCACAACTTCTTCTGGCGGCTTGATGAGGTGGAATATCCGACGTTAGGACTCACTCTCCAGAATCAGATTGCGCGCTTCGCTGGAGTGGAGGAATGACCCCGCATCTTGAGCCGAAGCCGAAGGCAGCCGTCGTAGGCACGGGCCGGTGGATTGCCGCCGCACGAGCCCTTGAGAGCGCCCGCGCGGATCGGCTTTTCAACGATCCGTGGGCCGATCAACTGGCGGGAGAAACTGGCAAGGCCACATTGGAAGACACAGACTACAATCGGTTCCTCCCGGTCCGGACACTATTTTGATGATCAGATCCTCCGCGCGGCGCGGCCGAACTCGCAGATCATCCTGCTTGGCGCCGGCATGGATACCAGGGCCTTTCGGCTGTCTCGGCCGGCATCGTGCGCCGTGTTTGAGATCGACTACGCGGAGGCATTCACGGAGAAAGAGCCCATCCTGAGCGCCGCACCTGCCCGAGGTGAAAGACGGTGCGTCCATGCGGACTTGTCTGGCCCCTGGACCGAGGCCCTTCTCGAGGCAGGCTTTGACCAGCGAGCACCAACGATCTGGGTAGCCGAGGGACTCTTCTACTACCTCGCTGCCATCGATGCCGAGTCCCTCGTGCACGCCACAGCACCCCTATCCGCCCGAGGCTCCACCTTCCTCGCTGACATCTTCGGCACCGGCCCTTTAGCCCTGGAAGGCATGGCACCGCTGGTGGCCTCGCGCAAGAAGGCCGGGCGCCCCTTGCCGTTCTGCACGGATTCACCCGAGGCGCTTTTCAAGGCCGGCGGCTGGAACCACGCCTCGGTGGTTCACCCCGGACAGCCCACGGTAAACTTCGGCCGACTAACCCGGCACCCCGGCGCAAGGGACGCCGGCCACGAATCCAATCTCCGCACCCACCTTGTGACCGCCACCCTTTTTTGAGGACTCAAGCGAGGAACACGAACGACCGCTCCTCTGCAAGGTCAAGTGACCAGAAGCCCAAGGGCGATCGTGAGGGAAACCAATATCCCGTACTCCGCTAAGCCGCGGAACACGGGAGGGATTTTGTAATACTAGGCTTGCTGGCACGCTTATGAAGCTAATACATCCCTTGCGATACATCAGCCGGGCAGGAAAAGCCTCAGGCCAATTGTCGCTCGTGAAAACGCATTATCAGTCCGGAGCCAGGTTCCACCTGGGTTCCTAAAGAGAAGGCAAGAAGCATCTTTTGACCTTGACAATCTCTATTGAGATTCCTGCGGATCGTACGTGCCTGCTCCACCGGACTCCGCAGCCAGATCGGGTTGCTGCTGCATCGACCTGGCATTTGACCGTTGCCCGTCATGCTCGGGTGCGGCGCGCAATTGCCCCAAAGCCTCATCCAAGGCGGCGAGGTCGCCGTGAAAGCGGTGCCAGAGTCGCCGTGCTCGTTCTGTTCGGCCAGCGTGCAAGGACGCCTGGATCAGGCGTCCATCCCGTTCAAGCTGACGGGCACCGATTTTCACGGCCAGGGCCGTCAAATGAGCGACTGCGTCCCCCGATGCGGCGTGGTTGCCTGTGTCCAGGGCCGTCCCTGCGGCGCGCACATGGCCCCGGAGCGTGTCCATGGTACTGCTCAGGAAGGCCGCCGTTTTGTCTCTAGGGGCTTGCCGCTTGATCAATGCTTGGATACGGACCGGGTCGAGGACGATTTCCCGGTTCCGAAGCGCAGGGTTGAAACGGCCAGGATCTTTGTGTTGCGGGAGCATGGCGGCATTTTCCTCCTTGGCCGAATCCGCTGTCTTGATCGCATCCTACTAACAGGCCCCCGCTGGTGCCGTGACGATTCGTCCGGGTGTCCGTATTCCTGTCCGTCGGTATTCTGTTTGTGCACCTTACGCATCCCGGGCCGGTGAGGGTCTTGCCCTGACTGCGAACCGTTACCGACGGAGTGCGGTGGCCGACAACCTCGTGGCCAGGTCCTGCTCCGGAAAATTAAGTACCAACCACTCGTGCGCGGAGCACCCGGATGAGGTTGAGTGATAATGAACTTGGTTTTGGGTGGGCAGGCAGGGAGGTCTGTCCGGTTATCAGACGGGACCAGCGGCGGGGAGAGAATTCCGGTTCCTGGCATGGATTCTCCACTACCCCCAGACGCTGCTGGCCCCCTAGGTCCGATGCCCGGGGTCCTTCGCACTCCCATTCCCGGAAAACGCGAATGACTTGGCTATCACACTCGTGCGGTCGCCCCGTCGGGGGACGGCCGGGGTCAACGCACCGCTGGCAGCGGACGTTGATCGACTCGATGCGTTCGTACCGGGTATGAAAGATGGTGGGTGCCTCGCGTTGTTCGTCTGGCTGGCTGGGCTTGATGGTTTGGTCGTACGGTGAGACCGTCCGGAACTGGGGCACTTGTAGGGAATCGGGGTGGGCAGACCGGTCTTGCACGATGGGCTGAGAGCCCGTGTTAGTAGATGGTCGCCCCGCGACTAGTCCGGCTGCGTCGTGAACGCGGATCCGTAGGTGTCGATTGCCTGACCGATTCCAATCCCTGATATCAGGGGAGGAGAAGGTGATGGTTCGGTTTATTGGTTTGGATGTTCATCGGGATCTCGCGCAGATCGCTTATCTTCAGAACGGCGAGATCCATGACGCCGGTCAGGTGGCGTGCCGGCCCGACGCGTTGGTTGGCTGGGCACGGAAGCTGGGTCCGGGTGATCAGGTGGCGTTGGAAGCGACTGGCAATAGTGAGGCGATCGCGCTGCTCATCAGACCCTATGCGCGCCGGGTCGTGGTATCGAATCCGTTGAAGACCCGCGCGATCGGGGAGGCGAAGGTGAAGACGGATAAAGTCGATGCCCGCATCCTTGCCCAGTTGCTTGCCGCGGAATTCCTACCACCGGTGTGGTTGCCCGATGAGCGTACTGCGCGGCTGCGCCGGATTGTGGGTCAGCGTACTCAGCTGGTTCGAGAGCTCACGCGCATCAAGAATCAGGTGCATGCAGTCCTGGCCAGGAATCTGCTACAGCGCCCCACGGCGACCGATCTGTTCGGTAAGGCCGGGCGGGCCTGGCTCGGCCTTCAAGTGCTGCCGCCGGATGAGCGGGACACTGTTCAAGCGCTGCTTCCTCACCTGGATTTCCTCGGTACTGAGCTGATATGTGGGTCTGGTTGTCAAGAGGCATGGATGAGCGGCTCCTGGTTGT
>NZ_JARVRG010000040.1:0-9439 GCF_030209795.1 Arthrobacter sp. efr-133-R2A-63 | reverse complement strand
GACAGGCCAACAACCCCAATTCTTACTCGTTAAGGGCTGCTAAAAAGGTAACGGGTAACAGAACAGGGCAGGCGACAGGGAACCCGGCCCTGGTTTGGTCAGCCGGTCAGGACGCTCCGTGTCTTTCACGGCTCACCGCCGTGACACGCCGGGCCTCGAGGTGTCCTTCCTTTTTCGCGTCGTTCATAATCGCCTGGATGCGCTGGTGTGACATGCCCACGATTTCGGCGATGTCCGGGACCACCGGATGCCGTCCCAGGAGGCATCGATCGGCACCGTCACCAAAGGACCCTGTCCATGCCCGCCGTCGGGACCCTGATGTTCCCGGAGCCAGTGCTCCAGCCGTTCCGGATCATAGCGTGGCGTGCCGCGGTTCCCGGGGATGCGCAGATCCGCGGCGGTCCCGTTCAGTCCGTCGGCCACGGACTTGAAGGCCATCACGTCCCTGCCGGCCCTCCGGGCCGCCTGGCGCAATGACAAAGAGGCCAGCCCGGACGGTGATCCAGTCCCCATGCCGTTCCTCCCCTGCCCGCGGGGGCCGGCGACGACTGGGGTGAGAGCCCGAGCCCCTGGCTCAAGAGTCTCTCTCGTCGCCGGCCCCGTCTACAGAGCCCGGCACCGGCCCGGGCCCATCTGCTTCAAATGCTCCTGTTTGTCAGTCAATACCGCTGTCATTCGACACAAACGAGTAGCAGGTACTTCTCTTCCCGGGGCATGACGCAATGCTCCTGCCGGTGTTGTTGTGGGTAGGCTGGGCTTGCTTCCGGGAAGGGAACGAACCATTGTGCTCGATACTCCAAGTCTGAGATTCGCGGTGGGGGTTGTCGCCCTCACCCTGTGCCTGTTGTTTTTCGGGTCGTTCCGCCGGACCCGGTCCGCGTACAGCGGCTGGTGGTGTCTTGCCCTGGTGTTTTTCCTGGCCGGGAACGTGGCGTTGCTGCTGACCGGAACATCCCAGCAGGCCTGGGCGGATCCGGCCGGCAACGCCTTGCTGGTCGCCGGGGCATTCAGTGTGTGGGCAGGCTCCCGCTCCCTCAGGTTGTTGCCGGTGCCGCGCTGGCAACTCCTCGCCGCACCGGCCGTCACGGCCGTGGCCTCGCTGCTGGAGAATCCGGCCTCCAACGCCTGGTCCGGCGCCCTGGTGTACCTGGCCCTGATGGCCCTAGGCATGGGCCTGGCCACCCGCGAACTCTGGCTGTTGAACCCCGGCGAGTCCCAGGTCCGCCGCTCCCTCGCCCTGGCAGCCGGGGTGCTGGCCGGATATTATTTCCTCCGGTGGCCGGTCTTTCTGATCGAAGGACCGGACGGCCCGGCTTTCCGCACCTACCTCAGCCCCGCCGTCACCAGCGTGCTCACCATCGTGCTTCTGGTCACCGTGTCCTTCAGCATGACCGCCCTGAGCAACGAACAACTCATCAACGGACTCAACGAACGCGCCACCCGCGACGGCCTGACAGGGCTCCTGAACCGCACGGCCTTCCTGGAACTCGCCGCCAAGGAAGTCACCCGGCTGCACACAACAGGGTCCGTCTCCACCGTGATCCTCGCCGACCTGGACCACTTCAAAGCCCTCAACGACGGCCACGGCCACGCCGCCGGGGACGCCGCGATCCGGGCCTTCGCTGCGGCCTGCCAGGCCTCGGTCCGCAACACCGACCTCGTCGGAAGGTACGGCGGGGAGGAATTCATCATCCTGCTTCCCGGCGCCAACCCCGAAAGCGCCCGGATCATCGCCGCCCTGATCAGCCGCCGCCTGGCCGCCACAGAGCCACCGGCAGGTATCCCCTTCCCCACCGTGAGCTACGGCATCGCCCCCAGCACAACCCGCGGCCCGGATCTGGACCGCATGATCGCCGCCGCCGACGACGCCCTCTACCAGGCCAAAGCCCTCGGACGGAACCGGGTCGTCTGCGCCGATCCCGGCCCGGAGCCCACCGTAGCCCGCCAACAACAGTCAACTGCACCGTACGGCAAACCTTAGCCTGGGACCCTTCACTTTTTCACAAGCCTGCGAAGACGGGGACGATCTCGAATTGTGGGTTGGAAGCCACAACGGGTACATCCAAGTCGATGGAGCGGTCAACAGTTTGCTATCGGACACTCTTTTCCCGGAACGGGGACGTCCGGGGTGGAGTTCTCAGGCAGGTTGGTCTCCAACCATCTCCGGAGTCCGAGGCCCTGGATCTGACAAAGCGGAGGCCCTCCCCGGCGCCCGGTCCTGCACATTTGCTCAACCCGGCGGCCCTGCCGTCCGCGCCAACCCGCCAGCGACTCTGAAGTAAGCGGTTGCGTTTCGTTGTTGTCCCTGCTGTCGTTAACGCGCCCGCCGACTGCATGGACGAAGTTCTTTCCGCGTGCGCCTCCAGCATCGTCCCGGTTTGAGAGCTAGACCTCGTCTCCGGGTGCCGGGGGCATCTCGGAGTTCTCGGGCTTGATCCATGTGGCGACCACGCTCACTCCGCCACGATCATCCCGTTCGGTCTCGATTTCGATTTCGGAAGCCGAAGCCCCCATGCCCAAAAGCTTGTCCCGGTACGAAAGGACCAGAGCATTCAAACTCTCCTCGCTCCACTCGCCGGGACGCATTCTGGTCGAAATTTCAACTGGCTCCGGTTGATAAAGAGTCACTGCACGCCTCCTGGGACGACCGCGCCGCGGGCAGGACAAGGGCCCGGGTTTCTGCGGCTTTTGTACGGAAGTTGGTCCTTCCACGCTAGAGCGCATCAGGGTTTGCGGCAACGGCCCGGGTCAAGGTCCCAAAGCCTGCCATGGTGCGCCGGGGCTCTTCCCCCGAAGGGCGCCTGGGGCGTAGTTTGCTGTTATTGCGGCGTTGTCTGTCGCGGGTGTTGCCTACGAGCCGGGATGCCCATGAGATTGGGAGGAAAATAATGAGCGATTTCTTGCGCCACGTGCCGTTCGACGTGCCAGAACCGGTCCGCCGCTTCCTGCAGGGGGACATCGGCCCGTGGCTGCGCGTGGAGGAATTCAGTGATGGATCCGCCTGGGTGATCCGGGCCGAGCTGCCCGGCGTTGATCCGGAGAGGGATATCGACATCTCCGTCTCAGGACGCACGCTCACCATCGAGGGCCGCCGGGAAGAAGAGTCGGAAAACCAAGGCAAGGACAATTACCGCTCCGAATTCCGTTACGGGGAGTTCAGTCGGAGCTTTCAGCTCCCCGCAGCGGTTAGCGAGGAAGAGATCCAGGCCTCCTACACCGGCGGGATCCTCGAGGTCCGTGTACCCGTTGCCGGGCACGAGGAGACACCCCGCCGGAAGGTCCGGGTGAACCGCACCGATACGTACCGCACGGCCGCAGACGCCGGTGGCGAAGTAGACCCGGGGACTTCGGATGCGGGGGCCGGAGACGAAGCGCCGCCCCGGGCCGATTTCTTCCCCGGGGACCAACCGCAGCCCGATAGTCCCCAGCAGAAACCACCTGCTGACCCTTCCCGGGAAGCCAGCACCTGACGCCGGGCAAACAACCGCGCCGGGATCGGAACAGTCCCGGCTCTCACGGACCAGAGACGAAGGAACCTTCCTCGCAGGGCAGGATGGTTCATCGGTACCGGCCTCACCCCGGCCATACTCCAGCGGGAACGCCGGGGCCCGCGGCATCATCAATCAGCATACTTACTAATGAAGGTAGGCGGGGGACTCAGGCGGCCTTTTCCATTTGAAGGCCGCACCGGCACCGCGGCACCCGGTTGCGGAGGAGAGCACTAACGGGATCGGCGGCTTCGGCTGTGTGGTGCTAATCGGCCTCGACCGGGTGAAATCCTGCCACCGAAACGGTGAGGGGTGCTTCCGATGCGCGGACCGCTACTCGTCGTGACCCTGGTCCGCGCTCATCTGGTCCTCTGCAGGCGGAGTCTCGCCCGGCGGCACGCCCCCTCCGGGCTCCAGCCCGGTGATGTTTCCCTCACGCGGATCCGGGTTGGCCGAGGCGGCGGGGTCCCGATCCTTGTCATCGACCCTGGCGCCTGCTGGCTGCTCCATAGCTGCCGACTGGTCGCCACCAGGCGCTCCGGACGTCCTCGGCTCGTCTTCCGGGTCATGCCTGATCATGATCTGTCCCCTTTCCGTCAGCATCCTCAGTAATTTGCCAGCCTAGTTCGAGCCCCCGGCTACAACAAGCCGCCGCCGCCTTGACCCACGTAAACCTTTGCGTAGTCTCGTTCCGAGTACTCCCCTCGGTGCGGTTAACAGATCGCCAGGCCGAAAAGCCCACAGTTCGTTGGGGTGCCGGTCCCATGCCAACGTCAGGTGTCGGAGCATTGGCCAGCCCTGGGCCGGTGTTTTCCGGGGCCGAAGCGGGGCCCGTAGATGCGCGGCTTACCTCCAGCTGATAAGCATGCTTAGTATCAATGTTTCTTTGACCGGGGCAGATACCGCTGGAATGAGAGCGAAGGTGACAGAATCAAGGGCCGATATCTCCACCGGGTCCGAGTTCTTGCGGTCATCTGCCCTCTCCCCGATTTACGGTGGCGTGCTCCATTCCCCGGACGCCCCCTTTTCTCTGCACTTGCGTTTAGTGGATCAGGCCGGACACGAGGTTGATGGTGGTGGCCAGCACTATCGCTCCCAGGAGATAGGACAGCAGCGCCTGGCGCAGCACGGTGGTGCGGATCGCCTCTGTCTTCAGGTCGGTATCGGAGACCTGGAAGGTCATCCCGACGGTGAAGGACAAATATGCGAAGTCCAGGTAGCGGGGCGGTTTGTCCTCGTTGAAATCGACCCCGGCCCTGTCCCGGTAATAGATCGACGCGTAGCGAAGCGCAAACAGCGTATGGACCAGGAACCAGGACAGCGCGACGCTGCCCAGGGCCATGGCGATGATGGCCGCCTTCGTTCCGCCTTGGGCATTGGAGGCATCCAGCAGGATCAGCGCCACCCCGGCGAAGCTGGCCACGGTGGCGGCCAACACCAGGGCATCGGAGACGCGCCGGCCCGGATCTTCGCGCCGTGCGTGGGCTGCCGTGGCTTCCGCAGGCAGGCGCCCGATGATCGCCCACACCCAGATGAGGTACGTCAGTGACGCCACCGCCCAACCCATGGCCGGCGCGTACACCCAAGACTTCAATGTCCCAACAGCCAAGGCGGTCCCCAGACCCAAAACGATCATCACCAGAACCCGCAGCCGCGAATGATGCGCCACGGAACTGAAACCCTTATCCGGGCCGCCCGTCGTGCCAGCAAGACTCATGGACCGATCATCCCACCCAGCCCACCGGTCCCGTCCCTTACCAGCAGCCGGCGAGTCGGCCCGATCCCAGTCTTTAGCGTCTGGTTGAGGTATACAAGCAGACGAAACCCGGCGTGAAACGATCCTGGGCACGGTGAGCCCGATGGGCGGCAGCCCGAGAGCTATCCGCTTGCGGGAGGCGGATGTTTACGCTGATCAGATGGAGGAAGCCCGGGACGGGACGAGAATGACGATGATCCCGGGGCGGCTTGTGAAAAAGTCGAATATCCGACGCTAAGGTTTTGCCGGGCGTCGTAAAGGCCTGTATTTGCCGGGTTTGAGGTGGTTGGCACGTGGCCAGGTGTAGTCGCCGGTGCGGTTGATGTGTTCCTGGCCCAGGGGTGAGAGGGACCTTAGAAGGTCCGGTGCGATGTCCCGGCCGTCGCTGGTCAGTAATGGTCCGGTCCAGATAGACGGTGTTCCAGAGGATGATGGCGGCGGTGAGGCTACGCTCGGTAATCGTGAGCAAAGTACGCAGAGCCACGTCAGAGATCCTTATCTCCCACGCCGACGTTCCCCACTGACATCCTGCCGTTCTGTTGCGCCATGGAATGCCCGCTGTTCATGGTTTCGCGAGGGTGCCGGTAGATCGTGCCGGGTAACTCCGAATTCTACGGCGATGTGTTGGACCGTATGGGCACGCCGCCCGTAGGGGCCTTTTTCTTCGTGCATTTCGCGGGCCAGTTTGATCTGGCGCGCGCCGAGCTTTGGTTTTTGTCCGCCGGCCCTACCCCGGGCACGGGCCGCGGCAAGCTGAGCCCGTCACGAGTCCGTTCGGGCATCAAAGCGTGTTCGAACTCGGTGATCAAGCCAAGGATCTGGAAAGACATCCGCCCGAGAGCCGTGGATGTATCGATGCCCTGGTCAAGGACCACCAGGTGCACGCCGCGTTCCTGCAATGTTCCGGACAAGTCGATGAGGTTCTCCAGCGACCGCCCGAGCCGATCGGTGACGACAAGCTGATCACCTGCCCTGTTGGCTGAGAGCAGGGCTTTGTCGAGTTCGGGCCTGCGGGCCAGCTTCCCGGATGCGGTGTCGAGGAAAATTTGTTCGCAGCCGGCAGCGCGCGGTCAAGAAATCCGTGATCAGCGTGTCATGCCGAGGCTTCCGGAGCGCCTTCGGTGCCGGGGCACGCCGGGCGCCGCCGATGGACGGCCCGGCCGCGGCGCCTCTAAGATAAGGCAACCCCACTGCGGAGGACCAATGAGGCCAGGGGTCCGCCGACTCGCCCTGACGGGAACGGACCTATACCTCGTTGGAGGTCTGTCTGCGCATCACGGGCACTGCACTTCCTGTGCAGAAAGGCAGATGGAGACCCTTATGCAGACAGACCCCGAGCCCGAAGCCGAAGCAACCGTCCGTACGGTGACCGTAGAGGCGTCCAGCACCCACCCGGAGGACTGGGGAAGGGCCACGGCCCTTGCCCTGAGCCAGCTGATCCAAGAGATCACCGCCACCACCGGCACGGACCCCTGCCGTGATCCCGAGGGCCTGGACGTCTCGTTGCACATCAAGGCCGTGCCCGAGGGTGAGTCCATCACGGTCACCTGGCGCGGCTGACCTGCGGATGCTGTGTCCGGTCCAAGACTGGCCGGCCGCCGCGTTGCCCTCACCGCGAACGGACCCGGGCTTGCCGTCAACCTGCCTTCTTTGAGGTCTCCTTCGCTGCGTCGACGGACTAGTTCAATTCCGTCCGGGCTTGCCCCCGGGTCTCGGCACATTGCGTTGATCGGTCACCAGCTTGCGGTACCGGGGTGTGATCGGGGCTTAGACGTTTCGGCCGCGGTTGACGAAGAACATGATCACAGCGGCCGCAAGCACGATCGGAGCGATCCAGAGCAGGAAGCCGACAGCCTTGACCATGCCGCCGATGATGAACAAAACGATCGCGATAACGGCCAGGATCCACAGCAAGGCGCTCATTGCCTTTACCTCCCAAATTGCGTTCTCGAACAGCCCCGGGTCGGCGGCTGGCCCCCATCTACTCCGCGCGGAACAGGGTTTCCAGCGATGCGCCCCGGTCCCGGACGCACCGTTGCGCCGTTGCGCCGGACGATTCGCAGAAGGTTTCAATGGTGGCCCGGTGTGATCCAGCCCGTGCGCGGTGGCCCAGCCATCATCGTGGTCCAGGGCCAGATCCCTCTTCCCGGTCGCTGTTTTCAAGCCGCATTTCCTCCGCCAGGGATTCATCTGGACCGTCCTTGTCCATTCCGATGTAGCGGTGCAGCGTGGGCCGTCCGGCTCCCGGGCCGGCAGCCGGGCGTGCGGCCGGTCTGACGAAGTCTCCGTCGTCGCCCCCATCAGCGGCCTCAGCATAGGTGCGCAACCCCTCTGCCGGACGGTAGTGCTGGTAAAGACGTGCTTCGTCTTCCGGACCGGGATGCGCCTCAGGGTCTATCAGCGGGGCGTCCTTGACCTCATCCTTGCCATGCTGGACGATCAGGTCATCGCCTTGGACCCAGGCACCTTCCAGCGGGACAAACGACTCCCGGAGGCCGAACAGCCCTGTCTTCACGGTGATCCAGCTGGGCTCACCGGTGTCTCCGTCGAGGTAAAAGCGCCCGATGCCCCCGATCTTCTCCCCGTCCGGGCTCAGCACGTTCCCGTTGCCCCGGAGCAGGGCGTCGAGGTGTTCCTTTGCGATCATGATTCCTCCTCGGATTCTGGATTCTGGTTCCTTTGACTCGGACGCCCCGGACGGATCCAACGAAGAAGCCCGCTGCCGTCCGCCGCGCCCCGGCCTGCTGTTCGCGGAAAGAATCAACCACCAGCCTGGATCAGCGGGAACAAGCGCTTGAAAGCGCGACTGGTCCTGAGGATCAGGAAGATGCACCCTCCGCACGTCCGGGTCATCCACTAGTCACTCGGGGCTACCTCAGTCGTCAGGCTGCGGTCATCCGAGGAAGCCCGATCCTGTTCTTCTGCGGGACCGGTCGGATCATCGGGGCCGGTGTCTGATTCCTTACCGGCAACCTCCTCCTGGACTACCAACGGACCCTCGGGTGGGCCGTTCCCGGCGGCCGTCGTGCGAACGGGTTCTTTAGACACCGGTTTCGCAGGGCTTTGGACGCCGTCATGGACCGGGGTGTCAGGTGTGTTTGTTTCAGCGCTCATGTCCGTCTCTTCCGTGAGGCCGGGAAATCAGCTTCCGGATTCTTCCGGGTGATTCCTTGCTCGCTTCTCGTTGGGGTTGTCGTGGACTTCGTCCGGGACAAAGTCGGGGTCCAACTTGCTGCCCGGGCTTTCGGCTGGGTTGTTCCGCGGCGCCCCGCTCGCATCGCGGTCGTGGCGCTCTTTGGGGCGCTCTTCGCTCCTGTGCCCAAGGTAGCGCCGCAACCACGTGCTGTCGAGGGTCACCTCGGCGCAAAATCATGCCTACCGGCTCCGCGCGCTCTTCGGCCTGTGCCCTCTTCCATGCCTTGCATTGCCTTTGTAGCGATCGGTTGCTCGAAGGCTCCGGGTCGATCGGTTCCGCCTCATCCCGGCCGGGACAGGACAGTGTCCCGGCCGGCGTTCGCGGCCCTGCTTTCCCCCTCGAGGCGCGGGTTGTCGGCCTCCAGGAGCATTGTGCTGCTGCTTCCCGCAAGCGGCCCGCGGGGAAGGAAACGCGCCAATGCCCGGTGTCACCGTGTACCGGGCATTGGCGCAGCTACCGCCGAGAGCATCTTCCAGGGAAACACCCCCCGTGCTGATCCTAGGCCGTGGAACCGGGCCGGCGCTTGAGTACCGTCTACCTGTTTTGGCTGCACGGGCGAACGGTCACGAGTCCGAAGTAGTTAAGGGGTGGTGGAAGGGCCCCCGGAAGCGGTGCCCGCGGGTCGCGAATCGTGCTGCGCACGCGTTGGCGAATGCTCTTCCCTCGGGATCCTGCGTCGCCACGTCGCATGATCGGTCTGTTGCATGACGTGTCCGTTGCTGAGACGGAAACCTCCCTGCCGGTCCACCGAGCGCTCAAAAACGGGCGCACAAGGGACGGTGCGGGAGGCCGCCTCGGGGTGTACGGTTGTTCCGGCGGTTTCGCATACCCCCCATTTGCGCAGCCGCCGGGAATCCCTGCGCTGGAGTCGCTCCCGACTCGCGCGGGGGTTCCTCATCGCATGGCCATCCACGGCGACCGGACGATCCGGCGCTGTTTTCGGGCCCCCTGTTACCTCATGTCAATACCTCCGGGAAGGGGCATTCGTCGCCTCAGTTG
>NZ_JARVRG010000028.1:0-9938 GCF_030209795.1 Arthrobacter sp. efr-133-R2A-63 | reverse complement strand
AGGTCCGCAACGGCATCCCCTGGTTCATCCCGCCACCCCACACCGACCCGCAGCGAAACCCCGAAGAAACCACTCCTTCCAAATATGAGCTCACGCACCCAGCAGTCCCGTCGTGCGGTATGGAATCACCTCGCGCAGGAACATGCTGGTGGACGTGCGCACGATTCCGGGGCACAGCCTGATCTCTTCGGAGACCCGGTATAGATCGTCGGGGCTCGTGGCGACCACGCGGATGATGAGGTCGGTGTCCCCTGCTGGCGCATGGCATTCAAGCACTTCCGGGATGTCGCGGAGGGCAGCGATCGCCTCGTTCAGCCGGCTCTGATCCAACTCTGCACTCACCGCCGCCGCAACGCCGCGGCCCAGCGCCGAGGGCAGCACCCGGCTGCTGTTCGGACGCAAAGCGCCCGACGCCGACATGCGCTCAAGGCGCGACTGGACGGTCCCGCGCGCCAAGCCCAAGCGCTGGGCGAGGACCATGATCGGCACCCGGGGGTCGTCGTCGAGCGCGGCAAGAATCCGCTTGTCCGTTGAATCCAGTTCCTGCATCGCTGCCGCTTTCTGCCTGGTTGCCGGGAGTTCGGTTGGTCAGAATGTCCAGCCGAAGCTATTCTCCCGCACCCGCCGAACCAACTCCGGCAAAGTGATCATCTCCTGTCCATCTATTGTCAAGAAAATGGTCAGATTGACCAGTAGTGATTGAGTCCGTTGCGCCAGTTGTAATGTTCCTGTTCAAATAGTGGCAACGAAGGGGAAGGCTACCGCCGGACCCCACAGGCTACGGATCCTCCGGTACACCACCCGGCCACCCGAAACACCGTCCCGCAAAGACGCAGCCGCTGATTGACTCTTGTTCACGCATCGTCTTTCCGCACCCCGCTGGCCCAGCGCTGGCACCACCATAAGAGCCCCTGAGCCACCGAACGCGTTGCGGTAGCTGAGGGGCTCTTGTGCTGCCCGGGTTGTGCTCTCAAAGAGGCTGAATCAACACCGCGATAAAGTCGTATTCATCTTGGGAGGCGGCGGTCCATTCGACCTCCACCAGATCGCCTGCATTGAGGGACCTGTATCCGCCTGATTGCTCGATGACCGAGAAATGTCCGAAGCATTTCTTCCCGTCGGGAAGAATAAGTTCACCCCAGCCTTCTTCGGCCTTCCAAAAGGAAGCCGTCGCCTTCATTCGAGGTGAGCTCAACGGGTGTCCTCCCTTTGGCAACTAACGGTACGCAATTCTCCCAGTCTCCCGCACCCTCGCCGGAATCCTGCAGGCATGCCCGGCGACGCATAGTCTTGTGCCATGACTTCCACTGGCCGCTTCGCCCCGAGCCCCTCCGGCGAGCTCCACGTGGGCAATCTGCGCACTGCCATGCTCGCGTGGCTCTTCGCGCGTTCCACGGGCCGGAGCTTCCTGCTGCGCGTCGAAGACCTCGACCGCGCGCGGGCCGGCGCCGAGGAAGTCCAGCTCCGGGATCTTGAAGCTGTCGGCGTGACATGGGACGGCGCCGTCGTTCGCCAGACGGACCGGGCCGGGCTGTACAACGACGCGATCGAGCAGCTCGCTGACGCCGGACTAACGTATGAGTGCTTCTGCACGCGGCGCGAAATCCAGGATGCGCCGTCCGCCCCGCACGCGCCGCAAGGCGCCTACCCTGGCACGTGTAGGAACCTTTCGACGGCGGAGCTCGAGATCCGCCGGGCCTCCCGCCCGGCCGCCATCCGGCTCCGCTCCGAAACGCATGAATGGACGGTGGAAGACAAGCTGCACGGATCCTACACAGGCGTCGTGGACGACTTTGTGCTCCGGCGGAATGACGGCGTCACTGCCTACAATCTGGCCGTGGTGGTGGATGACGCGGAGCAAGGCGTGGACCAAGTGGTCCGCGGGGACGACCTCCTGTCCTCCACACCCCGCCAGGCCTATTTGGCCTCCTTGTTGGGCGTACCCGTTCCGGAATATGCCCACGTCCCCCTGGTACTGAATCGCGACGGCGCCCGGCTGGCCAAGCGCGACGGTGCGGTGACGCTCGGCGAGCTCGCCGCCGTCGGGCTGCCTGCCGGGGAGGTGCGGGACGTGATCCTGGAATCCCTCGGCTTGCCGGGAGGGCCCCTTGGTGAGGCCTTGGGTAGATTTGATCCGGCCCGATTGCCACGCGGGCCATGGATATGGACTGGCATTCAGCAATCGACCCTCCGGAAAGGGGCCTAAGTGCTCGCCTATGTGCTGACCCGCTACGGCGGTGCCGACGCAATGGAGCTGCAGGACGTCCCCAGGCCGATTGCCGGTCCGGGCGAGGTCCTGGTCAGGGTGTTTGCCGCCGGGCTCAACCCCGTGGACTACAAACAGCGCGAAGGTGCAGTCCGGGTGATCACCAGGCCCAGGCTGCCTTTGGTGGCCGGAAGCGAACTGGCCGGGATCGTGGAAGCTGTGGGACCCGGCGTCACCCGCTTTTCCACAGGAGACCGGGTGTTTGCGCGCGTGGACAAGACCCTGCTGGGAGCCTTTGCCGAGCACGCTGCAGTCCACGAGGATCTTGTGGCGCTCATGCCCCGGTCGCTCAGCTACACGGAGGCCGCGAGCCTTCCCTTGGCCGGCCTCACCGCGTTGCAGGCCTTGCGCGACGAGCTCAAGGTCAAGCCCGGGACCAAGCTGTTCATCTCCGGAGGCGCGGGCGGAGTCGGAACCCTTGCCATCCAGCTGGCCAAATACTTTGGTGCCGAGGTGACCACCACTGCGTCCCCGCGCGGAGAAGCGTTGGTGCGGCGGCTCGGGGCGGACGCCGTCGTCGACTACACGAAGGAAAACCTGGGCGAAGTGCTCAGTGGCTTCGACGCTGCGCTGGACCTCGTGGGTGGCGAGACGCTGGGCCAGACGCTCAAGATCCTCAAGCCGGGCGCGAAAGTGGTCAGCATCGCCGGGATGCCCGAACCGCAGACGGCATTGAAGGACCTTGCGGCCCCGGCCTGGATGACCGTGTTGTTCTGGGCGGTCAGCCTCGGAATCCGGAGGCGTGCCCGTGAGGCCAACGTCCGGTACCGCTACCTTTTCATGCACCCCAGCGGCGAGGACCTGAAGTTCTTGGCACGCCTTGTATCCGAGGGGAAACTGCAACCCGTGGTGGACAGCAGCTATCCGCTCGAAAAGATCGCCGATGCTTTCGCCACCCTGGAGCAGGGACGCGCCAAGGGCAAGATCGTGGTGACCATGGACACTCGCGGCTAGGCCCACTCTGCCGGGTCCCTGGCCGAACGTAGCGAGGTTAGGGGGCAGAAGGGATTAGGCTGTCCGGGTGGATGCACAGACGATTGCCCCTGGATTCGAACCGGTAGCCGAACTCTTTGGCCGTTTCCTCAACGAGGACCCGGAATATTCAGCCCAGCTCGCGGCCTACCACCGCGGCGTCAAGGTGTTGGACATCAGCGGCGGCCCGCACCGCCGACCGGATTCCGTCACCGGTGTCTTCTCATGCTCGAAGGGAGTAGCCGGGCTGGTCATCGCGCTGCTGGTCCAGGACGGCTTCCTGGACCTCGACGCCGAGGTGGTCAAGTACTGGCCGGAATTCGGCGCCGAAGGAAAGGCCGCGATTACCGTGGCCCAGCTGCTCTCCCACCAGGCCGGACTTCTGGGAGTCGAAGGCGGACTCGCCCTCGCGGAATACAACAACTCGGAGCTGGCCGCCGCCAAACTCGCTCAAATGCGGCCGCTGTGGAAGCCCGGGACAGCCTTCGGGTACCACGCCCTGACCATCGGTGTCTTCATGGAGGAGCTCTGCCGCAGGATCACAGGGTCCACCCTCCAGGAAATCTACGAACAGCGGATCCGCTCAGTCACCGGCGCCCATTTCTTCCTGGGACTTCCGGAGTCCGAGGAGCGCCGCTACGCCACCCTTCGTTGGGCCACAGACCCCTCCCAGCCGTGGATTGATCCCGCCAGCCACCTTGGCCTTTCGGTAAACTCATCGGTCGGGGAGATCCTCGACCTGCCCAACATCCGCGAGGTCCGCGCAGCCGGCCTGAGTTCCGCCGCCGGGGTCGCCAGCGCCGAAGGCATGGCCCGCGTTTACGCTGCGGCACTCACGGGACTGGCCGCCGACGGCGACCGACCCGCCGTCGCGCCCCTCCTCAGCGAGGGGACCATCCAGGCCGTCTCGGCCGAGCAGGTCTTCGGCGTCGACCGCGTTTTCGGCGAGACCAGCTGCTTTGGCACCGTGTTCATGAAATCGCATGCCCGCTCGCCGTACGGCAGCTACCGGGCGTTCGGGCACGACGGCGCCAGCGCCTCTTTGGGGTTCGCCGACCCTGTGTACGAACTCGCCTTCGGATACGTGCCGCAGCAGGCCGAGCCAGGGGGAGCCGGATGCCGCAACCTCGAACTGAGCGCCGCCGTGCGGAAAGCGGTCACCGAACTGGCTCAGTAGGATGAAGCATGACCGAACCGAGATTCACCGTTGAAACAGCCATGGTCCTTGCCGAAGTGGCGCACAATCGCCAGAAGGACAAGCTGAAGCGGCCCTATCGCGAGCACGTGCTCGCAGTAGGGGATGCGCTCGCCGATTTCGATGACGACATCCGGATCGCAGGCTACCTGCACGACATCGCCAAGGACACGCCCATTACCAAGCAGGCGTTGCTCGACATGGGTGTTTCAGAGCGTGCCGTGGCCATCATCGAACGCGTAACGCGCCGTTTCCAGGACGACTCTGACAACGACGAAGCCGTCATGCTGCACATCGCGCAGGACCATGACGCCACCCTCGTCAAGATCGCATGCAACGCCCACAACTCCGTGCCGGAGCGGGTGCGGGCGCTCGCCGAGAAATGGCCGGACAAGGCGCCCACCACGCGCTACGCAGACGCCCGGCAAGTGCTCTACAAGGCGGTCCCACGGGGCGAAATCCACTTGGTCCTGCAGCGCATCAACCCGGATCTGCTCTCCGAGATGGACCGGCTGGCGGACTAGCAGTTCGGCCCGGCAGGTCCCGCCGGCCTACGGTTTGGCCGGGTCATCCAGACCCGGGTTGGTGGCGGCAGCAGCCTTCCGGGTAATGGATGCCGTGACTTCCGCCAGGACCCGCTGGTGGATCTCGGCGGTGAGCTCGTGGATCGCACGGGTCAGGTCGGTGTTCTCCTCGAGCAGGTGCTCCTGGGCGTTGTAGTCATGGTCCGCCTTCACCTGCTGGAAGGCCGCTTGGCGGTTCTGTCCGATCATGACGAAGGTCGAGAGGAAGATCGCTTCGAGCGAGACGATCAGCGTCAACGTCGGCCACGGACTCTGCTCGAACACGAGCATCCACACAGCGAAGAGCAATATATGCAGGTAGACGAAGTTCATCGATCCGGCGAAGGCCGTGATTGCATCCGCTACTCGAAGCTGAATGCTTGCCGCCCGGCGCTCGGCCTCTGCCAGGACCGATGGGTGAAGCTTTTCCCGCTCGCTTTGAGAGAGCAATCGTGTGGGTCTCAGATAGGAGCGCGGATGCGGAAGAGCGCCTTTGGTGGGTGTCGATTGCTTTCCGGCCTGCTGTGCCATACGTTCAATCCCTTGGGTCGCGGCGAGCCCATCTCGCCTCTGAGAGCGAGCCTAGCGTTGCCATGCGCGCGAACCTAGGATCCAACGCTCGTGCAAGATGAGCCGAGTCGGGGCAGGGCAGGGTAGTGCCGGGGCAAGGGGTGCCCTGTCCCGGCGCCCGCGTGGTGGAAGGCGGTTCGTGCTTATACGCGGGATGATCTTCCACGAAGGAAGTGGAAGATCAGGACGATCACGGCAATAACCAAGAGCAGGTGAATGAACCCGCCGCCGATGTTGCCGATAAAGCCGAGAAGCCAGAGGACCGCGATAATGATGGCTATCCAAAGCAACATAAGAGTCTCCCTTTTGTGTACAAATGGAACTGCTGATTCTGCGCCCCACAGCTCTGCGACCTGCGCAGATACCGCGTGGTGCCCTCACCTTATGTCAGGATCGGGTCCCTGTTAACGGGTAAGCAATAAGCGATAGCAGGGTTCCGGTTTGGGAGCCCGAAGCAGGGAAAACTACCCGCTCATCAACCTTCGCCGATGCTTGAGCTCCTTGACCCAGTCCCTCGTCTGCACCGGCCCGAATGGCAAGGTGCCGGCATCGAGCTCTGCGATGAGCGGCCCCGAAGCCTTGAGTGCGAGTTCCAGAACCCCCTCCGCCGCGCGCTCGGTCAGCCCGAGCTTCCCGGCCCAGGCAAGGAAGTGCTTCCGGGAGATTCCGCTCTTCTTGCCGCCGATTCCCAGCGCGAGGGTCTTGTCCCCGTAGACCACTGTGGAGGGGATGTCGTAAACCGGCGCGATGGTGTACTCGCCCTGCGGCGACTGCACCCCTGCCTGCGACTGCACCATCGACACGTTCTTCGCGTGGAGGTCGCCGTTGCCGCTGAGCCAGGCGAACGCGAGCTGGATAGCCAGGTTCCGCAAGGCCGGAAGGGGCGCGGAACAGTGGGCCGCCAACGCCGCGCAAACCTCGCCGAACGGAACGCTGTACTTGTCCGCGGGATAGAGTCCCAGCACTTGGGCCCCGTCCTCGACGGCGAGACGTACCGCGGCGCCGTCGGCTCCGGTGAGGCGATCGAAACGCTCCACGAGAAGCCCGGCCCGCCCACCGACGTCGTGCACCAATTGCACGCTGCTCACCGGGATCCGCAGCTTGCGCGCATAACGGAACATGAGGAACTCGTTTTCCACGACAAACGGGAACTCCGGCGCATTGAGTTTGAGGATGAAGCGCTTGCCCGCTTGCGCCACCGGGAGTGAGATCATCCCGGCCGACAACTTGTCCTGCACACCCGCCAGAGCCACGGGATCGATCAGTCCCGAATCGCCCAGCAGCGCATCGAAGTCGAGCGGCAGCTTCGAATCGAGGACGACGGCGGAGCCTCCCTCCGTGGGCGGCTCACCGTGGGGGACGGTCTGGACATCTCCCACCGCATCGCCGCCCGCGCCCATGAGGAGCGCGAGCTCGTCGTCGGCGCTGGCCTTGACCGCGCGGCGCAGGGAATTCAGGCGGCGGCCTTCCGGGAGGAGGCCCGTGAAGTAGGGCGGAACCGCGCCGCTCGGTGTGAACACTGCTTCTTTCGTCAGCGGGAGCGTCGTGGCGACAGCCGGCCCGCCCGAGTCGAGGTACCGCGGCAAGTAGCTGAACTTGGTGCCGCCTTCATGCCGCTCGATGCGCGCGGCCAGGACGCCCTGCTTGTAGACGTCGGCGATGCGGTGGAAGGTCATGACAGCTTGGATTGCTTGCCCGCGGCTTGCACCGTGAGCTCAAGGCCTAGCGTGCCGAGGACCGCGAGGAGTGGTTCCAATTGGACGGTGGTCTTCCCCTGCTCCACAAAGCGGATGAATCGTTCCGAGACTCCTGCGAGGTCCGCGAGGTCGGACTGGCTCAGGCTGAGGGAACCGCGGCGGGCACGGACCGTGGTGCCCAGGGACTCGGTGAATTCCTTGGGGGACATGTCCATCCTTCAGGGTCTTTTGCGGGCATGCGCGTTGTGCGTCTCCGGCACGTTCGTGCCGGTTTCACCATTTTCCGCCTACCTGGGAGGTGAATCAAGGGTTCGCCGCCGGGAATCGGCACGTTCGTGCCGGTCTCTTTCTAAGCGGCCGGGTGTGCCCTCAGCTTTTCGAGCGCCGCTTCCCGACGTGCGGCGCGTGGCGGTGCGATTCAGCTCCAGGGGATCGCGCCCGCCCATGCGCGACAATGCATGGCGCAATGGATACATGGACATGGTTCAGGGTACCGCCGGGAGGCCCCCTGGGTCCCGGGTCCTGGTGAGGGCTCCCGGGTTCCTTTTGGCCCACAACAGCAGCCCGATGTAGGTCAGGTCGAAAATGCTGCACAGGCCGCCAACGCCCAGGATGAACAGTGAATTCTCAAGCACCCCGAAGGTGATGGTGGGCGCCAGGGTCCCGATCCATTTCGCCACTGCGATCACCATGGATTGGCCCCGCACGCCGCGCCGGGCCGCGAACATGGCGATGAAAAGCCCGGACATCAGGAGGTTCTGCAGGAAAGCCGCGTACCGGGAGGCCGGATCCCAATCGAACTCGGCGATGAAAAGCCACTGCACGGCGAACGACGCCAGGCCCAGCAGAACCGCCCATCCGATGAACAGAGGCCGTGTGACAAATCCGGGAAGCTCCCGCCGGCCAAACGCGAAGAATGTGTACACAATCGCGATGTCGGCCAATGCCCAGGCAATGTTGATGACGCCCTGCACGGAGAGTCTCGTGCTGAGCGAATGCACGGAGTAGATGACCTCCCACGCGAAGTTCAGACCCAGTGCCGCTGCCGGGATGGCGTACGTCCTGTCGCGGAACCCGATCCGGATCGCGCAAATGTAGACCGTCGTCCAGGCGACGCCGCTCAGGATGGTCAGAAACAGGTTCACGGTTCCTCCTTCTTCCAACGCGGGGTCACTTAGCGCCCATCCGGGGCCCCGACATGGGCCGTAAGTGACCCCGCCTTGCTCTAAACCCGGCCCAGTGCGTCGATGTCCTCGAGGAAGTCTTGGTGGACTTCGTCGCTGACGGTGGTGCGGGTGTCGGCGATGGCGTCGAGGTAGTCCTGGGTGACCGGCCCCTTGCGGGCGTTCGACGCCGGTGCGGCGCCTTCGGTAGGTGACGCGCCGGGAGCGCCGGCTGTGTAGACGGCCTTTTCCAACGCGCGCTGGGAGGCGCTGCGTGCCGCGTACTCAATGTCCGCGGGGGAGAAACCCTCCGTCCGTGACACCAGCAGCGCCACGTCCACGGAGTCCACCACGCTGGCGGGGATGAAGCGCTGCCACATGGCCTCGCGGGCGTGGACGTCGGGCAGGCCGATGGGGATGACGTAGTCGAAGCGGCCGTGGCGCAGGAAGGCAGTGTCCAGGGCGCGGATGAAGTTCGTCGCGCACACCAGCAGGCGGCCGGGCTGTTCGCGGAAGGCCGGGATGATCTTGAGGAGCTCGTTGGTGACGCCCTGCAGCGGGGACGGCGGCTCGCCGGAGCGCTGGGACGCGATCTCCTCGACCTCGTCGATGAAGACGACCGCGTGCTCCAGTTCGGCGATTTCCAGGAACGTCTCGCGCAGCGCCCCGGCCAGTCCCTTGGGATCGGAGGCCAGACGGGAGGGGAAGACCTCCACGAAGGGCCACTCGAGCCGGGACGCTATGGCCTTGGCGAACGTGGTCTTGCCGGTCCCGGGCGGGCCGAAGAGCACGACGGCGCGCGGCGGCACCACACCGTATTGATCGGCGAGGTCGGCTTCGGCCAGGGGCAGGACCAGGCGGCGTTCAAGGAGTTCCTTTTCGCGGCGCATGCCGGCGACGTTTTCCCAGAGGTCCCGGGCCAGGATGCGGCCGCCGAGTTGGCTCAACGGTTCGAGTTCCTGGCGCTGGACCGGGATGGTCCGTTCAAAATAGTGCAGGTTTTGCTTGAGTAGGAAGCCGCGGCCCAGGAACGCCTCGACACGGGTTTCGGACTCGGGCATGAGTGCCGAGAGCTTGTTGAGCCCGTGCGGGGTCATCCGGTTCTCGACGGCGGCCAGCAGCGAGGTGCCGATCCCGCGGCCGCGGAACTCGGGCAGCGTGGCCAGGAAAACGATCCAGCCCTGGTCATGGGCCGCACGTCCGACGGCGGCACCCACCACCTGCTCTCCCTGCACTGCCACCACGGCGTGGTCCTTCTCGCACGACGCGAGGACCTCGGAGAGTGCATAGACAGGGTCCACGTTGTCCGCTTTGAGCGACTCCCACAGGTGCAGGATGCCGTCCATGTCAGACGAGTGGAAGTCCCTGATGCGCCAATTGCTCATGCCCTGCTCCTTGGTGGATCGCCATCGATTGCCTGGTGTTGAGCATAGGCGAACCGGTGGTGGAGAGGGGTTGGTCAAGTCCCGTGGAGTGGTGTAACGGTTGATCCTTCGCTTAGGCGCTGAGGGC
>NZ_JARVRG010000048.1:0-9951 GCF_030209795.1 Arthrobacter sp. efr-133-R2A-63 | reverse complement strand
GCGGACGCGTCACGGAACCCATGCTCAAAGGGTCCGACGGCGTCCACCGGCCGGTCACGTGGGGCCAAGACCAGTCTCCTGTACTACGTGGTAATTGATGATGTCCGTTCTATGGCTGAACTCTCCGAGGCCGGCACGCGCGGCGCCACCACCCCGCTGGTCCGTCAAACCGGGCGGCAGGTTTCGGCTGCAGAACCACCGCTGGCCGGTTCCTTGGGCGGAACCGGCCAGCATGGGCGTCGGGAGCTGAGGAAGCCCCTTTGTTTAGAGGGCTACTTCGAGGTATCCGTCCACGAGGCGGGTGCTGTAGGTCGCGAGCCGCAGTTCGGGGTTGGTGAAGCATTCGCCGGTTTCAAGGTCGTAGACTTCTTTGTGCAGCGGCGAGGCGATGGTGGGGCGTGATCCCCGGGAACCGACGATTCCCCGGGCCATGACGTTGGACAGCGTTGCCGGGTCCTGCTGGGATACTGCCAGGACCTCATCCGGCGTGGTGCGGAAGAGTGCTACTTGCTTGCCTCCGACCAGGGCAGCTTCGCCCCAAGCCGGTTCCAGCTCGTCGATTGCGCAGACGCGGTGCCAGCCGGACGCGGTCGGTGCGCCCTGCTGTTGTAGGTTTTCCCGATCCAGAATGACGGTCATTTCAGCCCCTATCGCTTAGCCTGCCGGTCGGGCGGATCCAATTCCGCCAGCCGGCGCGGGCCGTTTGCGGCCACAACTTCACGGTAGGCCTGCGATGTTTCGCCGGAATGCAATCAATGTGTCCTGTTCGTAAAGGAGACCTCACATCGGCGCATTCCTCACCGTGATGCCGAAGTTAAGCCCACGAAACAAAGGGGAAACTGACGCGAAACTGCGTGTCTTTAGTCTGAAGTGACAAGTCGCGGATGACGGTTCTGCGGCACATGCGAAAGGCCGCCAGTGACCGGACATACTTCCCCTTCAGAGCACCCGCGCCGTATTGTTGTCGCGGGCGGAGGCCCTGCGGCCCACCGTTTTGCCGATGCCATGCACACCCGCGGTCTTGAGGGCTGGCACGTCACGGTCCTGACCGAGGAAGCGCATCTTCCCTATGACCGGGTCACGCTGAGCAAGGCGCTCATCGAGGTGGACTACGACCTCACCCTCGGGCACGCGTCGATGTGGGACCACGATGCGCTGGACCTGCGCACCGGCGAGCGGGTGGTCAGGATCAACCCCGATGCCAAGTCCGTGGAAACCGCGGCCGGCAACAGCTACGAATACGACGCCCTCGTGGTCGCGACGGGTTCGAATGCCGCCCGCCTGCCCATCCCGGGCGCCGAGTTCACACATGTCTACCGCACGCTCGAAGACGTCTGGGCCATCAACGAAGCAATCACGAAGCTTACGGATAAGCTCGGCCGCAAGGTCAACGCTGTCACCATCGGCGGCGGCCTCCTGGGCCTCGAATCGGCCGCAGGCACGGAGCGGTTGGGCGCCACCCCGATCGTCATCGACGGCGCGTCCTGGCTGATGGCCACCCAGCTCGACGAAGGCGCCGGCCAGGCACTGGGACGCCTCATCAAAGACAAGGGCTTCGAAATCCACGGCGGCGTGTTCCCGTCCGAAGTATTGTCCGACGACGATGGCCAGGTCACCGGCGTCCTCATGGCCGACGGCCGCATCATCGACGCCGATATCGTGATCGTCGCGATCGGGGTCAGGCCGCGCGATGAGCTCTTCCGAGCACCGGAGGGAGAGGAACAGGTCTTCACGCTTGGCCCGCGCGGCGGCGTTGTCATTTCCGATGGTTGCGAGACCGAAATCCCCGGAATCTTCGCCATCGGTGAGGTCGCGAACTTTGAGGGCATGTGCCTGGGACTCGTGGCGCCGGCGAACACCATGGCCGAGATCGTGGCCGACCGGCTGCACGGCGGGCAAGCGACCTTCCCCGGTTTTGACACCGCCACCAAGCTCAAGCTCTCCGGCGTGGACGTGGCCAGCTTCGGCGACGCGTTCGCCAAGACCGAGCACTCCCTGGAAATCGTCTATGCCGACCCCGCCCGGGGCGTCTACCAGAAAATCGTCACCACCGACGACGCCAAGACCCTGCTCGGCGGCATCTTCGTCGGCGACGCCACCCCCTACATGAGCCTGCGCCCCCTGCTCGGCCGCGAACTCCCCGCCGAACCCGGCGCCTACCTGACCGCCGCCGGCGGCGGCGACGCCCCCGAAACCGAACTGCCCGACGACGCGATCCTGTGCTCCTGCAACAACGTCCCCGCCGAGACCATCCGCGACGCCATCAACGCGTGCGGGACGTGTGAAGGCAAGGAGCCGGTCCGCGACGTGCCAGACCTTAAGGCCTGCACCCGGGCCGGAACCCAGTGCGGCTCCTGCGTGCCGATGCTCAAGAAACTCCTCGAAGGGGAACTGAAGAAATCCGGCATCGAAGTCTCCAAGGCCCTGTGCGAGCACTTCAGCCTCTCCCGCCAGGAGCTCTTCGACGCGATCCGTGTCCTGGAACTGACCTCCTTCGAGGACATCCTGGCCAAATACGGCACGGGAGCGGGCTGCGACATCTGCAAGCCAACCATCGCCTCGATCCTGGCGTCGCAGCATTCCGCGTACGTGCTCGACGCCGGGCGCGGCACCCTGCAGGACACCAACGACCGTGCCCTGGCCAACATGCAAAAAGACGGCACCTACTCCGTAGTCCCCCGCATCCCGGGCGGGGAGATCACTCCCGACAAGCTCGTCGTCATCGGCACGATCGCCAAGAAGTACGGCCTGTACACGAAGATCACCGGCGGACAGCGGATCGACATGTTCGGGGCCCGCCTCGAACAACTCCCTCTCATCTGGGGCGAGCTCATTGACGCAGGCATGGAGTCCGGCCAGGCCTACGGCAAGAGCCTGCGCACCGTGAAATCCTGCGTCGGATCCACCTGGTGCCGCTTCGGCGTCCTCGACTCGGTCGCCATGGCCATCAACCTCGAGCTGCGCTACCGCGGCCTGCGCAGCCCGCACAAACTCAAAATGGGCGTCTCGGGCTGCGCCCGCGAATGCGCCGAAGCCCGCGGCAAGGACGTCGGCGTGATCGCGACTGCAGAAGGGTGGAACCTCTACGTCGGCGGCAACGGCGGCGCGAACCCCGCCCATGCCCAGCTCCTCGCCGGCGGCTTGGACGACGAGACCCTGGTCAAATACATCGACCGCTACTTTATGTACTACATCCGCACCGCCGACCGCCTCCAGCGCACCGCCCACTGGCAAGCCGAGCTCGACGGCGGCCTCGAGCACGTGCGCCAGGTGGTCGTCGAGGACTCCCTCGGCATCGCCGACGAGCTCGAAGCCGCCATGGCCAAGCACGTCGGGTCCTACGAGGACGAGTGGGCCGCGACCCTGAAAGACCCGGAACGGCTCCGCCGCTTCCGCTCCTTCGTCAACGCCCCCGAACAGAAAGACGAGGCCATCGCCTTCGTCCCGGAACGCGGCCAGATCCGCCCCGCCACCAACGAAGAAAAGAGCGCCGTCCTGATCGCCAGCACGATCCCCGTCCGCGGCCAGGACTAAGGAACAAGAAGCCATTCCTGCAGAGCCGGGTCGAGAACAAAGTCACGATTCTGCACGAGCAAAGGAACAAGGGGCGGACAACCACGAAAAATTCGAGGACCACGCAGCGGAGGCCGCATTCGCCGTTGTCCTGTTGGCTCCTGATGATCAGGGCGGGGTGATGAAACCTCGAGCCCGGCAGAACGTCGTGCTTGAGCTGGGGTATTCGTCAGCGACTTCTCCCAAGTCGGCGGCGGAGAAGGCGGCTACAACAACGACCACGAATCGGCAGCCAGCACCCGTCTCCGGGATCCGCTTTAGACACATCCACCCGTATCGTGCTGCAAATAATTGCAAGCGCGCTCCCCATCGTCTTGGCCGCGGCCGCGGTCGGTGTGGCCCTTCGCCAGCGTAGAGGGCGCCCCGCTCCGCTTGCCCTCGCAGTCGGGCGCTTTCAGGCGAAAAACTTCGAAACGCGCACCGACGCCCATGAGGGTCGGTGGTGGAATCCGCCGGTACGCGAACGACGGTAGGCAACACCGGTGGGTTCCATATCGCTGGCAAGCGACAAAGAAGGCACCTGATGCGACCAGGACCTCCCTCGCGACGACATTCCGGGACAACGCGTGCACGGGCCAAGACTGGCGCCGTGGGCGACAGCAAGCCTTGCATTATGCAATAGTTGTCGTATGCCAAATCTTCCTGATCTCCACATCGATGCCCTCCAGCGGGCCACGCGCGACTTGCTCGCCGTCGCCATGCGCAGTGTGGACGAGGTCACGGACCTTTCCATGCCGCAGATGCGCATGCTGTTCGCCCTTCACGACCACGGGACACTGCCCAGCGGCGCCCTCGCGCACGTCCTTGAAGTCTCCGGATCTTCGGTGACCCGGCTGGCCGACCGGCTGTGCGCAGGAGGGTACGTCCGGCGTTCCGCTTCTGCCGAAAACCGCAGCCTCGTCCTGCTTTCCCTGACCGATGAAGGCCGCAGTGCCGTTGAAGCCGTCCTCCGCCGGCGCGACGACGAGTTCCGGGACGCTCTCGCGCACCTCGACCCGGAGCTGCGGGACCAGCTCGCCGCCGGTCTCACCGCTCTCCATGGGCACCTCTCGGCGGCGTCGCTGAGCCGGGCGGTGGTCGCGTGACCAGCCACCGCGGCCATCAGTTGGGCGATTTCGCCGTCGACCGGCGGATGCTTCTGGTAGCGGCTCTCGCGATCCCGGTCGGGGCGCTCGGGGCCCTTGCGGCCTGGGCGCTCTTGGGCCTCATCGGCCTAGCAACAAACCTCTTCTTCTTCGGCCGCCTCTCGACAAGTCTCGTCGCCGTGGGCAGCGGACATCCGTGGTGGCAAGTACTCACATTGCCCATCGCCGGCGGACTCGTAATTGGGATCATGGCGCGGTTCGGTTCGGAAAAGATCCGCGGCCATGGAATGCCCGAGGCCATCGAATCCATCCTCGTTGGCGGCAGCCGGATCGCTCCGAAGGTCGCCGTCCTCAAGCCGGTCTCTGCCGCCATCAGCATCGGCTCGGGCGGCCCCTTCGGCGCCGAAGGGCCCATCATCATGACGGGTGGCGCGATCGGTTCGATCCTTGCCCAGCACCTCCACCTCACTGCGGACGAGCGCAAGACACTGCTCGTGGCGGGAGCGGCGTCCGGCATGGCTGCGACGTTCAATTCGCCGCTCGCGGCCGTGCTGCTCGCCGTCGAGCTGCTTTTGTTCGAATGGCGTCCACGCAGCTTCGTACCTGTGGCTGCCGGGGTCGCGGTCGCGACCATGGTGCGGGGCGTGATCCTCGGCACCGCACCGATCTTCCCCGTCTCGACCACCGGATTGCACCTGACCCCCGGTATCGAGGCGCTGGCCGCCGTGGTTGGCATCTCCGGCGCGATCGTCGCCGCCGGAGCAACCTGGCTCGTGTACCGGGCAGAGGACGCGTTCTCGCGGCTGCCCATCCACTGGATGTGGTGGCCGGCCATCGGCGGCCTCATCATAGGCGCAGGCGGTCTCATCGAGCCCCGCGCCCTTGGCGTCGGCTACGACGTGATCGACCAGCTGTTGACGGGGCACGCGACGACAGGGCTCATCATCGGCATCCTCGTGGTCAAGACGCTCATTTGGTCGCTGTCCCTGGGCAGCGGGACCTCCGGCGGTGTGCTCGCTCCGATCTTCATGATCGGCGCGGCACTCGGCGCAGCGGCGGGCCTTGTTTTGCCGGGCGTCATCCCGGGGTTCTGGGCGTTGCTCGGGCTCACCGCCGTCGTCGGAGGTGTCATGCGCTCGCCCCTCACGGGCGTGATCTTCACTCTCGAGCTGACGAACGCATGGGCTGTTGCACTCCCGCTGCTCATTGCCTCGGTGGTTGCCTACGGCGCTTCCGTTCTGTTCCTTCGACGTTCGGTGCTCACCGAGAAGATCGCGCGCCGAGGACTCCACCTGACCCGCGACTACACGACCGACCCGCTCGAGACCTTCTTCTGCGAGGACGTCATGCGCGCACCGACCGCTGCGCTCACCGAGGCAACGCCTGTGCTCCATCCGCGGGAAACACTCCGCCACGCCGCATACGTTCTCGCCCGGACGGGCGCGCCCGAGGCTGCGGTAGTGAACGACGACGGCACATGCCTTGGGCTCATCGGCCCGTCTGATTTGCTTGTTGCCAGGCTGCACGACCTCACCGAGGCGACGGACCGGGACCGCTCGCTCCGCTACCTCACGCGGGTGGGAATGCAAGGTAGCAATTGATCGACAGCACCTACGCGAACTTCGCCAGAGGGCTGGCCACCCGGATCATGGTCACCTCTTCCTGCAAACACCCGATTTTGAGAAACCGCAGACGATCCCGTCCATCTGGGGCCGCGAAGGCCAGAATTCCGCTCAGAACCCCTTCTCACTCAAATAACGCACAACCGCCTTCTGCGGCCGCATGGTTTTGCGAGATAGGTTGATGGGAGCCTCGCATAGATGACCGCACGAAGGAAATATGATGCCGCGTTCCGTGAGGAATCGGTTCGGCAGGTTTTGTCCTCGAACGGGCTGGTGAAGCAATGCGCCGAGGAGATGACGAGGAGCGCGCCCGGAACCACCCTCCCATCCGACGCCGATGAGATCGAGCAGTACACGTGCCCCCACTGCCAAGTCCAGCCGGGCTCGCCGTGCCGGTCCCGCTCCGGTGCCGTCGCCTCGACCTACCATACCGGCCGGTTCACCAAAGTCCACCGGCTGGCCAAGCAGCTGCGTGTGCCGACACCGGCCAACCGTGGACCGGGCCAGCCCTGGCGACCGGACACCCCGCCGCCAGCACCAATCCCCGCAGACACCCTAGGCGCGGACATCCGCGTCGGTTACGCCCGTTGCTCCCACGCGACCCAAGAACTCCAGTCCCAGCTGGATGCACTGGCCGCGCACGGCATTCCGCGCGAAAAGATCTTCGCCGAGAAGGTCTCCAGCCACCTGCGGGTGCGTCCGAAGTTCGAAGCCGCGCTGCAGGCAGCCCGGAAGATCAAAGCCCACGCCCCGCACTGCCGGGTCATCTTCACCGTCTACGAGATGAAACGGCTCGGGCGGGATTCCGCCGAGCTGACAGCGCTGGCCAATCACCTCAGCGCACACGGCATCGCCCTGGAGATCCTCGCCGGGCCACTCACCGGGATATACGACCCGACCGGCACCGGCCGGGTGCTGTTCGCGTTCTTCGCCGCGATGGCCGAAACCGAACGCGAGAACATCCGCGAAGCCACCCTCGAAGGCCTGAACACGGCCGCCCGCAAGGGAAACCACGGCGGACGCCCACCGGTCATCACCGACGACATGCTGCACACACTGCTGCGCCGCCGCAAGAACGGCGACTCCCTCCACGACATCCGCCACGACCTGATCATCCCCACCGGAAAACACAAAGGCCGCAACCCCAGCCTGGCCAGCATCTACAGGGCGCTCAGAG
This sequence comes from Arthrobacter sp. efr-133-R2A-63, assembly GCF_030209795.1. Lineage (NCBI taxonomy): Bacteria > Bacillati > Actinomycetota > Actinomycetes > Micrococcales > Micrococcaceae > Arthrobacter > Arthrobacter sp. efr-133-R2A-63. The sequence goes on along the minus strand of NZ_JARVRG010000048.1, from coordinate 2,494 downwards.
CACACGAAACGCCAGGCCCACCCGCAAGCAGATGACCAGGACCACGCCTACTTCCCCAGGCGCCAGCAAGGGCACATGACGCGACGAAACGACCGGGCTGCCGTGGTCAGCCGTGTCCGCCTGTTAGTCTTGGTGTGGCCGGTCCGGGACCCGATAGCAGGGTACGTGGCGGTCGCCTGCCCCCGAAATATGGCTCGATATCCGCCTGGCGCAGTACGACGCGGAGATCCGGAGGGTGATCTGCACGACGGATGAAATCGTCAAGTCAGATGCGTCAATCTTTCCTGGTTGGCTCCTGCTGCTGTTGACCGGGGCTGCCGAGGCTCCGGTCAAGGGCGGCCGCAGGCAGTCTCGCAGCGATCACGGCAGTGACCCTTGAGGACGGAGGGCAGCCCCGGTAGCCTCCCTACGGCACGGGCCAACCAGGAAAGCGCTGCCCGGTCTCATTCTTGCCGGGTTGGGTGAATTCGATTTTTTTCGCTCCGGCCGGCCGGTGAGGTTGCCAGTTGGAGATCAGCAATTGGTAGGCGCGTTCGGCGGTTTCGACGAGTTCGCGTTCCTCTCGGCGTAGCTGCTTGTCGTTGTAGGCGTATCCGGGTCCACGGTGCGCCACGGCGGGGAGCACCGGAGGTGAGCTCGAGTTTGCGGTGTTTGAACGCGACTAAGCTGGGCCGGGCGAACGCGTAGTCTTCCCCGCGGGTGTCCAGCGTCCAGGCCAAGGTGGCCAGCTTGCGTGCCGTGGCCACGACGGCGATCTGGAAGCCTCTGCGGGTCTTGATCCGTGAGTAGAACGCGTGCAGTGGCCCCGGGGCCAGTGCCGCGGTGAAGGCCGCTTCCACGAGCATGCCGCGGGCGTGGGCATTGCCTTGCTTGGTGATCCGGCCGTGGTACGCCGGTTGCCCACCAGACTGGCGGACCCTAGGATGAAGACCAAGATAGGCGACCAGCTTCTCGGCGCTCGGGAACCGCCCGAAGTCGCCCACCGCGGCGATCAACGCCATGGCCACGACCATGGACACCCCGGGAATCGTCATCAGCCTGCGTGCCGTGGCATCCGTGAGCGCTTCGGCTGCCAGAGCCTGCTCGTAGGAAACTAGACGACCCTTCTATGGTGATAAGTCAAGCCATGAGTGTCTGGAGTTGGCGGAAGATCTGACGGGCGATGAAGCGTTTGAGGCAGCGGCGGATTTCCCTTAGGCTCCTGCCTTCTGCGGTGCGACGCTCGATGTAGGCACGGGTGGCGGGGTCCGTGAGGCTTCGGGTCCGGGCGACGACGTCTAGTGCGCGGTTGAGTTGCCGGTCTCCGTACCGGTTGAGCCGGTGCCTGGTCGTGTTGCCTGAGGATGCCGGGATGGGGCTGGCGCCGGCGAGGGCTGCGAAGGCCGCTTCCGAGCGGACCCTGCCGTGGTGCGAGTAGGCGGCGAGGATAATCGCCGCGGTCACCGGACCAACCCCGCGGATGTCCAGGACTCCCGGGGCCATGAGCTCGGCATGCTCCGCCAGGGCGCGCTGGTTGTCCTCCAGCTCCGCGCCGATAGTGATGACGGCAGACGCGAGCCGCCGTGCTTCGGCCCGTGCGACGGCGGCGGCAGCACCGTCGCCCTGTCTGGCCCGCCAGCCTTGGACCGTCCTGATTTGGGCAGCGGTCAGCGGGGAGCGGGCGTCGATTCCCAGATCGAGGGTCCGCAGCAGGGCGGTCAGTGCGTTGCGCGCACTCGTGCGCTGGGTGTCCATCGAGCGCCGGGCCGCCAGGAGGATCCGAAGCGCTTCCCTTAGACCCTCGGCCCTCGGGCTGATGAGTTCTGTAGTGGCCGTTCCCAAGACTGTCCGGGCAGCGGCGACGGAGTCGATCGCGTCGGATTTGCCTTGAGCGTGGCGGGACTGTCGCCGGGGCGGCCTGGCCTCGCAGACGGCGAAACGCTCCACCTCGAGCAGGCGCGTCAGCCTTGCTCCGTAGGAGCTCGTCCCCTCGACCGCGACCAGGACATTGCCCGTCGCGGTGCGGCGGCGGATCCATTCCACCGCCCGGCTCATGCCTGGCCCGGTGGCGGGAAACGTGTCAGTCCCGACCACCGCGCCCGTCGAGGTGGCGAGGACCGAGAACGTGTGGGTTCTGGCGTGCGTGTCCACGCCGACGACGTGTGCGAATTGTTCCGCGACTATGGTCATTTGCTTGCTCCTATCCGAAGAGGTCCAGTCGGAACCAGCCGGGAGGATCACCCTGAGGCAAATCTCTAACGAGTCACGCAGCACCATCGTGGGCGGAGCGGACAGCCTTCTATCAAGCCATCGGAGTGGGCCGACTGCTCCCGGGACCTCGTGGGCGGACAGGTCGTCTATAAGACACCGCAGGCCGGGTCAGATATGAAGGGAGTCACGCCCCGGCGGTCCCGGAAAGCAGTCTGCCAACCAACCTCGGGCTGGTCACTACCCATTAGAGATATGAGGGGTTGCAGGTCCTTCCCGTCCGGTTCGGCCATTTTCGCCGGGGCGG
>NZ_JARVRG010000052.1:0-10182 GCF_030209795.1 Arthrobacter sp. efr-133-R2A-63 | reverse complement strand
TGCTGGTACTGGGAAGCCGCGGAAGAGGCAGCTTCAAACGCCTCCTCATGGGATCCACCGCCCATACCGTACTCAGATCCCTGCCCTGCCCAACCGTCATTACCCGCGTACGACGGGCGAAACTCACAGGTTAGACATCCAGCCCAGTCACTACCAACCGCCGAGCCGCTTCCCGTTTCCACCTGGTCCTCCGAACGCCAAGGAGGCGACTATCCCTCCCCCTTCCTGCGTTGGAACGCCCTCACTGCTTCGCTCACCGTTGGGTGGAAATGCTCGGAGGAGAAACGCGAGCCCATGCCGTATTGCAGCAATTTGTCTTTGACCGGGCCTTTGAGCTCGGCGAACACCAAGTCCACGCCGCGCCGGTCCAGCCATTCGTCAAGCTCCACCAACTCGTCCAGTGCCGTCGTGTCGATCCCCGTCACGGGTTCTGCTGCCAGCACCACGCGCTCTATTCCGTCCGCCGCCTTGTCCAGTTCGTTGCGCACGAATGACCCAAGCAAGGCTCCGTTGCCAAAGAACAGCGGTGCGTCGAAGCGCAGGATCAACAGACCGGGGATGCGTTCCCCTTCCGGATGACGGCTCACGTCGTGGTACCCCGGCACCCCGGGCACGTCCACCAGTTCAGTGCGGTAGGGGTCCCAGGCTCGCCGCAGGAAATCCAACAGGGCCAAGCCGATGGCAACGGCGATGCCCGGGAGGACGCCAAGTATGGTGACCCCCAGAAATGCCGCGAGCATCACCAACGATTCGCTGCGGCTCATGCCGATAAGCCGTCGCACACCACCTGGGTCGGCTATACCTGAGGCGGCAGCGATGACAATGGCTGCAAGGGTTGCTGCGGGCAGGAAGTCCGTGACGCCCGGCGCCACGAGCATGAATCCGAGCACGAGCACTGCACCTACTACCCCTGTGAGCTGGGACTTTGCGCCGGACTCGACTGCCACCGGGGTGCGGGAGGTGCTGGCCGACACGGGGAAGCCGCCCAGTAGCCCGCTGGCAGCGTTCGCCGCACCCAAGGCTGCCATTTCATGGTTGCCGGATACTTTGCTCCCCTCTGCGGCCGCCAAGGATTGGGACAGTGTTCCGGTATCAACGAAGACGATGAGGGCGATCGCCGCGGCGGCGGGCAAAAGCGCCAGCACGTCAGGCCAGCCAATTCCGCCCAGGGCCGGCGCAGGGAGCCCCCGAGGGAGGGCGCCGGTGACCTGCAAACGCCCGTGGAGTCCCAGCAGGGCAATTGCCATGCAGGCCACAACAACCGCAACAAGCACACCCGGAACTTTCCATTTCAGCCAGCGGGGAATCAAGATGAGCACCAGCGAGACCACGCCGAGCAGCAGTGCCGTCACACTGGCTTCCCCTGCAAACACCTTCGGCACGACGGCGATGAGTCTTTCCCAAGGGGTGCCCCCGTCCACGGAAATCCCCAGGAAGGTGGGAAGCTGGGACACGGCTACCAGCAATGCGATGCCGTTGAGATAGCCGAGCCGGATGGGCTTCGACAACAGTCCCGTGACGATTCCCAGCCTCAGCGCCGCCCCGAACAGCAAAATGCCGCCGATCAGCATGGCCAGGAGGCCCGCGAGCGCAACGGATTTCTGCTGGCTATCCCTGGCCAGTGGAACCAAGGCTGCAGCGATCAAAGGGGCAAGCGCGGAATCCGGCCCCAACACCATCACACGCGATGGCCCGAACACCGCGTAGGCAATCAAGGGCACGACCGTGGCGTACAGACCGTTCACCGGTGGAAGACCGGCCGCCTGGGCATACGCCATTCCCGCAGGGACCAAGATCGCGAAGAGAGCGGCGCCGGCCGCCAGATCGTGGCGCAGCCACTCGATCCTGTAGCCGCGAAGGGCTGGCGGGACCGCCCAGAATGGATACGTTCCGGATGGGCGCATATTCCGATCATGTCCCATCATGCCCTTGCCCGCCATCCATGATCGGTGGCCGCGAAGACGGCCGGCACGCAGAAACCATGCCGATGGACAGGTCCGCACATCATCACATCGGCACTTCCATGGAGCAGACGTAGGTGTGGACACTGCAAGCTCGTGGGTCAATGCCGCTGTTCGCCGTCGGGCTGGGTGGCGGCCTGCCCTAGATGATGTGCACGCCGGCGAATGCCAGCGCTGCGATCAGACCCCAGGAGAGCATCGCTGCCATGATGGCCCTGCCGCTGGTCTGGAGCAGGGCCCGGACCTGCACTGATGCGCCAAGCCCGAACAGGGCTGCTGCGAGCAGCAGGTCCTGGACCGTGCCGGCAGCTTCCAGGACAACAGGCGGCAGGATGCCGAGCGTCCGCAGAATGATCATCGCCATGAACCCCGCCACGAAGAACGGAATCAGCGGAGGAAGCTTGATGCCGGTATCCCCTGCGCCGTTTGCCGTCCGACGGCGGCGGAAGCGTCCCACGAGGGCAGCTCCGGTGACCATCGGAGCAAGCATCAGCACACGGGTGAGCTTGACGATGAGCGCGACGGCAAGGGAAGCCGGGCCCGCCGTCTGCGCCGTTGCCACGACCTGCCCCACATCGTGGACGCTTGCTCCCACCCAATAGCCGAACTGGACAGTATCCAAGCCAAGGGGACCCTTGAGCGCGGGAAGGATCGCGATCGCCAGCGTTCCGCACAGGGTCACGAGGGCGATTGGAACGACGGTGTCGCGGTGATCCGTTTTGGTGACCCCGCTCATGGCGCCGATGGCGGAGGCCCCACAGATGGAAAATCCCGTGGCCAGAAGCAGGGGCTGATCGCCGGGAAGTTTCAGCGCCTTGCCCAGGAGCAGCGTTCCCATGAAGGTCAGCAGCACGATGCCAACCACGATCGCCAGCGTCTTCCAGCCGAGCGCAGCCACATCGAGAAGGCTGAGTTTGAGCCCCAGCAGGACAATGCCCAACCGCATGAACCGCTTGGCGGAAAGCACCAGGCCTGGCTGCAGGACTCCTTCCACGGCCGTACTGATCCCGGGGAGATTCGCACAAAGAATTCCCAGAATCACTGACACCGTCAGGAAGGGCATCACCGGGACGGTCGAATGGATCAGCCACGCGACGACGACGGCGGCCGCGGACGCCGCCAGTCCGGGCAACGATTTGTACCGCAAACCCCGGGGAAGCAGCGCACCCTGCCGTGCGTCCTTTAGGGGTGTGGCAACGTCTAGTCTCATGCTTGTCTGCGATCCTCCCGGAGCCGGCGTGCGCCAGGCCCTGGCTGGATCTCCTCCTCTCCCCCAATTCTCGGCCCGGATCATGTGCTGGGATAGCCGCCTTCTTGGCATAGCGATATATCAATATCGCATCACTATTCTCCCTGTTATATGCTTTGCGCATGGCAAAGTGGCCCGATCTGACCGTGCTCGAACTAGTGGTTGGCGTGGATGATTACGGAAGCCTCAGCGCAGCCAGCCGGCAAGCTGGCCTTGCCCAACCCAACGCGAGCCGATCGATCAGGGTGATGGAGCGCCAGCTGGGCATGACCCTGCTGCAGCGCAGTCCAACAGGCTCCACGCTCACCCCCCAAGGCACAGTCGTGGCCCACTGGGCGCGTAGAATCCTTGCGGAAACACGGCAGATGTTGCAGGCCACCGATTCCCTGCGCGCCGAGAGACGGACCGCACTGACGGTATCCGCAAGCATGACTGTCGCCGAGCACCTGGTACCCGGTTGGCTTGGCACCTTTGGAAGGCTGCACCCCGAAGTGCGAATACACCTGCTTGTCCACAATTCCGCGCAGGTTTTCGAGGATGTGACCAGCGGAGCCTGCGATATCGGCTTCGTGGAATCCCCAACCATCCCCCGCACCCTGCACAGCCTCACCGTGGCGCGCGACGAACTCGTCGTCGTCGTCCACCCCAAACACCCGTGGACCCGACGGCGGGAGCCAATCTCCATTGCCGAGCTGGCATCAACATCATTGCTGGTCCGCGAACCGGGGTCTGGCACCCGGATCACGCTTGACCTCGCATTGGCCGAGTACCCGCGTGCGGCTCCCTTGCTGGAACTTGGCAGCGCGGCCGCCATCCGTACAAGCGTTTTGGCCGGCATGGGTCCTTCAGTGATGAGCACCCTTGCAGTGGCAGACCAAGTAAACACCGGGGAACTAAAGATCGTCCCCGTCCAGGACCTTGTCCTTCATCGGGCGCTGCGTGCGGTGTGGAACGGCCCCCGTCAACTATCAGGTCCAGAAGCAGAGCTCGTGCGGCTCGTTCGTAGCCCAAGAACATCCCGAAACTAAACCTCGGAAACAACGCTCGGGAACCTTCACGTGCTGCGCCGCAGTCAGAGCACACCTGCGCCTGTCCGAGGCCGGCGATAGGATCTCGGCCGCTTGTTGCCAAAACGCTGTGCCCGAGGTGGGTTCGAACCGGGTTCCAGCGCGTCGTTCCAGCGCGTCGCCAGGAATGCGGCATTTCGCAGCAGGCACTCGAGGAGACTGCCGGGGTTCCAAGGAAGTTCTTCGTTGCCCTGAGCATGTCGACGGCCATCGCTCCAACGCATCCGCCGACTCAAGGATCGGCCCGCTGACTGGAAGTGGCTCTCGGGCTGGACGCCCATCCGATCACCGTCTCGTCCACCGGCACGGTCGCGGTCCTCACCGCGCCCAGTGCCGGTCCTGCGGTGATCGCGGAACCGAATGCGCCTAGGCGGAGAACAGTGCCGACGCCAACCAGGATGGACGACAGCCCGAATCGGCCGGACCTACGATCTTTCCGCACCGGATCTCCTTCGTCATGCCCGGATATGTCGAAGGAAAACATGCGCAAACTTTCAGCTTGCGCTTCCCGGGCACAACACTGCGACTCGCCGTTTACGGACTCGCTGATCCGTCCAGGCTCACCAGTCGCCGCCGCTTGATGCGTGGAGAATGGCGCTGTGCGCGATGTGGTTCCGGTCCAACTCCATTTGGCGCTTCGGTTCGACCATGAGGCAGGAGTTCCAACCGCCGTCCAAAGACGGTTCCCGGGCACCCTGTGAAGGGAACTCCGTCTCCGGCAGGCGTTCGATGCCGGCGACATGGCACCACTCACCACAGCCGACACGAAGGGTAACCTCCCGCCATTGTCAGACGAACCCGCAGGTCCCGGCGCATATTCTGGGATCAGCCGAATCCGATCCTGAAGGAAGCCATGCCCGACACCTCACGTCCCTTACGCAAACTTGGATTCCTCACCATCGGCCTTTTCGATCCGGCGGATCCCGCCTCGGGCCACGAATCCACACTACAGATCATCGAACTTGGCGAACGCCTCGGATTCGACAGCGCGTGGCTGCGGCACCGTCACCTGCAGTTCGGAATCTCCTCCCCCATCGCGATAATGGCCGCCGCCAGCCAGCGCACCTCACGGATCGAGCTTGGAACCGCGGTAACCCCGCTGGGCTGGGAAAACCCCTTGCGCCTTGCCGAAGACCTGGCCACCGTGGATCTGCTCGCCGGGGGACGCATCAATCCGGGGCTGAGCGTGGGTGAACCGATGCACTACGACACAGTGAAGCACGAGCTGTACCCGGATTCCTCCGAGCTGGAGGATTTCAGCTACGGGCGCCTGAACCGATTTGCCCGTCTGATCGCGGGGGAAAAGGTGCGGGACTTTTCCGGCAGGCAGGGTGTAGTCGAGGAATTCTCCAACCGCGTCGAGCCGCACTCTGCCGGGCTCCGGGATCGCCTTTGGTATGGGGCGGCCAGCAGGAAGTCGGCCGTCTGGGCCGGGGCAAACGGGTTCAATCTGCTCTCCAGCAGCGTCATCTTTCCGGAAGCGGATCAAGAACCGGACTTTGCCCGAATCCAGCAGTCGCAGATTCGCGCCTTCCGTGAAGCCGCTGAATCGTCAGCCCCGGCCCACGGACAGGCCCGTGTGTCGCAGGGCCTGGTGGTGATCCCAACTGATTCCGCTTCGCCGGGTCAGCGGGACAAATACCGGCGGTATGTCGATGAACGCACCCCCCGCACGCAGGCGCCGCAAGGGGCAAGGGGCATGCTGTTCGCCGCGGATCTGATCGGTACCAGCGACGAGATCGCCGAGCAGCTATACGCACACGCAGGATTTCAGGAAGTCGACGAGGTGGCGTTTGCGCTGCCCTTCAGCTTCGACCACGAGGATTACATCCAGATCCTCACCGACATCGCCACCAAACTCGGTCCAGCTCTGGGATGGACTCCAACCGAAGCCCGGCCCGACCCGCGGTAGGCGTCACAGCCGGCAATCGATCACATGTTGAGCATTCCTGGGACGGTGTGCGCTGCACCGGATCCCACACACCGGCACCCCGCGCCGGATTTTGAGCACTACGGACCCGAACTACGACAACCAGCAGGAGCTCAACTGTGCGGTAGCCTTTCGTCCCATGGTCGATGCGAAGCGGTTCCGAGTACTCCTTGAGGAGGAACGTGACCGCAAGGTTGCGCTCTTGAAAGCCCTCCTTGGGGACATCACGTCGGTAAACGTCGCCAGGCAGGACGCGAACGTCGACGACGAACACGATCCGGAAGGGAGCACGATCGCCTTCGAACTTTCCCAGGCTTCCGCACTCATGGAGCAGAGCCGTGTGGGCCTGGAACAGATCGAGGCCGCTTTGCTGCGGATTGCCAGCGGAAGTTACGGACTGTGCGCCGTGTGCGGCAAGCCCATCGCGGAGGCTCGCCTGGAGGCAAGGCCTTGGACTCCGTATTGCATAGAGCACGCGTCCGGTCAGGGCTAAGCCAAGGCGAATACTTCAAGGAATGCGCCACATCAACGCACAGATCATTTCCCTGCCGCCTTGGACGCTTGTCTGGGCCGCGAGGTAGCAACCGCAGACGAGCACATATGTACCGGACACCAGGGTCCTGACACAAAGAACGAACGGGGACATTCCCCTGACCCGCTCAGCCAGGGGTCTTCAGGTCAATGACTATCTCGTTGCGTCGCATGAACCATGGCTTGAACGGTGGATCAAACCGCGCGAATCGCGGAGTCCCGGCAGGGGTGAGTCCAGCCGCCTTCAAAGCGCTTCTTAGCTTCTCAAGATGGCGCTGATAGCTCACCGCACTCCAGCGCCCGCTGTAACGGATCGCCGCGGCAAGGCTTTCGGGAACTGTCCGCAAGTGCACATTCGGGTCGGTGGGGACGGGCGCGTTCTCGATGGTGAAGCCTTCCGGCAGAACAAAAGCAATCCGGAATTTCTGCTCCTCACCCGGCTGCCTTTCGATTCCCTGCTGCACGACCGGAGCAGTCATCGCGATCTTTTCAGAAGCCGCGTCCTGAACCACCGGCGCTGTCATCGCTACTTTCTGCTTGGAGCGGTTCTCTCCGCTGATATAGGAAAACAGGTAACGGAACGCACGGTTGCCGACCTCTTCAAAAGTGCCTTCCACAATGACCTCGGCCAGTAGGTGTTCGGGATACTTTCGAACCTCAAAATCGTCGTAGCTTCGCACAATCTGATAGGGCTGCTGCGCCGTCATGGCATCACGGTACTCCGGCGGCGTTGCTCAAGCCATGAAGGTTCCTAAGGGTGGTGAATATTCGGGTGGTTTTCTTCCCCTGAGGCTTCATCCGGCCCGCGCCGATCGGGAAACAAACCGTCGTACCCCTGACCCTTTCACGGCCAGCTCATATCACCTCGCCGTGACTGGTTGCCCTGGTCTACCGCAAACGGTCGGCTGCCGATCCAAGCCAGAACCCCAACGGCAGCAAGAAGACCGTGACACGCTTGTCGTACGATTAAATAGTTAGACGATCGAGCTACCTACTTAAGGGAATGACGTGGCCGAGGATACGCGGAAGGTTCACGATGGTTATTGGTACGAATCCGAAGAAGCCGACCCGGGACCGGTTGACCTGCTGAACGCCCTCCGGGACTACCGGGCGTCGGAGGCTGCGATGCGACGACGGACCCGCACCTCGATGGGGATGGGCGAGACGGATTTACTGGCGTTAAGGTACCTGCTCGAAGCCGAACACCAAGAGCGTGCCGTCAGCCCCAAAGAACTGGCAGCCTGGCTGGGCGTCACCTCCGCTTCGATGACGGCACTGATAGACCGGCTCGTGGCGTCCGGAAATGTCCGGCGCGAGCCCCATCCCAGCGATCGCCGGGCCCTGATCCTCCGCCCCACCCCGGGATCCGACCATGAAGTGCGCAGCACCTTGGGTGGAATGCATTCCCGGATGATTGAAGTGGCTCGTTCCTTTGATGCCGGGGAAGTCCGGGTCATCATCGACTTCCTACGGCGCATGCAAACAGCAGTCGACACCATCGACGAATAAGCTCCTGACCCCGGCTGGACAATCTTAGTAAGCTCACTTATAAATAGTCCATCAAGCTACTTGCTATATGTACTATCCAGGAGATTGTTATGACGGCAGTTATGGAAAGCCCGGACAGCGACGAACTGGATTCGCCGGCTATCGGGGCTCAGCCGGAGGCGGACCATCAGGTTCTCGCGCTGGTGGTCGAAGACCCTGACCGTTTCGACCATCAGGCATACGTCGTTCACGGGCACGGTGGGCACGGACACGGCGCCGGAACGCCGGTAGTCGACAGGCCGTCTCACTGCGGGAGTGCCATGACGCTTAGTCTCGCAGGAGGAACTCCGCCGCAGGCCTGGATATCGGTGGAACCCGAGTGGCCTGAATGGACTTGCGGGTGCGGGTTGCGGATTTTTGCCGAGGTCGGTGATCTGTTAGGTGCCGTGTTATCGGCATCAGCCAGGGTCCAGACGCTGGAACTGCAGATGGAGGCAGCGCGGGCGGCACTGGAACATGCGGTGCACCAGGCTCGTGGTTCGGGGGTGGAGTACGGGGAACTGTCGCTTGCGTCCGGGTTGAACGGTTCCAAGATCGAAACCCTGCTCAGGTGAGCGTCCTGATGCCGGCAGAGCAGGTACCCAGATATCCCCCGGCAATATCCTCAGTGCATTCTTCGCGGACCTTCCTGTGGGACGGGCGTTACCGGCTTGGCCGGTCATTGGGCGGAGGAGCGGAAGCAGACGTCCTGGAGGCCTTTGATACCTGGAACGCCTCTTCTGTGGTACTGAAGATATTCCGTTCCGCGGGATCCCGCAGCGGAGAACCTTTCCTGCGGGAGATCGAATTCCACAGCCGGCTACGGCACCGGAATATTGTCCGCGTCGCCGGGCACGGCCGTCACCAACTTGCCGAGGGCGGCAGGGAGGGGCGTGACTACTTGGTGATGGAGCTAATGGCTGGCGGGGACCTGCGGTCAATCATCAAGAATGGCCCGTCCTGCCCCCCCAACCGTCGCGAAATGGGTGGCCGATATCCTGGAAGGACTGGCCCATCTACACCTCAGACGCATCATTCACAACGACGTTAAGCCCGGAAATATCCTCATCGGCGCTTCATCCGGCAACGACACGGCGGGCCCGCCGAAGCTCTCGGATTTCGGAATCGCGACCAGCGGAAGACGCCGCGCGCGGTATCCATCCGCCGGAACACCTCACTACCTGAGCCCGGAAGAGGCCCGCGGCCACCCGCCGACCGCGGCAAGCGACCTCTACGCCACCGGGCTAGTCGCTCTTGAATGCCTCACCGGCACCAAAACCTACCCGGGAACACCTTTGGAAACGATGGTCGCCAGGACCTTGCGCGAGCCCCGTGTTCCCGGCACCGTGCCTAGGCGCTGGGCCAGGGTACTGCTCGACATGACAAACCCCGACCCTCTCAAACGGCCCTCAGCCAGGAAAGCCGCCGGAATCATCCTGCGCCTTAGCGAGGCCACCGGCACAGACACATACAACCCGGCACCGGCGCGCAGAACCCACCCACTCCGTCTGCCCAGACAGGCAGGACACATGGAACCACCGGCTGGACAAATCCCGCTCTGATCGAACGAGCAATCGCGAAAGCAATCAAGCCCCCGGGAGTCAAAGGGGGGGGCGGCTGGCTCGCGACCCTGTTGGCTGGCATCGTCGCCGCACTGGTGGACCAGGCCGGGATAGTGGACGTCGCCGGCCGGGGTGACGGGTTCGGCCTGTTCCCGGACTGAAGTATCCACGCACAGTGTAAGGTAAGTATGCTTAGTAATTTGGACAGAAGGCGCCCTCACCGGCCGCATTCGGGTCAGATCCGAGCAGGCGCGTGGGTTCCTGCCGGATTCCGTGTTTGACCAAGCAATAGGAGCACGAATGGACGTTTGGCCAGGATCCGCATACCCGTTGGGTGCCACTTTCGATGGCACGG
>NZ_JARVRG010000055.1:0-16766 GCF_030209795.1 Arthrobacter sp. efr-133-R2A-63 | reverse complement strand
CCAGACGCATACTTTCCCGGCCCACGGCGCACCAGCGGCGCTCATCCGCTAACTCGCAGTTGTTGTCGTTTTGGAGCGTCATAACGACAACAACTGCGAGTTAGTTGGGTAGGCGACGACGGCGGGACCCGCCTACCATCGTGAGCGCACCTAACGTTGCCGGGCCACCCAGCGCACCGAGACGGTGGTGCAGACGCAGAACGCGGCCACCGAGCCAAGGATGACGAGGAGCGGCACGGTCCAGCTGCCGGAGATGCCGTGCACGTAGCCGATGATGGTGGGAGCCAGGGCCGCGAAGCAGTAACCGACCCCCTGCACGACGGCGGACATCTTGCCTGCCGAGGCCTGGTCGCGGGCGAACCTGATGATGGCGATGAAGATGACCGTGATGCCGCCACCCTGGGCGACTCCGCCGAGCGAGGACCACAGCCACCACCAGCCCGGGGCCAGCAACAAGCCCAACGGCACCGTGAGCCACAAGGCACCCAAGGTGGCCGCTACCGCCGTCGTACTGGTAAAACGGGCGAGCAGCGGCACGCCGAGGCCACCGACAATCGCGAAAATCTGGAAGAGCGACGATCCCGCACCGGCTTGTGCGGTTCCCATGCCCAGCTCGTCGGCCAGGAAGCTCGGAAGCCACGCGGTCACGCCGTAGTACGAGAATGCCTGGCCTGCGAAGCCGAGCGTCAGGCCAACGGTCAGCCAGCCAACGCCGGAAGCCTTCCCGCCCCGCGATCCCTCGGCGGCCGGCACCGCAGCCGGAACGAACGCGCGGCGGGCACCGACCGTGGGGATCCAGAACAAGATGGCCACCAGCGCCAGGAGGGCACTCGCCGCGAGGGCAAGCCGCCAACCCACAAGTTCCGCGAGCGGTGCGGTGGCCACCGAGGTCAGGAAGGACCCGATGTTCAGGGCCGCCGTGTAGACGCCCATCGCTGTTGCCTGGCGCCGCGGCGCGAAGTCCCGGCGGATGATGAGCGGCACTGCGATGTTCCCGATGGTGATGGCGAGGCCGATGAGGACCGTACCCGCCATGACCGGAACGCCGCCGCCGCTTGAGCGGATCACGACGCCGGCCAGCACGCCCACCAGCGTGAGCATCACTGCGAATTCAGCGCCGAACCTGCGTCCCGCCATCGAGGCCAGCGGCGCGGCGAGCGCGAAGCAGAGCACGGGAATGCCCGTCAGCAGCCCGAGTTCCACGGGTGAGAATCCAAGGTCCCGTTTGAGGGAATCCACCACCGGCGCCACCGCGACGAAGGGTCCTCGCATGTTGAGGGCGATGAGGCCTATGCACGCGAGGATCAGCCAGCCTCTTGGGACCTTGGCGAGGAATTGGCTGGTCATGGGGTGCGCTGGAGGGCGGGGAAAGTAGGCATCACCTTCATTGCTATCACGGCATGCAGCTGCGGAACGCCATAAGTCGCCGCTCAGCCCGTTGCCTGCAGCGTGGCTTCAATCACGGCCGGGGACAAAACGTGCTGGGTGACCATCTGGCTCGCACCCAGGATCGCGGCCTGGTCGCCCGCCATCGAGATGCCGATGCGCAGGTGCGAGGTGGCCAAGGGAAGGGAGCGCCGATAGACGACTTCGCGGATACCGGCCACAAGGTGCTCACCGGCCTCCCCCATGCTGCCGCCAATCACGATCATGGAGGGGTTGAGCAGATTGACCACGGTTGCCAGGACATCGCCGACGTCGCGTCCGGCCTGCCGGAGTGCCTGGATCGCCTGGAGGTTTCCGTCGGCCACGAGATGCAGCACATCGCCGCCGTTGCTGGCAGCGAGTCCTTGGGCGTGGAGCTGGCGGGCGACCGCGGGTCCCGAGGCGAGCGCTTCAAGGCAGCCGTAGTTCCCGCAACGGCAGAGGACGTCGTCGCCGCGGGGAACCCGGACGTGGCCGAGGTCCCCGGCCGTGCCGTTGGCACCGCGCTGCAGCTCGCCGCTGCTGATGATGCCCGCGCCGATGCCCGTGGCGATTTTGATGAAGAGCAAATTGTCGTGGTCCGGCCAGTAGGCCGTGCGTTCGCCGAGGGCCATGATGTTGACGTCGTTGTCCACGAGGACCGGGACCGGCAGCGAGCGTTGCATGTAACGGACCACGTCGAACCCGTCCCAGCCGGGCATGATCGGTGGTTTGATCGGCCTGCCGCTGTCGTGTTCCACCGGTCCGGGCAGCCCGATGCCGATTCCGGCAAGGTCTTCAAGCTTGCGGCCTGCCTCGGTGAGGAGCTCCCGCCCTGCAGCCACCACCCTGCCGAGCACCACCTCGGGACCGTCAGCGACTTCCTGCGCGAGGCGTCGCTCGGCCAAAACAGTTCCACCGAGATCGGTGACGGCGACGATCACGTGCGTAGCTCCGACGTCGACCGCCAGGACAACACGGGCCGCAGGGTTGAAGGCAAAGCGCGACGGCGGCCTGCCGCCGCTGGAACTCGCCTCGCCGGCCGGGCCCACGAGTCCGGAGTTCATCAGGGCGTCGATGCGCGAGGCGACGGTGGAACGGGCGAGCCCGGTAGTGATGGCGAGTTCTGCCCGGGTTCGTGCCTGGCCGTCGCGAAGAAGCTGAAACAGATCTCCTGCACGCGAAAGGCTCCCGGCGTCCTGTACGGGGCCGTCTTTGCCGGGGTCTTTTCCGGGTGCTGAGGTCATGCATCAGTGATAGCACGATTGCTTATGGGTGTCACGCAGTAAAAAGATTGTCGAATGTTTTTCAACTTTTGCTTGCTCATCGACAAAAGTCGTCGTAGGTTGTTTGTGAGAAGGGTCACGTAGCCCACGAAGCCACGCTGAAACTCCAGAGACTCCGTTTACGAAGAGGTAACTGATCTTGTCCAGCCACTCACAGGCAACACCGCTAGGATCACCGAAGCCCCTCGGCGTCGGCATCCTTGGCGCCGGCCCGGTCACCCAAGCAATCCACCTTCCCTCCCTGGCCCGGCTCCGTAACATCCTGGAAGTCCGCCACATCATGGACGTCGACGCCGCGGTCGCCGAATCGGTCGCAGCCCGCGTCGGCGCCAACCACAGCACCAGCATGGACGCGCTCCTGGGCGATCCCGACGTCGACATCGTGGCCATCTGCAGCCCCCACCAATTCCATGCGGACCAAGTCATCGCAGCGTGCCGCGCGGGAAAGAAGGCCGTCCTCTGCGAAAAGCCTTTCGCCATGAGCGGCGAGGAAGCAGCCCGGATTTCGGCGGTCAGCGCGGAAACGGGCGTGCCGATCATCGTGGGCGCCATGCACACCTTCGATCCAGGCTGGCTCGCAGCAGAAGCCAACTGGGGCGATCTGCCCGAGAACGTCCACACCATCCGCTCTTCCATCGTCCTTCCGCCCAATGCCCGCTTCGAAGACTTCGCCACCGAAATCATCACGCGGCCCGCAGGCGGCACCCCCGACTACAGCGACATCGAGGTCATCAAGAGCGCCCTCCGCGGCGGCATCATGGGACTCGCCATCCACGACCTCCCCCTCGTCCGCCGCTTCACCCCGGACTTCGAGGACCTCGAGGTGCTGCAGGCACGCCATGTGCGCCCCTTCGGTTACGTGATCTCGCTGCGTTGCGGAAAACACGGCGCCGGTGACCGGATCATCGAGCTCAGGGCAGCCATGAACTCCACCTGGAAGCCGGAATGGGCGTTCGAAGCGATCTCGGACGACGCAGCCCTTCGCGTGGACTTCACCCCTTCCTACGTGCAGGCGGGTTCCGCCGTCGCAACCATCACCCGCAATGCCACGAGCACCACCTACGGACCCTTCGAGCACAACGGCTACGAGGGCGAATGGCGCGAACTCGCCCAACTGGCACTCGGAACAAAGCAACCGCCGTCCGCTGAGACCCTCATCAATGACCTCACCTTCGCGATAGCCATTGCCGACGCCACAGTGGATGTTGCGGCCGCGGAACACGCGAACAGCCATGCAGGAGCCCGCTCATGAGCACCCAGTACACGGTCGCCGCCACCCCGCGGGCCGAAGAGAGCGGCGCGGTAGGACTCGCGGTCGCGTCGCTTCCTGCGAGCTTCGGCCCCGTGGCCGCCGGGGAGGCCGCACGGATCTCCGCCCTCGACGGCACCCCCGGCTGGACCACGGAGGCCATCAAGGCGATCGACGGCGGAGCATCGGGCATCGTCGTCGTCAACCCGGTCCCGGAAAATACCGCCGCCCTGCTGGACGCCGCTGAAGCCGCCGGCGTGGCGGTTGTCCTGGACCAACGCTGGGCCTCCAACCCCGGCCTCGCAGGAGCCGAAGACGCCGTCCGCACGGTCGCCGGCCGCGCCGCGATGCTGGACACTGTCGCGACGGCCGCGGCAGGCACGGATCCGGAACGGCTGCTCACCGAGCATCTCGCCGCCGTCGTACGCGTCACCGGACAACTGGACGCGCTTCGCGTCCTGCGCCACGGTCCGCACGGCTACACGGTTTCCGGGCGGCTTGCCAATGGTGCCCCGGTTTCGCTCCAGGGCGTGCTGAGCAACTCCCGGCCCGCCGGCGTCGACTTCCGCCTCTACACCGACGACGGCGGTGTCAGCATTGCGGTCCCGGAACCGCTTGCCGCCTGGCCGGCCGAAGTCCGCGCTACCGGGCCCCAAGGAGAAATCCTCCTGCCCACGCTGTACGAATCCGCCCACCGCACCACCTGGCGCCGGCTCAAGGAACACCTCGACGCCGGCACTCTCCCGTCCGATCTGGCCGGCTTTGCCCGGTTGACGGAATCCATCGCGCACCTGACCTGAACCTGCACTTCTCCTCCACGCAACCAGCGCAATCGAGCAAAACAGAGCACCAAAGCAATCATTAGCCTTCTCGACGACGAGCCGGACCGCACCAAACGCGCAGACCACGCAGCGGTCCCGAAAGGAATCATCATGAATGTTCAGTCCGAAGCCAAGCGTAATTTCTCCCGCAGGGGATTCCTCGGCCTCACGGCGGCAGCAGCCGCCGTCCCGCTGCTCGCAGCTTGCGGGGGCGGCTCCAGCTCGAGCTCCGCCGGCGGCGCGATCAAATTCTGGGACATGCCGTGGGCCACAACGGCCTATAACGATGCCGCGAAGAAGATCACCGACGGCTTCTCGGGGGCCAACAGCAAGGCCAGCTACCAGATCATCCAGTGGAACAACTTCTACCAGACGTTCTCCTCGGCCATCGCGTCCAAGACCGGACCCGCAGTGTCCACCGGTGGTGGATTCCAGGCGTTCCAGTTCGAGCAGCAGGGCCAGATCGCGTACGCGGACAAGGTTGTCGACGCACTAAAGAAGAACGGCCAGTTCGATGACTTCCTGCCGGGCGTCCTGGAGCCGTTCAAGTCGGACAAGGGCTACGTCGCTGTTCCGTGGCAGCTGGACATGCGCCCCCTCTGGTACCGCAAGTCCCTCTTCGACCAGGCCGGCGTTGCGGTTCCTACCGACTGGCCCAGCCTGCTTGAAGCCGGCAAGAAGCTCAAGGGCATCGGCGCCGTCGGATTCGCGACAGGCTCCGGAGCCGGCAACAACATCGGCAACCACTTGATGATCATGATGATGATCAACAACGGCGGTGGCGTCTTCACCAAGGACGGCCAGTTGGACGTCATGAACGACCGCAATGTGGAAGCCACCGAATTCCTGCTCGAACTGGTCTCCAACGGCATCATCGATCCGGCGGCCGTCAGCTACACCTCGGACAACCTCGACGCGCAGTGGAAGAACAAGAAGGCCGCTTTCGGCATGTACGTGCTCGGCGTCCCGCAGCGCGTGGGAGATACCTCGGGGGACCTCATGGTGGCAAGCCCGATGGCCGGTCCGCACGGCGACAAAGCCACGCTGGTGTTCCCGAACAACATCATGATGTACAAGAACACTCCTTCCCAGGACGCCTCCGAGGCCTTCCTGACTTACTACATGGGCCAGCTCAAGACCCTCTGGCAGCAGAAGCTCATGAACGCCCTCCCGGTCTTCAAGTCCATCACCGAACTTCCCGAGTTTGCCAGCGATCCCAACAACGTCAAGATCGTCAAGGAATACCAGCCCATCGCGAAGACCTTCGCCGCCCAGGGAACCTCCCTCAACGCCAACCTCGCTGTCCTCGACGGCGGCCAGGCACTCAACCAGTTCACCCAGACCATCCTCACGGGCAAGACCGACGCCAAGTCGGCGCTGACAGCCTTCCAGAGCGGTCTCCAGTCAGTCCTCAAGAAGTAAAACGCCATGTCATCGACCACAGCGCAATCGGGCCCGGGGGCGGGTCCCGTACCCACAACGGCGGCCTGAACCGCAAGAGCAAACTGTCGGGCCAGACCAAACGGACCTTCTTCTGGCTCCTCCTGCCCTCGATCGTCCTGCTCGTCCTGATCAACGGCTACCCGCTGATCTACGCGGGCGTCCAGGCAACCCACGACGGCTCCCTGATCGACACCGGCAACTTCGTCGGCGTCGACAACTTCGCCACCGTCCTGTCCTCGCCCGCCTTCTGGAAGGCCGCGCAGTTCACCCTGTGGTTCACCATCGTCGGCGTCTTCGGCTCCTGGCTGGTGGGCCTGGGCCTGGCCCTGCTCCTACGCACCAAGATCCCGGCGGGCGGCACCTTCAAGGTCCTGCTCCTCCTGCCCTGGGTGGTGCCGATCGTGGTGTCCTCCACGGCCTGGAACTGGCTCGTCGCCACCCCGGACAGCCTCATCCCGTCCATCTTCCGCAACCTTGGACTCGGCACGCCGCTGTTCCTGGCCGACCCGCACCTCGCCGCCGTCATGGTCATGGTCTTCAAGGTCTGGGTCAGCTTCCCCTTCATGATGATGATGATCTCCGCCGCCCTGGCCTCCGTGGACACCACCGTCTACGAAGCCGCAAGCATGGACGGCGCCAGCAAGTGGCAGCAGTTCACCCAGATCACGCTGCCGATGATCGCCCGCTCCACCTATATCAGCTGGATCCTGATGACGATCTTCTGCGTGAACGACTTCCCCACGATCTACCTCCTCACCGGCGGCGGCCCCGTCGACGCCACCACCTCCCTCGTGGTCCTGGCCTACCGCAGCGTCTTCCAGGACTTCCAGACCGGTCCGGGCGTCGCCATCGCCTTCCTCATGACCCTCACCCTCGTCGTCGTGTCGGTCTTCCTGTACCGCCAGATCCGAAAGTCGAGCGTCGAATAATGAGCGCAGTACTGCACGCCCACCCCGAATCCGGACCCGCGCTCGGCGTCGCGGGACCCCAGAAAACCCGCCGCACCCTCTCCGAAGCCGGCTTGCGCGGACGATGGTGGCGGTTTGTCCTGATCCTGGCCATCACCGCGATCGTCCTCGTCCCGATCATGGTCACTGTGATCCTCGCCCTCACGCCGGGCCCGAACAGCACCGCCACCGGCCTGACCCTGGAAAACATCACCGGCGTCTTCTCCAAGACCCTCGCAGGCACCTGGCTGACAAACAGCCTCATCACCACGCTCTCCACGGTGGTCGTCTCCGTCGCCGTCGCGGCGCCCGCCGGCTATGTCCTCTCCCGCGGCCGCTCCAAAGCCGTCTCCGGCTACTCCCTGCTGCTCTTCGTCATGCAGTCCTTGCCGATCATCACCTCCGTGGTGCCGCTGTTCATCCTGTTCGCAGGCATGGGACTCGTGGACAACCTGCTCGGCCTGATCATCATCTACGTCGGTTCCACCATGACGGTGGCCACCTGGATGATGGCCGCCTACTTCGATTCCATCCCGGTCAGCCTTGAGGAAGCCTCCTGGATCGACGGCTGCTCGGTGTTCGGATCGTTCACGAAGGTGGTGCTGCGCAATTCCCTGCCCGGTATCCTGTCCACAGCCATCTTCGCCTTCCTCCTGGCCTGGAACGACTACCTCGTCGCGATCGTGTTCTTGCGCTCCAACGAAATCTTCACCCTCCCGGTCGGCGTGCAGTCCTTCTTCCAGCAAAACCTCACCGACTGGTCCGGCGTCATGGCCCTCGCAGTCGTCATGATGCTCCCGCCCATCATCGTTTTCGCCACCCTGAACAAGTACTTCAGCGTCGGCGGCATCGGCGGATCCCTCGCCGGCCGCTAATTCGAACCTTTTCATGCAACTGACAACGCAAAGGAAAACCATGTCTTACTCCATCCAGCTGTACACCTTGCGCAATGCCATCCAGGAAGACCTGCCGGGCACCATCAGACGCGTTGCCGAGATCGGTTTCACGCAGGTTGAACCCTACAATTTCGTGGCAACGGCAAAGGAGCTGGGCGCTGCCTTGAAGGAGAACGGGCTGAGCGCCCCCTCCGGCCACGCGCCGCTGCTGAGCCAGGACCAGGATGAGATCTTCGCCGCCGCCAAGGAACTGGGCATTGCAACGGTCATCGATCCGTACTTGCCCGCAGAGCACTGGCAGAACGCCGAGGACATCCAGGCCACCGCCGCAAAGCTCAACGCCGCCGCGAAGAAGGGTGCCGAATACGGCATCCGCGTCGGCTATCACAACCACGCCTGGGAACTTGAGTCCACCGTCGAAGGCCAGACGGCCCTGGAGTACTTCGAAGGCCTCCTCGACCCGGAACTCGTCTTGGAAGTGGACACCTACTGGGCTGCGGTCGGTGGCCAGAACCCCGTGGAACTGCTCGCGCGCCTCGGTGACCGCGTGAAGTTCATCCACATCAAGGACGGCCCCGGCACCACGGACACGAAAGCCCAGTTGCCGGCGGGCCAGGGCACCATCCCGGTGCTCGACGTCGTTGCTGCCGCCAAGTCCCTCGAGGTAGGCGTCGTTGAGTTCGACGACTACGCTGGCGACATCTTCGAAGGCATTGCCCAGAGCCTCGCCTTCCTCCACGCAGCACAGGATGTGAACGCATGAGCACCGCAACGCACCAGTCCACCCCGTCGACCCGGCGGGGGCCCGTCGGCGTCGCCGTCATCGGCGCCGGCAACATCAGCAAGGCCTACCTGGACAACCTGACGGTTTTCCCGGACCTGAAGGTTTATGTCATCGCGGACCTGTTCGAGGAAGCCGCCCAGGCACGGGCCAAGGAATACGGCATCCCGGAATGGGGTGGCGTGGACGCGGCCCTGAACCATCCCGACGTCGAGATCATCGTGAACCTGACCATCCCGGCGGCGCACGTCGAGGTGGCCACTGCTGCGGTGAACGCCGGCAAGCATGTCTGGACCGAGAAGCCGTTCTCCCTGGACCGCGAATCCGGTCTGGCCCTGTTGAAGACGGCCGACGCCGCGGGCATCCGCCTCGGCTGCGCACCGGACACCTTCCTGGGCGCAGGACTGCAGACGGCCCGCCGGATCATCGAACGCGGCGACATCGGCACCCCGCTGACTGCCTTGACCATGTTCCAGACCCCTGGCCCGGAGTCCTGGCACCCGAACCCGTCATTCCTCTTCGCCCACGGCGCAGGCCCGCTCTTCGACATGGGCCCGTACTATGTCACCGCGCTGGTCCAGACTTTCGGTTCGGTCCGCAAGGTCGCCGCCGTCGGGTCCAAGGCCAAGGAAGTCCGCGTGGTCGGTTCCGGGCCCAAGGCCGGCGAGGAATTCGCCGTCGAGGTCCCCACCCACGTGTCCGCGATGCTCCAGTTCGAGGGCGGTACTTCCTCGCACAGTGTGTTCAGCTTCGAATCCCCCCGCCTGCGGATGGGCTTCGTGGAGATCACCGGTACCGAGGGCACCCTGGAACTGCCGGACCCCAACAACTTCGACGGCGACCTCAAGCTATGGCGCGCCGGGGCCGACGAAGCTGAAATCATTCCCGCCACGGGACCGGCCCACGGCCGCGGGATGGGCGTGCTGGACATGGCCCGTTCCCTGCGCGCCGGCGTTCCCCACCGCGCCCAGGGAGCCCTCGCCTACCATGTGGTCGATACCCTGGTTTCCATTTCCGAGTCCGCCGAAACCGGCACCTTCGTAGGCGTCGACAGCTCCGCCGTGACCTCCCAGGCCCTCCCCGAGGACTGGGACCCGATGGCCGCCACCCTCTAGGAATCACTCATGACTAGCTCCGCCGCTACCCCCACCAATCCTCACGACGGCGAACCGGGCAAGACACCCCTGGGTGTCGCCGCGATCGGCTACGCGTTCATGGGCAAAGCCCATTCCAACGCGTGGCGGAACGTGGCCAGTTTCTTCGACGTTCCGGCCTTCGAGCAGAAAGTGCTCGTTGGCCGGGACGCGGAACAGGTTGCCGAGGCCGCGGCGAAGTACGGGTGGAGCGAGTCCGCCACGGACTGGCGCCAGGTCCTGGAGCGAGATGACATCCACATCGTGGACATCTGCGCTCCGGGCTGGATGCACGCCGAAATCGCCACCGCGGCGCTGGAGGCGGGCAAGCACGTGCTCGTGGAGAAGCCCCTCGCGAACACCCTCGCCGAGGCCGAAGCCATGACGGAAGCCGCGCGTGCCGCCCGGGCGCGCGGTATCCAGTCCATGATCGGCTTCAACTACCGCCGCGTCCCGGCCCTGGCCCTCGCGAAGGAGCTCATTGCCGAAGGCCGGCTGGGCACGGTCCGGCACGTCCGCGCCGCCTACCTGCAGGACTGGCTCGTGGACGCCGACTCCCCCATGACCTGGCGCCTCAACAAGGAAACCGCGGGATCCGGGGCACTCGGCGACATCGCCTCCCACGCGATCGACCAGGTCCTCTTCCTCCTCGGAGACACCGTCACCGAAGTCTCCGGCCGGCTCCACACCTTCGTGGACAACCGCCCCGGGGCGAACGGTCCGGAACAAGTAACGGTCGACGACGCCGCCTGGGCCACGCTGACCCTCGCCTCCGGGGCCATCGCCTCGGTGGAAGTCTCCCGCATGGCCACGGGCAAGAAGAACTCGCTCACGATGGAAATCTACGGCGACAAGGGCTCGCTCCTGTTCGACCTGGAATCCATCAACGAGCTCGGCTTCCTCGACGCCACGGTGCCTGTCCGGGAGCAGGGCTTCCGCCGGATCCTGGTCAACGAGCCTGAACACCCCTACATGGCCGCCTGGTGGCCGCAGGGCCACGTGATCGGCTGGGAGCACACCTTCACCCACGAGATCCGTGACTTCCTCGCGGCCATCGACGCCGGGACCCCGCCCTCGCCCTCGTTCGAAGACGGACTCGCCGTCCAACAGGTCCTGGCCGCCATCGAAGAATCAGCCGACGCCAAGTCCGCCATCATCCAGGTCTCCGGCCACTAGAAACGCCGGCCGTCCAGCTTCCCCCCGTAAATTTTTGCAAGGAGAACCCATGCCCCGCCCGTATACCCTGTTCACCGGCCAGTGGGCCGACCTGCCCTTCGAGGAAGTCGCCAAGCTGGCCTCCGGCTGGGGCTATGACGGCCTGGAAATCGCCGTGTCCGGGGACCACCTGGACGCCTGGCGCTGGGACGAACCCGGCTACGTTGAGTCCAAGCTCGCCGTCCTGGACAAATACAACCTCAAGGTCTGGGCCATCTCCAACCACCTCAAGGGCCAGGCAGTGTGCGATGACCCCATCGACTTCCGCCACCAAGGGATCGTCGGGGCCAAGGTCTGGGGCGACGGGGACCCCGAAGGCGTCCGCCAACGGGCCGCCGAGGAAATGAAACACACCGCCCGCCTCGCCCGCGCCCTCGGCGTGGACACCGTCGTCGGGTTCACGGGCTCCTCGATCTGGCAGTACGTCGCCATGTTCCCGCCCGTCCCCGAGAAGGTCATCGAGGCTGGCTACCAGGACTTCGCGGACCGCTGGAACCCCATCCTGGACGTCTTCGATGAATGCGGTGTCCGCTTCGCCCACGAAGTCCACCCCTCCGAGATCGCCTACGACTACTGGACCACCGTGCGGACCCTGGAAGCGATCGGGCACCGGGAAGCGTTCGGCCTGAACTGGGACCCCTCGCACTTCATGTGGCAAGGCATCGACCCCGTCTCCTTCATCTGGGACTTCAAGGACCGGATCTACCACGTGGACTGCAAGGACACCAAGCTGCGCCCCACCGGCCGCAACACCGTCATGGGCTCCCACCTGCCCTGGGGCGACCCCCGCCGCGGCTGGGACTTCGTCTCCGCCGGACGCGGCGACGTGCCCTGGGAATCCTCCTTCCGGGCCCTCACCGCCATCGGCTACAACGGACCGATCTCCGTCGAATGGGAAGACGCGGGCATGGACCGCCTCCACGGCGCCCCCGAAGCCCTAGCGGCCCTCAAGAAGTTCGACTTCCCGCCCTCCCAAACCAGCTTCGACGCCGCCTTCAGCCAGGACTAGGTGGTGTCCGACGTGGGTAACGACGGGTTCGTCCCGCTGTTCGACGGCGCCAGCCTGGCCGGGTGGCACGCTGCGCCTCGCATTTATGGCTCGGTGTATCCCGGCGGCCCGAGCGTCCTTGAGCACTTCGACAGCCTCGGACTCCAGCGCCCCGTAGAGCCGGAGAAGCATCCTGCCCGCTGGAAGGTTGAAGACGGCGTCTTGATCGGCGAGCAGGACTCACCCGGGAGCGGCTACGGCGGCTACCTTGTCAGCGACCAGGCGTTCGGGGACTTCGAATTGAAGCTTGAGATGCGCCCCGATTGGCCTGCGGACACCGGTGTGATGATCCGGCGTCAACGGGACAGCTGGGAAGGGTTCCAAGTCCTCGTGGACCACCGCCCCTCCGGTGGCATCGGCGGCTTCTTCGGCAACGGACTGGCGAGCTTCTCGGCGGTTCCGTTCGCGATCGACGTCGCCCGGGACGACGCCGGCCGCCCCACCGGCCTTGTCGCAGACAACCCGGCCACCTCTGTGGAACCCGTCACGGAAGTGAAGCGTGCCCGGCTCAGCTACGCAGCCGACGTCGGCGATTTCCTCGACGTGTGGCGCTGGGACGAGTGGAACGAGCTGCGGATCCGCTGCGTCGGCAGCATGCCTGTCATCACCACGTGGATCAACGGCCTCAAGATCGCGGAACTGGATACCGCCACCCTGCAATCCCCCAACTACGACGCCGATGCGGTCTTCGAGGTGCTTGGCGACAGCGGACACATCGCGCTCGAGGTCCACGACAACGACGCCGTGTTCGGCGAAGCCCGCTGGGGTATCGGAGCACAATGCAGGTGGCGGAACATCCGGATCAAGGAACTCCGGGGCGGCTCCGTCGAGGCCCCCAAGTGATACGGACCCTCCAACCTGGCCAGCGCTGCGAAGTATGGATCGCCTCCGCCACAGGTGCTTCCGAACTGGCCTTCGCCACGGACGAGATCCTGCTGGAAGCACCGAACTGGACGCTCGATGGCCAGGCCCTCATCCTCAACGGTCACGGCGCCCTCTGGCGGCTGGATCTTTCGGGAGGGCTCGAAAAGGTAGCCATCACCGGAATCCCGGACCTCAACAACGACCACGTCCTCGCGCCCGATGGCTCCACCATCTACCTCTCGGCGAATGATGGCCACATCTACCGCGCAGACCTCGACGGCGGAGAGGCGGACCGCCTCACGGCCGACGACGGGTGGTTCCATTTCCTCCACGGCGTCAGGCCCGACGGACAGACGCTCGCCTACGTGGGGATAGAAGCCGGGGACTTCACCCAGCCTGGCCGGCTCATCACGATGCCTGCGGCCGGCGGCCCATCCGCGCTCGTGGACACCGGCCCTGGCCACTGCGACGGTCCCGAGTACTCGCCCGACGGCGAATGGCTGTACTTCAATACCGAAGCCTTCACCGACCGGCCGGGCCACGCCCAACTCGCCCGGGTGCGGACGAGCGGCGGCAAGCCTGAGCACCTGCTGGCGAGCGACACCGTCGACTGGTTCCCGCACCTCTCGCCCGACGGGCGGCTGGCCAGCTACATCCGCTTCCCCGGCGGCACGGAAGGCCACCCCGCGGACTTGCCGGTCGACGTCGTCGTTCTTTCCACGAGCGACTGGGCGACGCCGCTCCACACCTGGCCGCTCTTCGGCGGGCAGGGAACCCTCAACGTCAACAGCTGGTCGCCCGACTCGGAGCGGTTCGCTTATGTTGCCTATCCCGTCAGCACTTCGATTGGAACGCCATGATCCGCCACACGGTCGCTTTCTCCCTCATCCACGAGCCCGGTTCCTCCGGGGAACGGGAGTTCCTGGACGCAGCAGTCGCCACACTGACTGCCATACCGGTAGTGCAGGACTTCCGCGTATCCCGCCAGATTTCACAGAAGAGCCCGCTTGGCCTTCAGTTTGAAATGACGTTCGACGGCGCGGAGGCCTTCAGCTCCTACAATGACCATCCTGCCCACGTCGGATTCGTGGAGTCCCGCTGGGCGAAGGAAGTGTCCGACTTTCAGGAGTTCGATTTCGAACCCTACGGCACGGAAGAACGGTAGCGCCATGGCCGGCATCAGCGCTCTTGAAGCATTGGAAGCTCTCAAACGCCAGGAAGAGGAACTGATTTTCACCTCTTTCGATCACGGTGACGCCTGGAGGCTCGGCTCGCGGCTCACGGGCATGGCCCAGGCGGCAGGCCATGCCATCGGCATCGACATCCGGCGCCCCGGGCTCATCCTTTTCCGCGCGGCGCTACCCGGCATCACACCAGACCAGGAATCGTGGATCGCACGGAAATCCGCACTCGTGTTGCGGATGGAATCCAGCAGCGCACTTGTAGAAGCCCGATTGTCCTCCGCCGGTATCGATCCGGTGGCCAGTGGGTGGCTGGGCGCCGACTACGCCGTGACAGGGGGCTCGTTTCCCGTGCGGGTCCGGGGCGTTGGCGTGGTCGCGGCCGTCACTGCGTCAGGCCTTTCTTCGCAGGAGGATCACGACCTCATTGTCGAAGGGATCCGCCAACACCTCGCAGCCTAGGCGGGAACCCTTCGCCCAACTCTCGGGCGGACCACCGCCGTCGTAATTCTTCCGGAAATGCCCCTTAAGATCAGTCTTGAGGTGCATTTCCGAGCCCGTTTGCCTGAGAGGACCGCATGAGCCAGACAATCCGTGAAGCGACAGCGGACGACGCCGGACCGCTGGCAGAGCTTGCTGCCGTCACCTTTCCGCTCGCCTGCCCGCCGGATTCCTCGCCCGAAGACATCGCGGCGCACCTGAGCAGGACGCTCAGCGCGGAGAAGTTCACTGAATACCTTGCCGATCCGGACATCACCATCCTGGCCATCGACGCCGCCGGTGAACTCCGCGGCTACAGCATGCTCGTGGCCCGACCCACAAGCGATACCGACGTCGCTTCGGCCCTGACGCTCAACCCTTCCACGGAACTGAGCAAGTGCTATGTGCATCCGGAACACCACGGCCTGGGCGCTGCCGCGGAGCTCATGAAAGTCACGTTGGACCGCGCTGCCGGCTCGGGGGCTGCCGGTGTGTGGCTCGGCGTCAACAGCCAGAACGCCAAAGCCATCCGCTTCTATGAGAAGAGCGGATTCAGGAAGGTCGGGACCAAGTCGTTCCGCTTGGGCGATTCCGTGGAGCACGATTTCGTGATGGAGCGGGCCGTCGCCGGGCTGTGACCAGTCCAACAGGCCAGGCCGGGAATGACCGGCGTCCACTTCCGGTTGTCGCCATCATGAAGATTGAGATCTGGTCAGACGTCGCTTGCCCGTGGTGCTACATCGGAAAGCGCCGGTTCGAAGCGGCCTTGGCTGAATTCCCGCACCGCGACTCGGTCGAGATCCAGTGGCGCAGCTACCAGTTGGATCCGAGCATCCCGGAACACTACGACGGCACCGAGCTGGATTACCTGAGCAAGCGCAAGGGCATGGACCCCGCGCAGGTCAGCCAGATGTTCGAGCACGTCGCGTTGCAGGCAAAAGGCGAGGGCCTCAGCTACCGCTTCGACGACGTCGTGGTGGCCAACAGCTTCACGGCACACCGCCTGATCCATCTCGCAGCCGCCCACGGCAAGCAGGACGAAGCCAAGGAACTGCTCTTGAGCGGCCATTTCGAACACGGCAAGGACATCGGCAGCCAGGAATACCTGAGCAGCCTCGGCGACGACCTGGGCCTGCCGGAAGCCGAAATCGCCGAGTTGTTCAGCACCGACAACTACGCGGAGGACGTCCGCGGCGACATCGCCGAAGCACGGATGATCGGCGTCACCGGCGTGCCGTTCTTCGTCATCGACCGCAAGTACGGACTCTCCGGCGCCCAGCCCTCGGAGGTCTTCACCCAGGCCCTCACACAGGCGTGGCAGGAAGCGAATCCGCTGGTCGCCGTCGGCAGCCCCGATGCCGAGGCCTGCGGCCCGGACGGCTGCGCGATCTAGGAGATTAGCGGCAGCCGCGACACCCCAGGCGGGCAAGATATCGTGAGTGCCTCGATCGCTCTTCTCCGCAAAGCGGCGTCGCAAGTCTCCATCAGGACCATCCCCGGGACGCTCATCTCAATGGCATAATCCGATCGGGCGGCGTCCGGTAAAGGATCGGTTTACGGACGGAGCTAGCATCGAGTAATGGATGCCGAGCAGATACTCGAAGGTGGCAATGTCAGCGATGGCGTCGTACGCATTGGATCGACAGTACGCAAGCCGTGGATGGACTCGACGCCGAGCGTCTTCGAGTTCATGACAGCTGTCAGGAAAGCTGGCGTCGACGTGCCAGCGGTCCTAGGCCAGGATGAGCAAGGCCGTCAGAGCCACTCACGCATTCGGAACTTCATCGTGTCGGAGCGATGGTGCGCGCGATCCACGACGCGAGCGAGTCATTCGTTCCACCGCGTGACGCGCGGTGGAACGTGGCGATCTCATCGCCTGGCGAAGAGTTGATCTGCCATAACGACCTGGCGCCGTGGAATCTCATCATCGGTGATCGTTGGACGTTTATCGATTGGGACGCTGCCTGTCAGCGCTGGTCGAAAAGTGAGCCATTTCGTGGGTTGAAAAGTGAGCCACG